>DATMQG010000017.1:0-37829 GCA_035566835.1 Solirubrobacteraceae bacterium
GAGCTGGCTGACCAGCTCGTCGATCAGCGTCGGGATCTGTTCAGCGTCAGGGGCCTCGTAGACGACGCTCCCGGTGGCGTCGTTGCGAACCCATATCGGGCCGGGTCGCCACAGCCCCGGGCCGGCGTTCAGCGAGTGCTCGGCGATCATGAAGTGCAGGCTGCTGATCACCTGCGAGCTGTAGGAGAAGTGTTCGTCGTGGGCGAGTTGGAGGACGTAGGTCATCGCTCGCCGGTAGCCCTGGTTGGCCTGGAAGTTTTCGCGGGTCGCCTCGGAGGGCTCATCGTCCTCGATGGCGGCGATGGCGTCCTCGACGGAGACGTTGAAGCCCTCGATGCTGTTCGACCCCTGGATCGCTTTGGCGGCGAGAACGCGCCGGATCTGCCCGACCCAACGCTTCGGCTCGGCCACGTAGTGGCGCAGCTCGCGGCGCAGGTCTTCGATCCGCGCTAGGGCGGTTTCTTCTTCAAGGGATGGGTTGGGAATCTTGAATACGGTCATATTGATATATACATAGCTTCGCTGCCGAGCATTGATACTATCATCGATCGCAGATGATATCAACCTTGACAAAGCCAGAGCGGTCAAGCATAATGTTCAGTATGAACAGGTTGCCCATCGAGAAGCGAGCACAGATCATCTCGCTGCTAACCGACGGCACCAGCCTGGGCGCGACCAGCCGCATCGTCGGCTGCTCGATCAACACCGTGACAAAGCTCCTGCTGGACGTGGGCGAGGCCTGCGCCGCCTACCAGGACCGCACTCTGCGGGATCTGCCGTGCAAGACGATCGAGGCGGACGAGATCTGGTCGTTCGTCTACAGCAAGCAGCGCAATGTGCCCGAGGAGCTGAAGGGCCAGTTCGGAGTCGGGGATGTGTGGACGTGGACCGCGCTCGACGCCGACACGAAGCTGATCGTGTCCTGGTACGTCGGTGGTCGCCAGAACGAGGACGCCGAAGCGTTCATGCTTGACCTGAGCGACCGGCTGACCGGCCGCATTCAGCTAACGACGGACGGACACGGCTCCTATCCCAACGCGGTCGGGTTGGCGTTCCGCCACAACATCGACTTCGCGCAGCTCATCAAGACCTTCGCGACGGATCGAAGCGTTGGCCGCTATAGCCCGCCGATCTGCACCGGAGCGCGCGTCCGGGTCGACCGTGGTAACCCCGACCCGGCCAGGATCTCGACCAGCTACGTCGAGCGCCAGAACCTCACGATGCGTATGGGGATGCGCCGGTTCACGCGGCTTACCAACGGCTTCTCAAAGAAGCTCGACCACCACATGGCCGCCATCGCGATCCATTTCATGCACTACAACTTCGCACGGCCGCACACGACGCTCTCGCTGCCCCAGGACGACTGCGCCGCGATCAAGCAGACGCCCGCGATGGCGGCGGGTATCGCGGATCACATCTGGACCGCCGAGGAGATCGCGAGGCTGGCCGACTAGAGCGTTCCGCGCCCCCGACGCCTTCTAAGAGCCGGCTCGACGGACGCCAGGATAAAACCGACCACGAATGCGGCCAACGAAAGATCCCATAGCCATGCAGGACCGCGCAACGCTGAGGCCAATGCGAGCGACAATCCACCGACTGCGACCACAAGCCGTTGCCATCGCGACCATTGACGCATTGCGCGAGCTTAGATCCAGGACGAGACAACGTCAAACTGAGACACCACCCCGCGGCGACCCCGCTATATTCCGTGAAGTAATGGCGGCCGAGCGGCTCAGGAACCGGCCATGCGGCGGGCGGTATGGAGACATCGTTCAGGCGATCGGCAATACGCCGCTGATCGAGTTGCCGCGGCTCTCGCCGAAGCCCGGCGTTGACATCTGGGCGAAGCTCGAGTCGCGCAACCCGACGGGCTCGGTCAAGGACAGGGTGGCTCGCGCGCTGATCGAGGACGGCGAGGAGAAGGGCGCGATCGCCCCGGGGCAGACGATCCTCGAACCAACCTCAGGCAACACCGGCATCTCGCTGGCGATGATCTGCTCGCGCAGGGGCTACCCGCTGAAGGTGGTGATGCCCGAGAACGTCACGCCCGAGCGCACACAGCTGCTGCAGATGTACGGAGCGGAGATTGTCTACTCACCGGGCTCCGAGGGGTCCAACGGCGCCGTTGCGATGGCGCTCGAGATGGCCGCCGCGGACACCTCCTATTACATGCCATACCAGTACGGCAACCAGGCCAATCCGAACGCGCACTATTTCGGGACCGCCCCTGAGATCCTCGAGGAGCTCGATGAGGTCGCCGCATTCGTGGCCGGGCTGGGCACGGGGGGCACGCTGATGGGCAACGGCCGGCGCCTGAAGGAGACGTTCGGTGACGCCGTCAAGATCGTCGCCGCGGAGCCGATGCAGGGCGAGCCCGTGCAGGGCCTGCGTTCGCTCGACGACGGCTTCATCCCACCGATCATCGACCTCTCGGTGCTGGACCGCAAGATCTTCGTGACCAACCGTGACGCGATCATCTGGACCCGCAAGCTGCTTGAGGAGGAGTCGCTGTTCGCGGGCGTCTCCACCGGCGCGATCGCGAGCATCGCCGTGCGGATCGCGGGTGAGCTCGAGGAGGGGAACGTCGTCTTCGTCGTCGCCGACGACGGCTGGAAGTACCTCTCAAGCGGCATCTACACGCTGCCAGTCGACGAGGTCGAGAACCTCGAGTCGACCGTGTGGTGGTAGCAGCCCGCGTTAGCCCCGAGATGGTGATCCCGGCGGCTCTTCTTGCGGACGTACTCGCGCACGCACGCGAGGAGTACGACCTGGAGTGCTGCGGCATGGTCGCCTACGACCGCGCCTCGGCCGAGGGTTCGCCGCTTGCGGTTCGAGTTCACCGTGCCAGGAACGTATTCGCCAGCCGAACGCGCTTCGAGATCGACGGCAGGGAGCTGCTGAGGACCTTGAACGAGTTCGAGGACGAAGGCTGGGAGCTTGGGGCGATCTACCACTCGCACACCCACACCGAGCCCTATCCGTCACAGACCGACATCAACTTCGCGGCGAACTGGCCTGGCCTCGAGTGGGTGATCGTCGGTCTCGCCGACACCGAGCCCGAGGTGCGCTGCTTTCTGATCGAGGACGGCAAGGTACGGCACGTCGGACTGCAGGTGCTGTGATGGCCGAGAGCGCTCTCATCTGTCCGAGCTGCGCTCGCGCGCATCTTCCGAGCGAGCGCTTCTGCGAGTCCTGCGGGATGCCGCTCGTGCAGCCGGGAGGTCGCGAGCCCCCGGCCAGCGCGCGCCAGCGGCGAGCCCGCAAGATCAAGCCGCAGTACGCCGAGGGCAAGCTCGTGAAGGTCGTGCGCGCCGCCAACCAGCCCGAGGCGGAGTTCATCGAGGGACTGCTGCTCGAGGAGGGAATCCCCTGCATGCTGCGCCGCTCAGCCGGCTTCGACGTCGCCGAATCGCTGGCCGCGGGGCCGCGTGACGTGCTGGTGCCCGAATCGGGAGCGGAGGCGGCTCGCGAAGCGCTGGCGTGGGAGGAGCGGGCGGGGGGCCCGGGCGCTTAAACCAGGACCGGCTGGCCGGCGTCACTGGTGATCGCGCGGATCTCCTCGGACGCGCGCTCGAACTCGGCGTCGGAGAGGACCGGAGTGCCCTCGAAGGGCAATTCGCGCTGAAGCTCGACCCAGGCCGCGGCGCCCAGATAGTCATCCTTGACCTTCACGGTCACGGGACGCGGGATCCTGTATGTGCGCAGGAGCAGCACGTGCAGCGGCTGAGGACGGCGCCAGCCAAGGCGCTTTTCCGCGTAGTCGGGCGTCCACACGTAGAACGGCGACAGCGCGTCCACGCACCGCGGGTCGGTGGTGGTGAAGTGATCGGTCACTTCCGCCCAGGCGCGGATCCGGACTCGGTCCGGCTGCTGGACCGGGGCGCCCGAGCTGAACGTGTGAAGTGGCGGCTCGCCGTCGCTCCAGACCCCCTCCTCGAGCGCACGGCGCAACTCGGGCTGGTGAGACTCCCGCACGAGGTCGCCCGGCTGGTGGTCGAAGGTGGGGTACAGGAAGAACCGTTCGTGGGCGAGCCTGAACGGCTTCTCTGGCGGCTGGGAGAGGCCCTTACGGAGCGTTACGAGCTGCTCGCCTTCCGCGAGGGCGCGGACGGTGACAGCCCATTCTTTGAAAGCAATTGGCATGCGTGAGCTTAAGCGTGGGAAGGAACGTCGGGATATGTACCGTTTGCGTCGCCCGAGGAGAACGCATGGGGTGCTTAAAGATACGAAAACCAGGCGTAAATCCCAAATCCCCTGCAAATTGGCCGTTTTTTTGGACAACTGTTGGATTTGCAGGCCCAATTGAAGCCTGGCTGACGAGCCAGTCAAGTGCCGGAGCTCGCTACAGCCGGCGTCCCGCGAGCCCCTCGGCGGCCTCGATCATCGCCGCATAGTCATCCTCGCCGTGACCGCGGCCCATCGTGGCCGCGAGCAGGTCCCGCGCGTGCGAGGCGCCGGGGAACGGCATTCCCGCGGCCTGTGCTTCCTCCAGGCAGAGACGAACGTCCTTGAGCATGTGGGCGGTCTTGAAGAGCGTCGTGAAGTCGTGCTCGCGCATCGCGCCGGCCTTGAGCTCGAGCTGGGCCGAGGCGCCCGAGCCGCGCGAGACGACCCGCTCGAACGCGTCGAGATCGATGTTCGTGGCTCGGGCGAGCAGCAGCGCCTCGGCGAGCGCGGCCGCGTTCGCGGCGCCAAGGGCGTTGTTGATCAGCTTCAGCATCTCGCCCTGTCCCAGCTCGCCCACATGCACGATCAGCTCGCCCATCACCTCCAGCACGGGCCGCGCACGCGCGAAATCCTCGGGCGCGCCGCCGGCCATGATCGCCAGCGTGCCGGCCTGCGCGCGGGGCGAGGAGCCCGTGACCGGGGCGTCGAGCATGCCCACGCCGGTCTCGCCGAGGACCGTGGCTACGCGTCGGGTGTCCGAGGGCGCGATCGTGGACATGTCGACGCACAGCAGGCCCGCGTGCGCCGCCTCGATGACGCCGTGCTCGCCCAACAGGACCGACGCCACCTGCTCGCCGTCGACCACCATGCTGATGACGATGTCGCTGTCGCGCGCGACCTCGGCCGGCGTGGCGCGAGCGATGGCTCCGTGCTCGGAGGCCCAGCGCTCCGCCTTGCCCGCAGTATGAGTCCAAACCGTGAGCGGGAACCCGGCGCGTCCCAAGTTCGCGGCCATACGCGAGCCCATGATCCCGAGGCCGAGGAAGCCGATCCGCTCGTGTGCGTCTCGATCAGGTGCGGACATCTCCAAATCCTCCTCCGCCGGGCGTTTCGACGCGCAGCCGCTGACCAGCGTGCAGCGTACCGGTGATCTTGCCGGGCAGTGGCCGGCCGTCGAGCAGATCTCGTCCCGGCGCTCCGGCCGCGCCGCCGCTGGCCCCGCGCGGTCCGTGCCGGCGGCGCTCACCGATCAGCGAAAAGGTCATCTCCGCGAGCGCCTCGAGCTCCCGCACGACGCCATCGCCGCCGCGGTGGCGTCCGGCGCCCCCCGAGCCGCGGCGCAGGGCATAGCCGCAGACGCGCAGCGGAAATTCGCGCTCGAGTGCCTCGATCGGCGTGTTGAGCGTGTTGCTCATCGCGACGTGAACGGCGCTCGGTCCGTCGGCGTCCTCGCAGGCGCCCTGGCCGCCGCCGACCGTCTCGTAGTAGGTGAACGCGTCGCCGCCGAGCGTGAGATTGTTCATCGTGCCCTGGCCCTGCGCCCTGCCGAAGGCGCTCAGCACGAGGTCCGCGACGCGCGAGGAGGTCTCCACGTTGCCGGCGGCGACGGCGGCGCCGGGGCGGGCGTTGAGCACGCTGCCCGCCGGCGCGCGGACCTCGATCGGCCGGTAGGCGCCGGCGGAGGGAAGGATGTCGGGGTCGGTCAGCGCCCGCATGGCGAACAGGCAGGCCGAGCGCGTGACGGCCAGCGGGCAGTTGAGGTTGCCGTCGTGCTGCGGCGCGCTGCCGGCGAAGTCGAGCAGGAGCTCCTCGCCGTCGAGCACGCTGCGCAGGCGCAGGACGAGATCGCCCTCGGTCGCCTCGAGCACGTCCTCGGCGCTGCGGACGCCGTCCGCCAACGCGGCCAGACACGCCCGCGTCCGGCGCTCGGAGTAGTCGAGCACCGCGTCGGTCGCCTCGCGGAGACCGTCAGCGCCGAGGCGCCCGGCGAGCGCGGCCAGGCGCAGCGCCCCGGCGCGGTTGGCCGCAAGCTGTGCCCGCAGATCGGCTCGCCTCTCGGCCGGCTGGCGCATCTGCTCTGCGAGCTCCTTGAGCGTCCGCTCCGTGAGCGGGCGGGGCGAGATCACGATGCCCTCCTCCTCGAGCGAGCGGCTGTCGGCGGGCATCGACCCGGCAACCCGCGCTCCGACGTCGGCGTGATGGGCGCGGCTTGCGGCGAAGCCGAGCAGCCGGCCGGGCCACGTCTCGGCGAAGACGGGCGTGATGACGGTGATGTCGGGGAGGTGGGTGCCGCCGGCGAAGGGATCGTTGAGGATCCACGAGACGCCGTCCTCGTGCTGCTCGCCCAGCACGGCGGCCACGGCTGCGGGCATGGCGCCCAGGTGGACGGGAATGTGCTCGGCCTGCATGACCATCTGCCCGTCGGCATCGAACAGGGCCGTGGAGGCGTCGCGGCGCTCCTTGATGTTGGCGGAACGCGCCGAGCGGATCAGCGCCAAGCCCATCTCTTCGCAGGCCGCGCGCAGCGCTCCGGTGAAGATCTGCAGTTCGATCGGGTCGAGTCCGCTCATGGGGTGATTCGGTGCAGTTGTGCGGTGCCGCTCGCGTCCACCTCGCCGGCCCAGCCCGGCGCGATCAACAGTGTGGCCTCGGGCATCGCGCATAGGGCCGGTCCTTCAAGGGGGGTGCCCGGGGCCAGCTCGCCGCGCAGCACCTCCGCCTTCCTCGCCTCGCCGCCGAGGACGATGCGATGCGTGTCGCCCCTGGGCGGCCGGCGACCATCGGGGCTGGGTGCCCGCAGCGCCGGCGACTGTCCCCAGACGGAGACGCGGACCGTGACGAGCTCGATATCAGCGTTCTCGTCGCGGTACCCGTAGCGCTGCTCGTGCGCGGCCGCAAAGGCCTCGCGCAGCGTGTCGGGCTCGGCCGCGCCGGACTCCTCGACGGGCAGCTCGAACGACTGCCCGCGGTAGCGGAGCTCGTGGCGGACACGCACGCGTGAGGGCCTT
Organism: Solirubrobacteraceae bacterium; assembly: GCA_035566835.1. Classification (GTDB taxonomy): domain Bacteria; phylum Actinomycetota; class Thermoleophilia; order Solirubrobacterales; family Solirubrobacteraceae; genus Palsa-744. The sequence goes on from DATMQG010000017.1 coordinate 7,176, forward strand.
GTGCCGAGTGCCGCTGCGGCCTCCGCCAGGAGCGCGGCGCGCTCGCGACGCAGACGCCCGGAGGAGAGCGACTCACCGCGGAGCATCACCGTGCGGGACAAGTCGCGCCGCGGCGCGGCGGCTGCGAGCCCCAGTGCGCAAAGCACTCCCGAGACGCCCGGGCAGAGTATGCGCGAGATGCCGAGGTCCGCGGCCAGAGCCACCGCGTGCAACGGGCCTGCGCCGCCGAACGGCATCAGCGCGAAGCCCCGAGGGTCGATCCCCCGCTCCACCGTCATCAACCGCAGCGCGCCCAGCATCTCGGACTCCGCGACGCGGATGATTCCTTCCGCGCAAGCCAGCGCGTCGAGGTCGAGCTCTCGGGCGAGCCTCGAGACGGCGGTCTCGGCGGCGGTGCGGTCGAGCTCGATCTCTCCCGCGAGGGGCGAGTCCTCGAGCAAGCGGCCGAGCAGCAGGTTGGCGTCGGTGACCGTTGGCGCCTGCCCGCCGCGGCCATAGCAGGCCGGTCCCGGAATGGCGCCCGCCGAGGCCGGCCCCACGCGCAGGGCGCCGCCGGAGTCGCGCCACGCTATCGAGCCCCCGCCGGCGCCGACCGTGTGGATGTCAAGCGCCGGCAGCGACAGCGGCCGCCCGGCGATCTCCCGTTCGGCCGTCTCTGCGACCTGGCAATCCTCGATCAGGCATACGTCGCAGGAGGTGCCTCCCATGTCGAAGCACAGCACGTCGGCCTCGCCGGCGAGCTCTGCGAGCAGCAGTGCGCCGCCCACGCCGCCCGCCGGGCCCGAGAGAACGGTGAGCGCGGCATGCTCGGCGGCCCGCGCGGAGGAGGTGAGTCCTCCGGAGGACTGCATGATCTGCGGCTCGGGTAGGCCACCGGCGCTGGCGTCGCCCGACATCCGACGCAGATAGGAGGCGAGCAGCGGCGACAGCGCGGCGTCGAGGACCGTCGTGGCCGTTCGTTCGTACTCGCGGAAGGTGCCCACGAGATCGCTGGAGAGGGTCAGCTGCATGTCGGGCAGGAGCTCCGCGATCAGCTCCCCGAGGATGAGCTCGTGGGATGGGTTGGCGTAGGAGTGCAGGAGCGCGACGGCGATCGCCTGTGGCCGGCACCGCGCGACCTCCGCGATCAGCGAACGCGCCGCCTCGCGGTCCAGCGTTCGCAGGGCGCCGTCGGGCGTCATCCGCTCGGGGGCCGCGAAGCGCAGCTGCGGCGGCACGAGCGGCGCGGGTGCCGAGCGGCACAGCTCGTACAGATGAGGCCGGGCCTGGCGGCCCAGCTCGATCACGTCGGTGAAGCCCTCGGTCGCGATCAGCGCCGTGCGCGCCGTGCGGCCCTCGAGCAGGGCATTCGTCGCGACGGTCATGCCGTGCGCGAAGCGCTCCACCTGTTGCGGCTCGGCTCCGGCGCGCTCGAGCACGAGGCGCACGGCATCGAGCACGGCGAGCGACTGCTCTGCGGGCGTCGAGGGGACCTTGGCGGTGTGGAGAGCTCCGCCCGCGCCGACGAGCACGGCATCGGTGAAGGTTCCGCCGACATCGACCCCGAGCAGCATTCGTGGAGCCTATGGGACGTCTGCGTGCGGCCAACGCGCGCGGTGTCCGGCCGCGAGCGCCGCGTGTCAGGCGGCTGCGAGCGCGCGGTCCTCCGTATCTGCGAGGTGCTGGTGGGAGGGGCAGTAGCCGTTGTGCGGCAGCGGCACGCGCTGACACGCTGCGCCCTTGCGGGTCGTGGCGCGGCACTGTGGCGGCGTGCCGTTCACTGACGCGTAGCCCTCGTGCGGGTGTTCGGCGAGAAACTGCTCGGCGTAGCCGACGTAGCTGCAGACGACGTGGTGCACGTGCTTCTGCGCGGACATCGGGAAGTAGTTGCGGATGTCGCAGAACAGCGTCCGCGCCGGCCGCGCGAAGTAGTGGCGGTCGGTGGCCATGCGCGTGATGACCTCCTCGCACGCATGCAGGACGGCGGCGTGATTGCTGTGGGCGGGGGCTCCGTGTGGAGGAGCCATGACATGTGGAGCTAGCTCCCGATAGATGGCCCTGCTGAACTGATACATGTAAGTGCGCTTACCTCTTTCTGCTCAGATCTCTTGTCTTGAGCACACCCACCGCCACCAAAGACTCCGACCGACACGGAGACCTTTCATATGCGAACACCGCTCCCATCAAATCGGACCGTCATAAGCGGCCGTTAAGACGTTTCTTTAGGAATGTTTATGAAACGGACCCGTGCGGTCGCCGTGTGCGGGACCTCAGTGCCATGTCTCCCACGTGGTCTCTTCCCCAACCCCGAGGACGACGTGCCGCTGGTCGAGCGCCGGGTCACGCTCCGGGAAGTCGCTTCGCATGTGCGCTCCGCGGGTCTCCTCCCGGGCGAGAGCCGAGCGCGCGATCAGGCGAGCGAGCGGGTGTGAGTCCCTCAGCAGCCTGACGAGTCCCTCTCGCGAGCGGACAATTCCCGCATCGCGCCAGAGAGCAGCGCGGGTTGCGCCGTCGGCGACCGGCGGCGCGGGGATCCGCCGTAGCTCGCCCAGCTCCTGCGGGCTCGGCTGCCTGGGAGCGGGGGCAGCGCCCGAGAGAATGTCGGCGACCGCCCGGCGCGCGAACACGAAGCACTCGCTGAGAGAGTTCGAGGCGAGGCGGTTGGCGCCGTGGAGGCCGGTGCACGCTGACTCGCCGACCGCGTAGAGCCCCGCGACGGTAGAGCGCGCGTGCAGGTCGGTCGCGATCCCGCCCATCGTGTAGTGGGCGGCCGGCGCGACCGGTATCAGCTCGCGCGTCGGGTCCAGCCCCGCATCGCGCAGCGACGAGACTACGTTGGGGAAATGCGCGGGATCGATCGCGCGCATGTCCAGTCCCACCGACCGTTGTCCGGTTTCGAGCAGGCGCGCCCGGATCGCGCGGGAGACCTCGTCACGGGGAGCCAGCTCGTCGACGAAGCGCTCGCCCGAGGCGTCGTGCAGCGTCGCGCCCTCGCCGCGGACGGCCTCGGTCACGAGGAAGGCCTCACGGCCACGAACGCCGATCACGGCGGTTGGATGGAACTGGAGCAGCTCGAGGTCGGCGAGCGCCGCACCGGCGCCGTGTGCCAGCAGCAGCCCGACCCCCTGCGAGCCGGGCGGGTTGGTCGTACGCTCCCACAGCGCTGCGGCGCCGCCGGTGCTGAGTACCACGCCGGAGGCCGCCACGACGCGGCCGTCATCGCACAGTAGGCCCAGGCACCGCTTCTCCGCGTGCCACAGCGAACGAGCGCGCGCTTGCTCGAGGACCGTGATGCGCGGATCCGCGGCCGCGCGGGCGGCGAGCTGGCGCACCACGCGCCGGCCCGTGGCGCTGCCGCCGGCGTGAACGATCCGCCGCACCGAGTGCCCGCCCTCGAGTCCGAGCGCGAGGCGACCGAAACGGTCGGCGTCGAAGCGCACCCCGAGCGCCTGTAGATCGTGCACGCAGTCTGGCGCCTCATGCACGAGGATCTCCGCTGCCGAGCGCCGCACGAGGCCGCGCCCGGCGAGCTCCGTGTCCTTGAGGTGCAGCGCGAAGCTGTCATCCACCGAGAGCGCTGCGGCGAGCCCTCCTTGAGCCCAGTAGCTCGCGGTCCTGGCCAGTGGTGTCGCCGAGATGAGGACCACCGTGGCCCCGTCGCGCGCCGCGCACAGCGCCGCATACAGTCCCGCTGCGCCCGCCCCCACCACCGCCACATCGGCCTCATGGGAACTCGCCACGGGGAGGCCGTTCATCGCCGCGAACCCTAGCTGCCCGGACCGGTGCCAGGGTCGAGCCGCTCGCCGGTCGCTCGCGCCGCCGAGCCGCGACCTACCTGCTCAGGCCGCTTTCGTCGCGCCCCCGGCGCCACGCAACGTCTAGACCCGGCTCACCCGTCCGGCTCGCGCGGATGCAGAATCTCCGTCCGCGCCTCCTCCGCGGGCGCCCCAGGCGCCGGTCCGCCCGGCGGAGCCTCGGCGCGAGCGGGCGCAGGCGCCGGTGATCTCTCCGTGGCTGGAGTCGGAGCCCGAGCGCCGTCCCGGCCGGCGGACCGTGCGACAGCCGGTGCCGGCGTGGGCGCCGACGCGCCCGCCGGGGTGGGTTGCGTGGGGGGCGTCGAAGCCGGACGGGAAGCGCTCGCCGGCGCTGGAGGCGGCGACGCAGGCCCCGCGGGAGCGGCGTCCCCGCCAGCCGGCGGCGACGCTCCCGGCACGGGCAAGGGAGCCAGATCGGCCGCGGGCGAGCCGGCGATCGGCAGCTCGACGTGGCGGCCCGTCGAGAGGCCGCAGTTCGGACAGAAGCGATCGTCGCCGCTGTGGATCGCGGCGCAGCGTGGGCAGGCGGTGATGCCTGCCTCGCGCAGGACCGTCACGCTGTCGCGCTCGCCCAGCGCCGTTTCGAGCATGCGCAGCTCGACGTCGATATGTTCGAGCGTGACCAGCTTGTTGAGCACCAGCTCGTCGTTGCGCTGCCCGAACCGGTGCAGGTTGAAGACGAGTCCGCCGAGGTCGCGGTAAGCGAGCTCGCGCGCCTTGCGCAGGAAACGCACCCGCCGTCTGACGCGCCCGCGCGCGCCGAAGCCGGGAGCCTCGGGGGACGCTCCGGCGATCTCGGGACCTTCGGGCTGAGGGCTGGCTGGCGCCGAGGGCGGATCGCCTGCCGGAGTCGTGTCAGATGTCTCATTCACGGCCAACTCATGCTAGCCGCACCGCTACATGGAGCGCTGCAGAGCGATGCGCCAGGCGCCCGCCACCCGCTCTGCCATCTCGCTCGCTGAGAAGTGCAGCGCGTGCGCGCGGCCCTCGACGCGGGGATCGCGGACCTCGAGGTGGATCTGAAGCGCCGCGCCCCAGCGCTCGAGATCGAACGGCGCGCACAAAGCTCCCTGTACGCCTGCCAGCGCCTGCGCATGGACTCCGACGGGAGTCGCGAGCACCGGAACGTCACATGCGAGCGCCTCGAGCGCCGCGAGCCCGAAGCCCTCCCGATCGGAGGGCACGAGGACCGCGTTGGCTGCGTTGACCCAGTTCGGCACCGCAAGCGGGTCGACCCCGCCCAGCGTCAGCAGCTCCGTTCTCGTCTGCGCTGCGAGTGCCATCGCGCGGTCGTGGCGCTTCTCGGCGCGGGCTGGGTCGGCGGGGAACAGGAGGTAGGGACGCTCCGGGTGCAGGCCGAGCGCCGAGCGCGCCTGATCGCGCGGAATCGGGCGGAAGCGCTGCAAGTCGACTCCGCACGGCAGCACCTGCGCCCGCCGGCGGGCGCTGCGGAGCGGCAGTTCCTGCGCGAGTGAGGCGGACGCGGTCGCGAGCACGTCGATCAGCGGCAGCGCCGCGAGCGTCGCCAGGAGCGTTCGCGGGTGGCGCACGTCCGTGCCATGGAGGGTGAGCGCGCGCACGCGCGCGGGGACCGCGAACGCGGGCCATGCGGTGAGCCCGAAGTGCGCGTGCACCACATCGAAGCCCTGGGAGCCTCCATCTCGGCCGGCGACCCTCGCCGCGGGGGTGAAGCGGCGCGAGAAGTGCCTGCGCAGGTCCGCGGCTGCCCGCGCGAGCGCCGGCGCCCCCGGCGCGAACTCGTACAGCTCGACCTCGAGACCATCGAGCGTGCGCAGCGCCGCGACTTGGTCGCGCACGAAGCGCCCGCGCTCGGGATGCGCGCTGTCGGGCAGCATGTTCGAGACCACGAGCGCGCGCACGATCCTCCGACCGTAGCGCTCTGAAATGATGCTCGCGTGAGCGAGCGAAGCTACGGACGCCGAGCGGATGAGCTGCGTCCCGTCGCGATCGAGCCCGGTTTCGTGCGCACGGCCGCGGGCTCGGCGCTGATCTCGGTCGGGGAGACGCGGGTCATCTGCACGGCTTCGGTGCAGGGCAGCGTGCCCCGCTGGATGGAGGGCCGCGGCAGAGGCTGGGTGACCGCCGAGTACGGGATGCTCCCGGCCTCGACGGGGGAGCGCAAGCCGCGCGACGCGACAAGGGGACGCCAAGACGGCCGCACGGTCGAGATCCAGCGCCTGATCGGGCGCTCCCTGCGCGGCGTGATCGACTTCCAGGCGCTGGGCGAGCGGACGATCTACCTCGACTGCGATGTCCTGCAGGCCGACGGGGGGACGCGCTGCGCCTCGGTCACGGGGGCGTATGTGGCGTTGTCGCTCGCCTGCGCCCGGCTGCAGGCCGCGGGCAAGCTCGAGCGCGACCCCCTCACCGGCTCGGTGGCCGCCGTCTCCTGCGGCATGATCGGCGGCAGGGCGCTGCTCGATCTCGACTATCCGGAGGATTCGACGGCCGAGGTCGACGCCAACGTCGTGATGACCGGCGAGGGTGGTCTCGTGGAGGTGCAGGCGACAGCCGAGCGAACGCCGCTGTCACGCGCTCATCTCGACGAGCTGCTGGCGCTCGCCGCGGTCGGCGTCGAGCAGCTGCGGGCGGTGCAGGAACGCGCGATCGCCGAGGGGGCGGGCGCGAGCCCAGCCGCGGCTGGCGCCCCGACCGCATAGCCGCCTGGGGGCGCCGTGCGGCTCCTGCTCGCGACCCGCAACGAGCACAAGCTGCGCGAGTTCGCCCGCCTGCTCGCCGGCGCCCGATCCGACTGCGGCTGGCAGCTCGTGCCCCTCCCCGCGGCGGTGCGAATGCCGCCCGAGGACGGGGACACGTTCGCCGCGAACGCACTTGGGAAGGCGCGTGCGGCCGCAGCGGCCACCGGCGAGGTGTGCATCGCGGACGACTCCGGGATCGGCGCGGCCGCACTCGGTGGCGCCCCCGGCGTACGCTCGGCGCGATACGCGGGCGAGGGCGCCAGCGACGAGCAGAACCTCGAGAAGCTCAGGCGCGAGGCGCCCGTCGGCAGCGCGCTCGAGTACGTGTGCGTGGTCGCATATGTCGACCCGCTCGAGGGCTCCGAGCGCGTGTTCGAGGGCCGCTGCACGGGACGGCTTGCGGCCGAGCCGCGTGGACAGCGGGGCTTTGGCTATGACCCCGTGTTCCTCCCTGATGACAGCCCGGACGGACTGACGATGGCCGAGCTCTCCGACGAGCAGAAGGACGCGATCAGCCACCGCGGCCGCGCGGTGCGCGCCCTCGTCGCGTGGCTCACAGCAGGTTGATCGCCGCCGAGATCGCGACCGCGACTCCCAGCCCCGCGTACCCGGTGTAGCCGGAGAGTAGGAGCAGCAGCGCGGTCAGCAGCGCGACCAGGACGGTCACGATCCAGGCGACGCGGGTGATCGTCATCGCGTGCATTGTTGCCGATGCGCCCGTCCGCACACGGTGTTAGCTTCGGCGCACCGGTTTCACGAACTAGGAGGACGAGGTGACGAAGGCCGAGCTGGTCGACCAGGTTGCTGATCGCGCCGACCTCAGCAAGCAGGCGGCCTCGCGAGCCGTCGATGCCGTGCTGGCGACGGTCGAGGATGCGTTGCGCCGCGGGAGCGAGGTGACGGTCGCGGGGTTCGGCAAGTTCCACGTGAGCGAGAGGGCCGCCCGACTCGGAGTCAACCCGCGCACAGGCGAGCGCATCGAGATCGCGGCCACGCGCGTACCGCGCTTCACGGCGGGCAGTGGCCTGAAGAGCGCGGTGAAGGGCCGCTGACGCCGCAGCCCTTCGGCGACACCCTGGCCGCGCGGGTGGCCGAGCGCCAATCGCAGCTCGTGCTCGGTCTCGACCCCGATCCGGGCAGCCTCTGGCCCGTCGCGGCGGCGAGCGCCGCCGAGCGGCATGCTCCGCTTCATCCGGCGGCTGCGGCGGTGCTCGGCCACTGCCTGGCGCTGATCGACGCGACCGCTGACGCCTGCGTCGCCGTCAAGCTGCAGCTGGCGCGCTTCGAGGTCCTCGGTGGCGATGGGTGGGTCGTGATGGGAGCGCTGGCCGCCCACGCCCGGCGTTCTCGCCTGCTCGTGATCGCCGACGGCAAGCGCGGCGACATCGACGTCAGCGCGGGCGCGTACGCGAGCGCGGAGATCGGGGGCCTGGACACCCCCCACGGCAGGCTCGAGGGGCTTGGGGCAGACCTCGTCACGGTCAACCCGCTCATGGGCAGGGACACGATCGAGCCGTTCATCGACGCCGCGCGCAGGGCCGGTGCCGGTGTCCTGGCGCTCGTGCGTACGTCCAATCCGGGAGCGGCGGACATCGAGGATCTGAGGCTCGAGGGCGGGGGCAGCGTATGGGAGGCAATCGCCGCGATGGTCGATGAGCTGGGGCGCGGCGGCATCGGCGAGGCGGGTCTCAGCGACGTGGGCGCGGTACTCGGCGCGACCGCGCCCGGCAACCTGGCCAGGGCACGGGAGCTGATGGCGCATGCGACCTTCCTGCTACCCGGGGTGGGCGCGCAGGGAGGCCGCGTCGAGGACCTCGCCGCGGCCTTCGCGCCCGGCCGCGCGGGCGGCCTCGTGACCGCGTCACGCAGCATCGCCGAGGCTCACCGAGCCGGCGGCCCAGACCCGCCGACGGCCGCGCGCGCCGAGGCCGAGCGGCTGCGCGACGCCGCCTGGAAGTGCTCGAGTAGGGCTCTCAGGACGGCCTAGCAGGACGCTCTCGATCGTCCGCGTCAGCTCTCGTCGGCCTCGCCGCCGGCGATGCTCGGGGCCAGGATCCTTTCGCTAGCCTGTGGGGTGTGCGGTTCTTGGCAACGCCTGCCATCCATGCGCGCCTGAAGGTGGGTCCGAGGTCAGGATGATCATCACGGTGACCCTGAACGCGGCGATCGACAAGTCGCTCGCCGTGCCGAACTTCAAGCTCGGCCGTCGCCATCGCACGGTCGACCAGCGCACGATGGCGGGCGGCAAGGGCGTGAACATCGCCCGCACGCTGAAGGCTCTCGGCCAGCCCGTGATCGCCACCGGCTTCGCGGGCGGGCCGACCGGCACGCACATCGTCGAGCAGCTCACCGAGGAGTCGATCCTCAACGACTTTGTCCGCATCCGCGAGGAGTCACGCACCAACACGTCGGTGCTCGATCCGACTACGGGCGAGCAGACGGAGATCAACGAACGAGGCCCTGCCGTCAGCGAGCACGAGGTCGAGCTCTTCCGCGACAAGCTCATCTACCTGGCGCGCGGCGCCGCGATCGTCGTCTTCGCCGGATCGCTGCCACGCGGCGTCGCACCCGACCTGTACGCGTCACTGATCCGTGAGCTCGAGCGCCTCGAGCTCACGACCGTGATCGACACGGACGGTGAGCCGCTTCGCCAGGCGGTTCGCGCCGAGCCGGACGTCGTCTCGCCCAACGTGCTCGAGGCTGAGGAGCTCGTCGGCCACGAGTTCGCAAGCGAGGAGGATCGTTCGCTCGCCGTGCGCGAGATCGCCGCGCTCGGAGCGCGCGAAGCGATCATGACCCTTCCCGACGGCTGCTTCGCGCAGGTGCTGGTCGACGGCCAGGCGCGGCTGAAGCGGGCCCGCATCGAGCCGCGCGAGCCGATCGCAAAGAGGGGTTCGGGCGACGCCTTTCTCGCCGGTTATCTCGCAGCGCGCTATGAAGGACGACCAGTGGACCACTGCCTGCGCTTCGGCGTTGCGTGCGGAGCGGAGTCGACCGGGCGCCTCGGCGCCGGCCTGATCGACCCGCGCGAGGCCAGGAGGCTGATGGGCGACGTCGAGCTGTCGCTCGTCGAGCTGCCGGCGGAGGTCGGCTGAGCGCTAACCGCCGGCGACGTCGCGCCGCAGGAAGACCAGGTAGGCCGCGATCAGCGCCGGAACCCCGTACAGCGCGCACACCCAGGCCGAGTGCGCGATCGGGGCCCAGTCTGTCGGCGTGCGCAGCAGCCCATGCCAGTTCTCGAACTGTTCGGTGAGCAGGTAGGGCTTGATGCCTTCGAGCCCCGGGATCTGGGCGACTATGAAGAGCAGGATCACGATGCCGATCGTTCCGACGACGGCCGCGGCGCTGTTGCGGGTGGCGGTGGACAGGAGCACTCCGATGGCGGCGACGCTCAGCAGCGGGATCAGGTAGATGGCGTTCGACGCGAACACGAGCAGCAGGGCTTCGGGTGCCGAGACGACGGTTCCCGAGAACGTCCTCACCGATAGAAAGCCCCACGAGGCTACGCCGGCGGCGGTCGCCACCGCGGCCGACAGGAACACCGCGAGAGTCGCGTAGGTGACCGCCGCCAGGGCCTTCGCGGCGAACACCTGGCCGCGATTCACCGAGCGTGTGAGGATCGTCTTCAGCGTGCCGTTGCCGTCCTCGTTGGCGACGATATCTCCCGCCACCAGCGTCGCGGCGAGCGGCAGCATGAAGACCGAGAGGAACAGCAGCATCAGCACCGGCGTCGCCAGGCCGGACTGCGTGATCTGAGCGGCGAAGATGTTGTCGGCACCGCGGTCGTGGCGCGTGTGCACGTTCTGGAACACGACGAAGAAGAGCGGCAGGATGACGACCAGCGCGAGGCCCAGGTACGTTCGCTTCTGCGAGACGAGCTTGCGCAGCTCCCAGCGGTAGACCGTCAGCGTGGACGGTCGCCGGGTGCGGGCGGCGCGCGCCGCGGTCGCTGGAGGGGATGACGCAATGCTGCTCATCGAGTCGGCACCAGCTCCTCGTCGTCGCTGGCGCGCGGCTCGACGACGGCGCTCGCCACCCCGCCGGCTTCGTCACCGTCCTCGGTCAGGCGGAAGAACAGATCCTCGAGCGTCGCCAGCTCGGGCGTGAGCGTCAGGATGCCGATGCTCGCGCGGCCGAGCGCGAGCGACAGGGCGCCGACGGCGCGCTCGTCGGCCTGGAAGGCGAGCCCGTTGTGATCGCGCTGCACGCGCTCGATGCCAGCCTGCAGGCGGGCCACCTCGAGCGCGCGCGTGTCATCGGTCGTGCGCAGCCGGTAGCCGGCTCCGCCCTGGCGACGCAGGTCGCTGAGCGCGCCCTCGTAGACGACGCGCCCGGAGTCGACGATCGCGACGCGGTCGCACAGTTCCTGCACCTCCGGCAATTGGTGGCTTGAGAGCAGCACCGTCATCCCTTGCTCGGCAAGGCGGCGGATCAGCCGGCGCATGTCGCGCATCCCAGCCGGGTCGAGCCCGGTGGCGGGCTCGTCGAGGATCAGCAGGCGCGGGCTGCGCAGCAGGGCGGAGGCGATCCCCAGCCGCTGGCGCATGCCGTGCGAGTAGCTTCCCACGCGGTGGCCCGCCCGCGGGCTGAGCTCGACTATCTCGAGCACCTCGCCAATTCGCCTCGCGGCGCCGTCGCCGTCGAGCGCGGCCAGCAATTCGAGGTTCTTGCGGCCGGTCAGGTACGGATAGAAGCCGGGCGCCTCGACGAACCCGGCGACGCCCTCGAGGGCGCGCGCGCCCTGGCGCATCGGGTCGCGGCCGAACAGCTCGACGGTGCCCTCGGTGGGCACGATCAGGCCGAGGGCCATACGCAAGGTCGTCGTCTTGCCCGCGCCGTTCGGGCCAAGGAAGCCGTACACGTCGCCTGCCCGGACGTTCAGGTCGACGTGGTCAACCGCGAGTACGTCCTTGTAGCGCTTGACGAGTCCGCGCGCCTTGACCGGCGGCGCCGCGTCGGCGCTCACGCTACAAACCCCGGGCGACTGCCTCGACGGTGCTCGGCGTCACGAAACCGCCGACGAGGTAGCGAACGCCGGAGCGCTCGAAGCTGAGCAGCGTGCCGAGCGCCGTGGGCAGCTCGGTCGCCGTGGTGCCGTTGATTTTGACTCGTGGCAGCCCTTCGGGCAGCGTCGAGGTCTTGCTGGTGCTCGTCTGCGTGCTTTCCGCGACCACGACGCTGCTGACACCGTGGCCCTGGTGTGTGATCTTCGGGTGGCTCGTGCCCTCGGCGGGCGCGGAGCTCGTCGAGGCGGTCTTCTCGGGCAGCTTCACTTCCTGGATTTTGACGCCGGGTGGCGGCGTGAATTGAAATACGGAGCTGGCCACCGGGGCGTAGGAGACTTCTCCGGTGGCTGTGAGTTCGATCACCGGCGAGGAGCTGGTCGTCGAGAAGACGGCGGCGCGAAGCGGAATCCCATGGTTCGCGTCCCAGGACAGCTCCGCGCCCCCGATCAGGCTGCCGCCTTCGTTGGGGGAGACGCGGACGGTATACGTCGGCTGTTCGGCGACGTCACCCGGCGTTGCGCCCGAGACGTTCACATGCTGCTTCAGCCTCGTGATCGCTTCTTCGATCTTCGCGACGGACGGCGGTTCATGCTGGTCGGTGCTGCTCGCGTCAGGCGCAGCCTGGGTTTTGTCCAGCGGCGCGTAGGACGTCGAACCGGCTTCGGTCGACGGCGTGTAGCGGTAGAGCGTGTTCGCCGACGTGTCGTACATCGACACCGTGCGCCCGTCGTAGTAGATCTCGGTGTCGCCCTTTTCCTGCTGGAGCTCGAGGCGCACCTTTCCGTCCTCGGAGATCCACACGCGCCCCGAGGCACCGGAGAGCAGAGGGCTCGAGGAGAGACCCGTGCCGCCGTGTTCGCCCGCCAGGCTGGCACCTTCCAGGAGGTGGTCCGTCAGCCTGACGCTGGCGCTGAAGCCTTCGACGGGCGGGGCGCTCAACGCACCGTGAACGGCATCGGCGAGCGGCTTCGCAGGCGCCGTGGGCCCAGCGCCGACGGCGGAGGCGATCGCGGTGGCGGAGACCCCAAGCCCGACCACCAGCGCGCAAAGGAGCAGCAGACGCGAGAGGGGAAGGCGGCGAAGGGGGTTCAACGAGAAGGTCCAGATCCTCAGGGATTGCCGGTCAAGATCACACGTTAGCGCTCTACCTTCCGCGCTCCTAAACGATTAGACCCTTCTTAACGTTCGTCGAGCGGGCCCGCTGGCCGCGATCGATCGTCGTTCGCGCTTGGCACCCGATATCTTCCCGCCGGCATGATCATCGGCGTGATCATCTTCTGGCTGCTGCTCGGGCTCGGGACCTTCTTCATCGCGATGCGCGGCGGTCCGCGCGGGGCGCGCCGCTCGCTGCACACCGAGTCGAGGGGCGGTCAGCGCCTGGTCCTGCTCGTTGTCGTGGTGCTGGTCGCCTTCGGCCTCTCGGTGCCCGCCCTCGTGCTGGCGTTCAATCGCGACCACAAGGCGAGCGTGGCGGTCGGCGGCCTGCACCTGACCCCCGCGCAACAGAAGGGCCGCGTCCTGTTCGCCCAGTCCTGCGGCGTCTGCCACACGCTCGCCGCCACGAAGTCGGTCGGGCGCGTAGGCCCGAACCTCGACGTGCGCATCGGCGTCGACATCGCGACCCCTGCGGGCCGCAAGGCGCTCGTGGAAGGCGCGATCGCCGAAGGACGCGCGCGCGGCCTGGGACAGATGCCGGCGCAGCTGTACACCGGCAGGGAAGCACAGGAGGTCGCTGAATTCGTCGCGGCCGTCGCCGGCCACTGAGGTCCTTTGGCCACACGTCGATAGCCGTGCGCGAGACCATGGGTTAAGGTCCCGCGGCGATGCCCGAGCAGCCGAAGACCGCGGAGGAAGTCAAGGAGCTCGTGGCGGAGCGTGACATCCGCTTCATCCGCTTCTGGTTCACGGACATCCTCGGGCAGCTGAAGTCGTTCTCGATCAACGTCGCCGAGCTCGACGACGCGTTCGAGGCGGGGATGGGATTCGACGGCTCTTCGATCACCGGCTTCAACGCGATCGAGGAGTCGGACATGATCGCGATGCCCGATGCCAGCACGTTCGCCGTGCTTCCCTGGCGCCCCGAGGAGCAGGGCGTCGGGCGCATGTTCTGCGACATCATCACGCCCGAGCGCACCCCCTATGAGGGGGATCCTCGGCACGTGCTGCGCCGCGCCGTCGAGCGCGCTCAGGCGATGGGCTTCGACACGTTCAACGTCGGCCCGGAGCTCGAGTACTTCCTGTTCCGTGACTCACGCTCAACGGAGGTGCTCGATCGCGGTGGCTACTTCGACCTGACGACACTCGACGCCGGCTCCGACGTGCGCCGCGAGACCGTGATCGCGCTCGAGCAGCTGGGCATTCACGTCGAGTACACCCACCACGAGGTGGGCCCCTCGCAGCACGAGATCGACATGCGCTACGCGGACGCCTTGAAGATGGCCGACGACTGCATGACCTACCGCATCACGGTGAAGGAGTACGCGATGAAGTACGGCTGGCACGCGACCTTCATGCCGAAGCCGCTGTTCGGCCAGAACGGCTCCGGCATGCACACGCACCAGTCGCTGTTCAGCGGCGGCAAGAACGCGTTCTTCGACGCCGATGACCAGTACTTCCTGTCAGACGTCGGCAAGGCGTTCATCGCCGGCCAGCTCAAGCACGCGCGGGAGATCTGCTCGATCTTCGCGCAGTGGGTGAACTCCTACAAGCGGCTGGTGCCGGGCTTCGAGGCGCCCGTCTACGTCGCCTGGTCGCGGCGCAACCGCTCCGCGCTCGTGCGCGTGCCGCTCTATCACCCGGGTAGGGAAAGGGCGACGCGCATGGAGCTGCGCTGCCCCGACCCGGCCTGCAACCCCTACCTGACCTTCGCCGTGCTCCTGCAGGCCGGCCTCGAGGGGATCGAGAAGGGCTACGAGCTTCCCGAGCCGATGGAGAAGAACCTCTACCACGTCTCCGGCGAGGAGCGCAGGCGCATGGGTGTCGAGCAGCTCCCCGAGAGCCTCGGTGAGGCGATCGAGATCACGGCCGAGTCGGAGCTCGTGCTACGGACGCTCGGCGAGCACATGTTCAACCGCTACGTGGAGATCAAGCGCCAGGAGTGGGACGAGTACCGGGTCCAGGTGACCCAGTGGGAGCTCGACCGCTACCTGTCGATCCTCTAGCGCGACGGAACGGGGCAGGCGATCGGGCGCGCCGGCGACAGGTGCCAGTGCAGCGCTTGCAGCAGATGGCCGAATGCCGCCGGATGACGCGGCGCCAGCTGATGTAGAAGGCGAAGCACCGAGACCGCCCAGCGCTCGTACTCCTGCTCGCCGCCGAGCTGTGCCAAGCGCAGCAGCCCGACGGCCGCGCTGGAGGCGCCGGAGGGTATCGGCGTGTCCTCCACGTCCTTGCGCCGCGCGATCAGCGCTTCGCCGTCGGAGGCGGTCGAGAAGAAACCGCCCTCATCGGGATCCGCGAAGCGAGCGATCATCTCGTCGGCGAGCGCCGTCGCCGCTTCGAACCAGCGCGCCTCGCACGTCGCTTCGAAAAGCGCGATCAGCGCCTCCAGCAGGAACGCATGATCCTCGAGATAGGCGTCGAGCTTCGCTCGCCCGTCGTTGTAGGTGCGGAGCAGGTGCCCGTTCTCGTCACGGAGGTCCCGCAGGACGAACTCGGCGCAGGCGACGGCGGCGTCGATGTACCGACGCCCGTCCACCCCGTCGAGCGCGGCCCCGGCCTCGGCGAGCGCGGTGATCATCAGCGCGTTCCAGCTCGTCAGCCGCTTGTCGTCGAGACCCGGGCGCACGCGGCGCTCGCGCGCGTCGAGCAGGCGGGCGCGGATGCGCGCACGGGCAGCGTCGTCGGGCCGGCTGCCCGCGCCGTGGTCCTGGAGCACGTTCAGGCCCGGCTCGGGGTGGTGCGGGTCCACGAAGTTCCCCTCCTCGGTGGCGCCGAACCACTCGATGGCGGCGTCGGCGTCCTCGCCCAGGGTCTCCCTGAGCTCGGCTACCGTCCACACGTAGTAGCGCCCCTCGACGCCCTCCGAGTCGGCGTCGAGCGCCGCGTAGAAGCCGCCCTCGGGGCCGCGCATCTCGCGCAGCGCCCACTCGAGCGTGTCGACGCAGACCTCCCGCAGGTCGGGCTCCGTGAAGGCCTGCCAGCCGTGCAGGTAGGCGCGGGCGAGCAGCGCGTTGTCGTAGAGCATCTTCTCGAAGTGGGGCACCGTCCACGCCTCATCGACGCTGTAGCGCGAGAAGCCGCCGCCGATCTGATCGTGTATCCCTCCGGCCGCCATCGCGCGCAGGGTCGCGAGCGTCATCTCGCGCTCGCCGCGCAGCAGCAGGAACTCGATCACCGAGGCCTGCGGGAATCGAGGCCCGCCCACCCCGCCGCCGAAGCCCGCGTGGCGTGGGTCGAAGGACTCTTTCAGCCTGGCCACCGCGGCGTCGAGCTCGGCCGCCTCGATCGGCTCCTGCGAGGGTCTGAGCGTGGCCGCCCCGGACAGCCGGCCGCGCAGCCGCTCGCCGCCCGCGCGGATCTCCTCGCGGTTCTGCTCCCAGGACTCGGAGATCGCCTGCAGCACCTGTGTCCATGAGGGCATCCCGTGACGCGCCTCGGGTGGGAAGTAGGTGCCGCCGTAGAAGGGCAGCTGCTCCGGGGTGAGGAACACGTTCAGCGGCCAGCCGCCCCTCCCGGTCATCCCCTGCACGGCCTCCATGTACAGGGCGTCGACGTCCGGGCGCTCCTCACGGTCGACCTTCACGCAGACGAAGCTCTCGTTCATCAGCTCGGCGGTCTGCCGGTCCTCGAAGGACTCGCGCTCCATCACATGGCACCAGTGGCATGAGGAGTAGCCGATCGAGACGAGCAGCGGCTTGTCCTCGGATCGCGCGCGCTCGAGCGCCGTCGGGCCCCACGCGAGCCAGTCGACGGGGTTGTGCGCGTGCTGGCGGAGATAGGGGGAGCTCTCGGCGGCGAGCGCGTTGGTCATTGTCTGTTCAGCGTAGTACCGCCTGCGCCGCGCCGCCGCCGGCGTGGCGAGGTGTCAGGGCGCGCGCGCGAGCGGCGAGGCGGGGAAGGCCGGGGACGGCGCCTGCCCGCCCTGGCCGGCACGGGCAAGCCGGACCTTGGCCGCGGCGCTCACGTGGAAGGAGCGCCCGGCGAGGACGCCGCTGAGCCGCCCTCCGGGGCCGATCCGAACGTGTCCGGATGGGGCGGCAGGCCCGGCCACGGTAAGGCTCGCGGGCGCGCCCGCGTTCCTCAGCAGGATGCCGAGAGGCACGAGTCCTGTGAGCTGCAGGCCGGGCACATAGGAGAAGCGCGCCAGCCGTGCACCCGCCTTTGTGACCGTCACGCTGCCGCCGCGCAGCCCGCCGAAGCTGGCGCCGGACGGGATCGTGCCGAAGTCGAGCGCGACGGTGAGCACGGTCCGCCGCAGGTCGAGCAGCGAGTCCACCGTGGCGGCCACGGTGCGCGCCTGACGGGCGCCCAGCCCGGGCATTGGAGCGACGCTCGAGAGAGCTCTCGGCGCCAGCGGGGCGGGTCGGAAGCGGTTCACAGCAGGCGCGCAGGCCCGTACGAGGGAGCCCGCGAAGAACGAGGTGAGCGCCGACTTGGCACATCCGCTGAGGTCGCTCCCCACGACCGAATGGCCGGTGTAGGGAACCCGCACGAGCTGCGCGTCGGGGACCAGGCCAGCGACCCGCCGGGCGTTTTCGGTCGGCGTACGCAGGTCCTGCGCACCTGAGAGGATCAGCGTCGGCACGTTCGGCAGCGCGCCGACCGGCGGTGGCGCCGGCGACGCGTTCGGCCATGACACGCACGGCGGGATCGTCTGGTCAAAGAGCGCCGATTCGGGATCGAAGGGATAGAAGTCGGAGCTCGGCAGCGCGTTCAGGGCGGCTTCGGCTTCGACCGCGCGAGTCGCTTCGGGCGCGGAGCGCTGCCAGGGGAACGGGGTCTCCTCGCATGAGGTGTCGAGGAACAGCGCTATGTCGATGCCGCTGCTCGTTTCGCCCGCCGGGTGCAGGTTGACCAGAGCCAGAAGCCGCGACAGCGACGCGGGATCGTGGTTGAGCGCCGCGTGCACGGCTGCTGGCAGCTGGGGGCGTATCTCCGGATTCAGATCTCCGGCCAGCAGCAGCGAGAAGACGTCTGCGCTCGAGATCAGGCGCTTGACTGGCCTTCCCCGGCCGTCGAACGCCTCGCCCGTGAGGGGGCGGATGTTGAGCTCTTCGACGAGCCGCGCGAGCTCGCCAAGGGGGTTGGAGCTGACGCGGTTGCACGCCTGCTGCGAGCACACTTCGCGCAGCGCGGGTCCGATCGCCCTGAAGGTGGCGACATGGAACGGTTCGGGCCCTTCGGGCGTCTCGGCGGAGTCGAGCACGAGCGACTCGACCCGCTGCGGGTAACGCGCGGCGTACTGGAGCGCGACCTTCGTTCCGTAGGAGGTCCCGTAGAGCACGAGCTTTTCGTAGCCCGCCGCCTGGCGCAGAGCCTCGATGTCCTGGACCGATTCGCGGGTTGTGTAGGCGCCGCGCGCGTGTCCGAGCTGGCGCGCGCAGCGCGCGATCTCCTCGCCGTAGCTGTGCCCCGCTCCGATTTCGCGTTGGCTGCTCAGCGCGGGGCATTCGAGCGGACCGGAGCTGCCCGTTCCACGCTGGTCGAACAGCAGCAGGTCTCGCGTGAGCAGCGCGGGGGAGATGGCTTCGGCGATGGAGGGCGCGAGCGGCAGCATCGCCTGCCCGGGGCCGCCTGCGAGGGCAACGACCGCATCGCGGCTCTCAGCGGAACCGCTCAGCTTGCGCTCGACGCTGAGCGAGACACTGCCAGGTGTGGCGCCGCTGCGGTCGAGCGCCACCGGCAGGCTCGCACAGGAGAAGCCGGCGCTCGCGTCGCACGGGGAGAAGCTGAGGGCGCCGGCACCGGCCGGAGAGAGCGCCAGCAACAGCGGCGAGAGAGTCGCGAGGACTGAGAGCGGCACCCTTCGCATCCGATTCGACGATACCGTCAGCTTGCCGGCCGCGCTTGAGCTTTCGAGCCCGTCTCTCAGCGAGTCAGCCAGCGCCTCGACGGCCTCTGTGCTGCGAGCAGGTTCGCCAGTTCGGCGGGCTCGATCGAAGCCTCCGGAAGCCCCCGCAGCGCCGCGCCCACCGCGGCCAGCAGCCCGCCGGCCCGCCCGGCGAGCGAGGGGCGCAAGCTCGAGGAAGCGGTTGCCTGCGTGGCCGGGGTGCTCGTGGAGCCTCGCCCCAGGCGCACCCGGATGCCGCCGAGCGCCCCCACGAGCGCCCCATGGCCGTCGGTCCGCAGGTACCCGTGCGCCGCCGCGGAGCCGCCGATGCCGACGGCGACGCGACCCCCAGACACGCTGCCGGAGACGATCACGCCCGGCACGTAGGAGTAGCCGTGCAGGATGATCGTTTTTCCGCTCAGCTGATACCAGCCCGCGCGCAGCCCACCGCCGCTGAGCGATGGGTTGTTGAAGATGCTTCCCGAGCCCAGGGCTTCGAGCAGGGCAAGCAGCACCTGGCGGGAGAGGTCGCCCAGGGTGAGCCCCACCGCATTCAGCGTCCGGCCCGGGAGCGCTCGATAGCCGCGGCTCGGGGGGACCGCCGCCAGCCGTGGCGGCGGCAGCGGCGGGAGCTTGAGCGCGGTCGGCGGCGCCACCGTCGCGCACGGCTTGATCGGTTGAGCGGCGAACATCGCCTGCAGCGCGTCGCTCGCGCAGGAGCTCGGCTCGCTCGTGAGCACGGAATGGCCGGCATACGGCACGACGAGCAGGTGCGAGTCGGGGATCTGGGCTGCGACTTCGAGCGCGTCCGCGGCGGGCGTACGCAGATCGGATTCGCCGCTCAGGATCAGCGCCGGGACGTTCGGCAGCGGCGAGGAGTCGACGGATGGAGCCGGGCTCGAGTAGGGCCAGAAGGCGCATGCTCCCATCACGCTGAGGTCGAGGGCGTTCGCCGCGGTGAACGGCGCGAACGTGCTCCGCGGCAGCGCGTCGAGGAGCGTCCGTGCCTCGGACAGCCGCGAGCTCGGACTATCCGCCCGGCTCCAGGGGAAGGCCTCCTCTTCGCACGTGGTCGTCAAAAACAGCTGGCTGTCGACGCCACCGCCCGAGCCTTCTTCGCCGATCGCTTCGGCCCTCGTGAGCAGTCGTGCGAGCGCGGCGTCATCGCCGTATGCGGCGGCGCGCATCGCCGGGATGAATTCCGCGCGCAGCAGCGGGTCGAAGTCTCCGGCGAGCAGGATCCCGACGAGGTCATCCGAGCTGATCGCCTCGCTGTGGGGGTGACCGCGTTTGTCGATCACGCGCCCGGAGATCGTGCCTCGGCGCATGCGTGCCACGACCCGCGCGAGGTCGCCGACGGGATTGCCCGTGATATGGACGCATTCGCGATGGCGGCACAGCTGGCCGAGGATGCGGGGTACAGCGGCGAAGGTCGGACGGTTCAGCGGGTCGGGGCCGTTGGGCGTCACGACAGAGTCGAGCACGAGCGCTTCGACGTGGGTCGGGTAGTTCTGCGCATACTGCTCCGCTACCTTGGTGCCATAGGAGGTGCCGTAGAGCACGAGCTTTTCGTAGCCGCCGGCCCTGCGGATCGCCTCGAGGTCGGCGACGCTGTCCGCTGTCGTGTAGAAGGCCCGCCCGGCGCCCAGCGCCTGAGCGCACCGCGTCACAGCTTGTCCGGGAGTTCCTCGGCTTCGGGCGCCGCTCGGATGGCAGCCGAGCGGGTGCGAGAGGCCGGTCCCACGCTGGTCGAAGACCACCAGATCGCGCGTCGCCGCGATCGGCCCGAGCAGTTCGAGGAAGGCTTCGGTAAAGGGGATGGCCGGCTGTCCCGGACCTCCGGCGAGCGGGATCACGGCCGCGTTGGGTCCCTCGACCGGCGCCCGGTGGCGGCGGATGGCGAGCGTGAGCGTGCCTGGCGTGCGCGCGCTCGGGTCGAGCGGGACGGTGAGATGGCCGCACGCGAAGTTGTTGCTGTCCCCACACGGGCCGAACGCGATCTGGGCCTGCGCAGAGGCGCCGGGCGCCACCCAGGCGCCCGCCGCCAGCATCGTCACGGCGATCTTCCTCGCGCATGGCCGCACCCTTTGAAGTTACTGCTTTAGCAGCGTGGGGCAGCCCGGCGCAGTGGGGCGCTAGGGTGCCCGCAATGACGGCCGAGCGCGAGACGGTGCAGGCAACCGGCGCACCTGCGGCCATCGGCCCCTATAGCCATGCCGTGCTCAGCGGCCCGGGCGCCCGCCTGCTGTTCTGCTCAGGCCAGATCCCGCTTGACCCGGACAGCGGCGAGCTCGTCGGAGCCACCGCCGCGGAGCAGGCACAGCGCTGTCTGGAGAACCTGCGCGCCGTCTGTGAGGCCGCCGGGACGACGCTCGATCGCGCGCTGCGCCTCACCGTCTACATGACGGACCTCTCGGCCTTCGCGGAGGTCAACGAGGTCTACGGTACTTTCTTCGGGGCCGATCCCCCTGCCCGCGTCGCGGTCGGGGTGGCGCAGCTGCCGCGCGGCGCCTACGTGGAGATCGACGCGATCGTCGCGCTGGCGGAGTCGGCCGCCGGCGGCTCCGCGCCGTAGAGCGCGCGGGTCAGGAGCCGCCACAGCGTGACCCGCTCCTCGGCGTCGAGCGCCTGCAGGACGTCGTCCTCGATCTGTTCCTGCGCGTGCTCGGCCCGCTCGAGCGCGCCCCGTCCGCCCGCGGTCAGGTCCACCAGATGGCGGCGGCGGTCGTTGGGGTCACGGCGGCGCGTCACGTAGCCGAGATCCTCGAGCTCGTTGAGCAGCAGGACGACGTTGTTGGCGTCCATGCAGAGCGCGTCGGCGAGCCCCTGCTGCGGCGCGCCGTCGTGGTCGCGCACGTAGCTGAGCGCCATCAGCAGGCGCAGATGCATGCCGAGCAGCTCCTCGTCGCTGCGCCTGTAGACCTGCTTGGCGAGTCTTGTGAGGAGGACCATCGACCCCGGGGCACACCGGGAACTCTCTTCGTGCATAACGGCACGATTATACCACGACACAACAACCGTAACGTTACTAAAGATAATACTTGCAAGAGTGATAATCCATGATATGGTGTCCCCTTCGCGAACCGAAGGGAGTCACATGAGCACCACCACGATCGACAGGTCAGACATTCGCCAGCCGAGCGCAGCCCCCTCCGAGCGCCGGCGCGAGCGGCGCCGCTGGATAGCCCTCGCCGTGCTCTGCCTCGGCCAGCTGATGATGGTTCTCGACGCGACGATCGTGAACGTCGCGCTCCCCTCGATCCAGCACGACCTGCACTTCAGCCAGGGCAACCTCACCTGGGTGATCGACGGCTACCTGATCACGTTCGGGGGCTTCCTGCTGCTGTCGGGGCGGATGGGAGACCTGGTGGGGCGCAAGAAGGTCTTCCTCACCGGCCTGGTGTTGTTCACCGGCGCCTCCGTGCTGTGCGGACTCGCCGGCTCTCAATCGCTGCTGATCGGCGCGCGCCTGCTGCAGGGGATCGGCGGCGCCGTTGCTTCGAGCGTGATCCTCGCGATCATCGTCACGGAGTTTCCAGCTCGGGCCGAGCAGGCCAAGGCGATGGGTATGTACGCCTTCGTCTCAGCCGGCGGCGGCTCGATCGGCCTGCTCGCGGGCGGCGCGCTGACGCAGTCGCTCGACTGGCACTGGATCTTCTTCGTCAACGTCCCGATCGGCGCGCTCGCGTTCCTGCTCGGCTGGGCGCTGATCGAGGAGAACAAGGGCATCGGCCTCGCCGGCGGCGTGGACGTGCTCGGGTCGATCCTGATCACGCTCGCGACGATGCTCGGCGCCTTCGCGATCGTCAAGTCGACCGAATATGGCCTGCTCTCGGTGCGGACGCTCGGGGTGGGGGGTGCCTCGCTTGCGCTGTTAC
Organism: Solirubrobacteraceae bacterium; assembly: GCA_035566835.1. Classification (GTDB taxonomy): domain Bacteria; phylum Actinomycetota; class Thermoleophilia; order Solirubrobacterales; family Solirubrobacteraceae; genus Palsa-744. The sequence goes on from DATMQG010000017.1 coordinate 29,565, forward strand.
GCGCCTTCCTCGCGCTCGAGTCGCGGCTCGCGAATCCGATCATGCCGCTGCGGATCCTTCGGTTGCGGATGCTGATGGGCTCGAGCCTCGTCCGTGGCCTCTTGATCACGGGGATGTTCTCTGCCTTCTTCCTCGGCTCCCTGTACCTGGAGCGCGTGCTCGGCTACGACGCGATCCACACCGGCCTCGCGTTCCTGCCGCTGACGATCTCGATCGCCGTGATGTCGATGGGGATCTCCGCCCGCGCGGTGGAGCGCTTCGGAGCCGTCAACACACTCACCGCCGGCCTGACCGGCATCATCGGCGGCCTCGTTCTGCTGGCCACGGCGGGCATCCACGCGAGCTACTTCCCCGGGCTGTTCTTCGCGTTCATGCTGCTCGGCCTCGGGGCGGGCTCGGCGTTCCTGCCGCTGCTGACGATCGGGATGTCTGACGCGCCCGCGCGCGACGCGGGGCTGGCGTCGGGCATCATCAACGTCTCGGTGCAGCTATTCGGGGCGATCGGCCTGGCCACGCTGGGGACGATCGCGACCGACCACGCCAAGGGGCTGACGGCAAGCGGGCACTCGTTCGCGAGCGCGCTGACGGGTGGCTACCACCTCGCCTACATCGTCGCCGCGGCGTGCGTCGGGGTGGGCATCCTCGCGTCCTTCCTGCTGCTGCGCCCACCGACGGCTGCGGTGTTGCAGGAGGCCGACGAGACGGTGCAGGCAAACACGGACCTGTTGGGCGCTCCCGAGCTGACGGCGGAGGCCGCTTGAGCGCAGAGCGATAGCGGGGCCTGAGGCTCCGGGCGTACGACCTAGGCGGGCCGAGGCTTTCGCAGCTCGGCCCGCCTGACCTTGCCGTTGACGGTCTTCGGCAGCTCGTCGGCGAAATCGATGATGCGGGGGTACTTGTAGGGGGCGGTCTCGCGCTTGACGTGCTCCTGCAGCTCGCGCACGAGCTGCGGCGAAGGGGCGTAGGGCCCGTCGCGCAGAACGACGACCGCGCGGACGACCTCGCCGCGCTCCTCGTCGGGGGCGGCGACGGCCGCCGCCTCGGCGACCGCCGGGTGCGCGACGAGCGCGGACTCGACCTCGAACGGGCCGATGCGGTACCCGGCGGACACGATCACGTCGTCGTCGCGGCCCTGGAAATACAGCCAGCCCTCCTCGTCCTCTGCCACCCTGTCGCCCGTGCGCCATGGCTCGAGCGGGTGGTGGCGGCGATCGGCGAGCGCCCACGCTCCGTCCTCTTCCCGTCGCACGCTCTCTCCCAGGTAGCCGAGGAAGAAGGTGGGGACCGTCGTCGGGTTGACCGTCAGCTCCCCGTCTTTAACCATCAACCCGATACCAGGCAGCGCCCGGCCCATCGAGCCGGGCCGCGCGCGCTCGGCGAGCGGCGTGCCCGTGAGCTGCCCCGTCTCGGTCTGGCCGTAGCCGTCGCGGATCTCAAGCCCGGTCGCCTCGCGCCAGGCGCGCAGGACCTCCGGGTCCAGCGCCTCCCCGGCGGCCACCATCCCGCGCAGATGCGCCGGCTTGCGCAGGCTCGCTCGCTTGGCCATCAAGCGATACTCCGTCGGCGCCATGCAGAGCACGTTCACGCGCTCGCGTTCGAGCAGCTCGAGCCGCTCGTGCGGATCGAAGCGGGCGTCATGCAGAACGGCGCCCGCCCCCGAGAGCCAAGGCGCGATGAAGACGTTGCGGGCCGACTTCGACCAACCGCTCGCGGCGGTGCACCAGACCAGCTCGCCGGCGCCCGCCCCCAGCCAGTGGCGCGCCTGAAGTCGCTGACCGTGCAGGTAGCGCTGGCCGTGCACGACGGCCTTCGGCTCTCCGGCGGTGCCGCTGGTGAACGTGATCAGGCACGGGTCCTCGTCCTCGAGCTCCACGGCCGGAGCCCGCTCGGCCGCGAACAGCGACTCCTGCGGGATGTATGTAATCGGCGTCCGCTCGCCGTCGAGGGCCGCCTGCAGCTCTGCGCCGTTGCGCTCGTCCGCGACGATCAAGGCGGGGCGGGCGACGGCGATGCGCAGGCGCAGGTCCTTGGCCCGCAGCTGCTCGGTGCACGGGAGCGCGACCGCGCCGATGCGCAGGCATGCCACGATCGTGAACACCCACTCGGGGCGGTTGCCGATCAGGGTCATTACGACGTCGCCACGAGCAACGCCGCGGCTCCTCAGCGCGCCGGCCAGGCGCGCTGAGCGCTCGGCGACCTCGCCGAAGCTCCATTCGCGGCGGCTGCCGTCGCGCGCGAGCTCGAGGAGCGCAAGCTCGCCCTGCGGGCGGTCGAGGACCTGGCGCGCGAAGTTCACGCCGGTATTCTCCCTTGGAGACGCTGAAAACAACCCTGGAGCGCCAATCAGATGGCCGTAGCCGCCTCCCAGTACACCGAGATGACCGACGAGCAGAGGGCGATCACCGAGATGGTCCATCAGTTCGCCGACGAGCAGATCCTGCCCAACGCCGCGCACTACGACCACGAGGACTCCTTCCCCGAGCCGATCGTCGAGCAGATGAAGGAGCTCGGGCTGTTCGGCGTGACGATCCCCGAGGAGTACGGCGGCATGGGTCTCGACCTCACGACCTACGCGATGATCGTCGAGGAGCTCTCCCGTGGCTGGATCTCGATCTCGGGCGTGATCAACACGCATTTCATCGGCTCCTATCTGCTGATGAAGTTCGGCAACGACGAGCAGAAGGCGAAGTACCTGCCGCGCATGGCCACCGGCGAGATCCGCGCCGCGTTCTCGCTGTCTGAGCCCGAGCTCGGCTCCGACGTGCAGGCGATCAAAACGTCCGCGAAGAAGGGCGAGGACGGCAACTACGAGATCAACGGCCAGAAGATGTGGGTCACGAACGGGCTGCTCTCCTCGCTCGTGTTCGTGCTCGTCAAGACCGATCCCGACGCCGAGCCTCGGCACAAGGGCTTCACCTGCTTCATCGCCGAAAAAGAGCCGGGGGTCGCTGAGAACACCGGCGCGTTCGCCGGACTGACCGTGCCACCGAAGATCAAGAAGCTCGGCTACAAGGGCGTGGAGTCCACCGAGCTCGTGTTCGACGGCTACCGCTGCCCGCCGGAGAACGTGCTCGGCGGCGAGCAGGCGGGCCTGAACCGGGGCTTCGCGCAGATGATGGACGCGCTCGAGGTCGGCCGGGTAAACGTCGCCGCCCGCGGCGTCGGCATCGCCCAGCGGGCGCTTGAGCTCGCATTGCGCTACTCGCAGGAGCGCAAGGCCTTCGGCAAGCCGATCGCCGAGCACCAGGCGATCCAGTTCAAGCTCGCCGACATGGCGACGCAGGTGGAGGCCGCGCGCCTGCTCACGCTGCGCGCCGCGCGCCTGAAGGACGCGGGCGAGCGCTCGGATCTCGAGGCCGGCATGGCCAAGCTGTTCGCGTCGGAGGCGGGGCGCTTCTGCGTCGAGGAAAGCCTTCGCATCCACGGCGGCTACGGCTACTCCAAGGAGTACGAGATCGAGCGTCTCTACCGGGACGCGCCGCTGCTCTTGATCGGCGAGGGCACATCGGAGATTCAGCGCATGGTGATCGGCCGCAAGCTGCTGCAGCGCAACAAGGTTTGATCAGCCGGAGACGCAGCGCGCGCGTGGCCGGAGGGGAGCGCTAGTCACATATGTCCGAAGACGCCAAGGCTCTGATCGAGCTCGCCACGCGTAGGTTCCTGGCCGAGGTTCCGGCGCTGGCGCCGATCAAGCTCATCGTCGGCGTGGAGCTGAGGGGGAGGGGGGACGTGCAGCACTTTCGCCTCGAGATGCCCGACATCAAGGTGTCGAAGGGTCCGGCCTCCGACGCCCGCCTGCGCGTGGACATGCGGCGCGAGTTCTTCAACGTGATGGCGCGCGAAGGGAAGGTGCCCGACTGGGTCGAGGCCTTCACCTACGGCCAGGCGAAGGCCTCCGGGCCGGAGCAGATCATGCGCCTGATCACCAAGATGGTCGAGCTGCAGCAGGAACGCGAACGCACGCCCCGAGCCCGCAAGCACTAGCCGCCGCGAGGTTCAGTGGTAGGAGGTGATCTGCTGGGCGAGGAACGCCAGCGATCCCAGCAAGAAGAGACACATGACGATGAGTGAGAAGTTTTCGTTCATGAGCTCATGCCCTACGTTAGTGGACGTCCCCGCGGCATACAAGTCAGGCGAGCAGCGCGTCGTTGTCGTAGAGCTTGATCACCTTGACCGCGCCCGGCGGGGAGGCGTCGAGGCACAGCCGGCACAGCACGCACTCATCGACGTTGCGCCCGAGGATCTGCACGCCGTCGCCGTCGGCCTGGGCGAAGATGTCGACCGGGCAGGCATCGGTCAGCTTGCGGGCGAGCGCGGGGTCTCCGCCGACGGCGTCCTCGACCTCGACGGCGATGAACGTTCCATCCACCCTCATGCTGCGCTCCCGCCCGCCGCGCCCGCGGGCGCCGCGGCGCCGGAGCGCTCGGCGATCGCCGCGCGAATCATCTCCGGGATGTCCTCGATCCGCTCGGCGACCGAGATGCCGGCCTGGGCAAGCCTCGCGATCTTCTCCGAGGCGGTGTCCTCCTTGCCTTCGACGATCGTGCCCGCGTGGCCAAAGCTCATGCCCGGCATCTCATCCATGAAACGCCCGGCCATGAAGGCGATGATCGGCAGCCGCGAATGGTTCTCGCTCACCCACCGTGCGAGCTCGGCCTCCATGCGGCCTCCCGGCTCGGTGTAGATCACGATGCCCTGCGTCTGCTCGTCCGCCTCGAACAGGGGCATCAGCTCGGCGTAGGTGGAGCCGATGATCGCGTCGCCGCCGATCGATACGGCGGTCGACTGCCCGAGCCCGGCGGCGCTGAGCGTGGAGGACATCTCCGTGGTCATGCCGCCGGAGCGGGAGATCACGCCGATCGGACCGGGCGTGTAGGCCTGGGCGGCGTTTTTGGCCGGCCCGCCGATGCCGCCCATCTTGATCACGTCGGGGACGATGATCCCGAGGCAGTTCGGACCGATGATCCGCGCGCCGCGCAGCGTCGCCAGCTCGACCATCTCGGCGACATCCCGACGTGGTATGCGCTCGGTCACGATCACGATCAGCTGCACGCCGTTCTCGATCGCCTCGAAGACCGCGTCCTTGGTGAAGGCGGGGGGAACCGTGACGACCGACCCGTGGACCGGCGCTTCGTGGTGCGCCACGGCCTGGGCGACGGTGTCGAACACCGGCACGCCGTGCACGTCGCGGCCCAGCCGACCGGGAGTCACCCCGCCGACGACCTTCGCTCCAACGCCGTAGTCCAGGCACTCGCGGGTCAGGTTCACGGCCTCGCGTCCGGTGATCCCCTGGACGATGAACGTCGCGTCCGCGTCGATCAGAATCGACATCAGGCAGGCACGGGTGGGTGGGGTTCGATCTTCTCGACCGCCCGCGCCGCTGCCTCGTCGAGGGAGACGGAGCGGTCGGCGTAGTCGACCCCGTACTTCGCGAGGATCTTGAAGCCCTCCTCCTCCCAGGCTCCCGGGATGCGGAAGATCGCGATCTTCTCCGCCGGGTCATAGCCCAGCTCGAGGCACGCTTTGATGACGCCGCGGGCGACGATGTCCACGCGCGTGTTCGAGACGATCGACATCATCACGGCGATCTGCTCGACGCCTGGCTTCTGCAGCACGAGCCTGGCAAGGCCGCACGTCTTGGCGACCGAGGGGTTGCCGCCGATCTCGCAGTAGTTGGCCGGTTTGCCGCCGTGGGCGCGGACGGCGTCGAACAGCGTCAGCGAGCCGCCCCCGGCGCCGATCACAAGGCCGAGGTTGCCGTCGAACTCGGTCACGTTGCCGGCGACCCCGCGGTGGTCCTGGGCGTCGATCTGCTCGCCGGCGAGCTCGAACGGCGTCGGCTCGCGCGCCTGCCTGGTCTCCTCCTCGCCCACGCCCAGCTCTCCGAGCAGCTTGCGATGGCGCCCGCGCGCCTCGTTCTCCATGTCCATGTGGGCATCGAGCGCGACGAAAGATCCGTCCGCGAGGCGCCCGAGCGGATTGATCTCGGCGAGGATCATGTCGTTCTCGACGAACAGCCTCGCGAGGCGGGTGAGGATCGGGATCAGCTTGTTGAGCGCCGGACCAGTCACGCCCGTGGCGGCGATCGCCTCCTTGGCCTCGAAGTCGCTCAGCGGAAGGATGTTCGAGAAATGCCGGCGGCCGACCGCCTCCGGCTGCTCCTCGGCCACCTGCTCGATGTCGATGCCGCCGACCGGCGAGAAGATCATCACCGGCTGCTTACGCGTCCCGTCCCAGACGACGCCCGCGTAGTACTCCTGCTCGACGTCGGCTCGCGGGTCCACCAGCACGCCGCGCGGCATGTGGCCGCCGATCTCGAGCTGGAGGATCCCGCGCGCATGGGCCTCCGCCTCCGCCGGGGTCTCGGCGAACTTCACACCCCCCGCCTTCATCCGCCCGCCGGTGAGGACCTGGGACTTGATCACCGTCGGGCCGCCGATCCGCCGCGCGATCTCCCCTGCCTCGCCTGCGTCGGTGGTGAATCCGTAGTCGGTGACCGGGATGCCGGCGCGCTTGACGACCTCGCGCGCCTCGTACTCGAAGAATCTCATCGCGGCGCGGAAGCCTATACGGCCGGCGTCGGCACGAACCCGTAGGCCTCCGCCAGCTCCGGGTCCTTCCTGGCGAGCATTTCGGCGAGGTTGACCATCACCTTGCACTGCTTCCAGGTGGCGTCGTCCTGCATCTTGCCGTCGATCATGTGCACGCCGCGGCCGTCGGGGATCGCCTCGATCACCTTCTTGGCGAAGGCGACCTCCCCCGGCTCTGGCGAGAAGACCCGCTTCGCGATCGCGATCTGCGACGGATGAAGCGACCAGGCGCCTACGCACCCGAGCAGGAAGGCGGCCCGAAACTGCGTTTCGCAGCCGAGCTCGTCACCGATGTCGCCGTAGGGACCGTAGAAGGGGAGCGCGCCCACCGATGTGCAGGCGTCGACCATTCGCGCGATCGAGTAGTGCCAGGGGTCCTGCTGGTAGCTCGGGCGGGGCGCGTCGGGATCATCGGGATCGGGATCGGCGATCGTTCGATAGCCCGGGTGCCCGCCGCCGACGCGCGTCGTCTTCATGCGTCGTGAGGCGGCGAGGTCGGCCGGGCCGAAGCTCATGCCCTGGATGCGCGGGCTCGCGGACGCGATCTCCTCGAGGTTGGCGACCCCCTGGGAGGTCTCGAGCACGCAGTGCACGAGGAGCGGATGCTCCAAGCCGGCCCTGGCCTCGAGCTGTGCGAGCAGGCGATCGACGTAGTGGATGTCCCAGGGGCCCTCCACCTTGGGCACCATGATGACCTCGAGCTTGTCGCCGATCTGCGTGACGAGTTCGGTGATGTCGTCCAGGAAGTAGGGCGAGGCAAGCTCGTTCACGCGCGTCCAGAGGGCGGTCTCCCCGAGGTCCATCTCGCGGCCCACCTTGATCAGCCCGGCGCGGGCCGCCTCCTTGCGTTCGAGCGGGACGGCGTCCTCGAGGTTGCCGAGCAGGATGTCGACCTTCGGTGCGATCTCGGGAACCTTCGCGACCATTTTCTCGAGCGAGAAGTCGAGGAAGTGGATCATCCGGGACGGCTTGAAGGGGATCTCCCGCGCCGGCTGCGGCGCGTCGATCGCGAGGGGCTTGTAGAAGTCGCGGGGGTTGCGCAAGTCTGTTCTCCTGTTTGGACTGGAGCCTGAACCGTATCGCCGCCGGGCCGCCTGCCGCTTGTGAGAGGGCCGCATCGATGCTAGGAAGCAGCCATGAAGCTCCGCGTGACACTGTCTTTGCTGGCCGCCGTCGCCGCGATCGGGGCCTCGGCCGCGGCGCCGCCCGGATCTCACGCGAGCGGCGCCCGATCCGTGCGTGCTTGGAACGAGCACCTCACCGCTCCGTCCCAGTTCGACCTCACGCTCGCTCAGATCAGCTTCGGCGCGCCGGCGCGCGTGGCGGGCCAGGCCACCAGCAGGCCTCGTGGCGAAGCCCCGATGCGACTAGTCCTGCCTGCGTCAACGGGGCTCGACTACGTGGCCGGCGCCCTGACGCGGTTCAGCGTGCTCGGGCGCCCGCGCGCGCTCGTGCTCGCGGTCAACAGGCGCCCCCGCGGCTCGCTCGCACCCGACCTCGCCCGGATCGGGTTCACGGTGAGGGCGCTCGCCCGCCTCGGGGATCCGCTTCTGTGGCAGGTCTCCGATCCGCTCACGCGCCCGAGCGCTCTGACCCCGGCGCTCTGCGACTTGCCGACACGCGGCGGCTCTTTGGCGCCGAGCGACCTGCGAACGGTGCTGAGCCGGGGTCGGGC
>DATMQG010000018.1:0-38244 GCA_035566835.1 Solirubrobacteraceae bacterium
TGAGCGCTCAGCGCTCAGCCACCAATCTCGGGAAAAACCCGCTGCGAGACAGTGACGCGTCCACCGCTCCTCCTAGGGGTACTGCGCAATCTCGGGCAGCGCCTGTTCGGTATCGAGCTCGTCGATCGTGCGGACCGGGCCCTTGAACGAGTTTTTCGCCGACACAAGGAACCAGATCGTGACGGCGGCAATGACGCCGATCGTGACCAGCGGCGCGTAGTTGACGAAGTTCCAGCTGAACCCGGATTTGAAGAACACGCCAGCGGGTTCGAAGGGCAGGGAGAAGATGATCACGCAGATGGCGACCCACACGAAGGCGATCGGGTTGATCCATTTGTATTTCGCCCCGAGCGTCCATGGCCCGGCTTTGAACTCATCACGCATCCGCCAGCGCAGGAAGACGGGGATCGTGTACGCGATGTAGAGCCCGATCACCGAGATCGAGGTCACCGCGAGGAACGCGACCGGCGTGCCGAGATGGTTCGGGAAGTAGGCGGGGAAGGTGATGACCGCCGCGAACACGACGACGAACAGCACCGACCATGTCGGGGTCTTGTTTTTGCCCAGGCGACGCCAGAGGTTGTGGCCCGGGACGGCCCCGTCACGGGAGAACGCGAACGTCATGCGCGAGGCGCTCGTGCAGCAGGCCACGCCGCAGAACAGCTGCCCGACGGTCGATATCAGGATCACGGCCTTCGCTGCAGCCGAGCTGAGCGCCGTGGTGAATATCGTCAGCGCCGGGTAGCCGGCTTTCAGGATTTCCCCTTCGTGCCCCGTCTGGATCGCGAACGTGATCGCGAGCAGCACGATCCAGCCGATGACGGCCGAGTAGAAGACCGAGCGCCAGATGCCTTTGGGCGCGGACTCGGCCGCGCCGTGGGTCTCCTCGGAGACGTGCGCCGAGGCGTCGTAGCCGGTGATCGTGTACATCGTCAGCAGGAAGCCGAGCGGCAGCACGTAGTACCAATACATGCTGTTGCTGAAGCCGGACACGTTGACCCGGTGGCCGAACACGTAGGAGAGGCTCGCGTGATGGCTCGGCACCGCGAACAGGATCACGACGATCGCGGCGACGCCGATCACATGCCACCACACCGAGATGGCGTTGAAGATCGACACGAGGTGGCTCCTGAAGACGTTGATCAGCAGGTCGAACAGGAGGATCGCCGCGAACACCGCAAACTCCACGTGGGCGGTGTAGTGCACGCTCGCCGAGCCGGTCAGACCCGCCGCCTTCGGGAAGTTGAAGATGAAGTGGAGGTTGTATAGCCCGAGCAGGTTCACGAGGAAGATCCCGCTCACGTACACGACCGACGCGACGACGGCCACCAGGCCGATCAGGTTGAACCAGCCGGTGAACCAGCCCCAGCCGGCGCCCCCGAGCTTCGAGGCCCAGTAGTAGATCCCGCCGGCGGTCGGCATCGCCGAGGCCAGCTCCGACATCGAGAAAGCCACCATCAGGATCAGAACGCTAATCAGCGGCCAGGCGATCGAGATCGCGATCGGACCGCCGTTCTTGAGCGCCTGCCCGTAGGTCGTGAAGCATCCGGCGAGCACGGAGATGATCGAGAACGAGATCGCGAAGTTCGAGAACGAGCTCCAGCCACGGCTCAGCTCCTGCTTGTAGCCCAGCTCCGCAAGGCGTTGCTCGTCGGCGCTCAATGTCCCGGATGTCGTGCTCACGCTATGCCCCCTCTGAAGAAAAGGTTTGGTCTTCCGCCCTTCGATCGTGACATTACGCTCTTGCCCGGACAGAAGTCAAGGCACAAGGGGCGAAATAATCGCAACGAGGGCCGCACGGTTGGCCAACGGTCGTGCGAGAGGTTTCGGCGGGATGCGCCGCAGACCTCCCAAGGATCGGCGTCCGAGGCCTCAGCCACCGGGCAGCAGGCCGGCGAGGATGTGCTCGGTCGCCTGCACATGCTCGGCCATCACGCGCACTGCACGTATCCCATCGCGCTCGCGTACAGCGGCGAGGAGCTGGCGGTGCTGCGCGTTCGAGGAGGCCAGCACGGTGGGCGGGTGGGCTATGTAGCCGATCAGATCGGTCATCGCCCCCTGCGCTTCGGTCATCTCCCGCACCAGGCGCTCGGAGCGCGTGGCCTCGGCGAGGCCAACGTGCAGGCGGATGTCCGCCTGGCGGTAGGCTGCGAAGTCCTCGAGTGCGCCCTCGAGGACCATCGCGACCTCATCGAGCGGGTCGAGATCTGCGCGCTCGGCGCGCTGGGCCGCGAGCACAGCCACACCGAGCTCGATCGCCAGGCGCTGGTCGCACGTCTCCCGCCACTGCGAGAGCATCTGCGCCGACGGCGGGTCGGCGGGCGGCTGCGGGTCGGACACGAACGTCCCGCCGCCGCGCCCCCGCGTCGCGAACACGTGGCCGCTCTGCGTCAGCGCGGTGAGCGCCTGGCGAAGCGTCGAGCGCGCGATCCCGAGCCGCCCACACAGCTCGCGCTCGGCGGGAAGCTGCGAGCCGGGTGCCAGCAGCCCGAGCTTGATCGCGGTGCCGAGCCGATCGACGGTCTCCTCGAAGGCGGTCTGCGAGCGTACGGGCGCGAACACCGCGTCGGGCGGCGTGAGCGTGCCGGCGGCCGTGATCCGATCCTCAGGATGCGCCACCGTCTGTCTCCCGTGCGGCGCGTTTCACAGCCGCTCGAACCCCCGCCGGTGCTCCCAATCCGTGACGGCGGCTCCGAACGCGTCGAGCTCGACGTCGGCCGCATTGAGGTAGTGCGCGACGACGTCCTCCCCGAACGCGTCGCGGGCCACCACGCTGGCGGCAAACAGCTGACGCGCCTCGCTCAGCGTCGCCGGCACGCGCGCGTGCTCGGAGTCGACATACGCATTGCCCTCGAGCGCCGGCTCGAGCTCCAGGCCTGCGTCGAGTCCGTGCAGGCCCGAGGCAATGATCGCGCTGAGCGCAAGATACGGGTTCAGGTCGGCGCCCCCGACGCGGTTCTCGAAGCGCCGACCCGGACCGTGTCCGACGACGCGAAGCGCGCAGGTGCGATTGTCATGTCCCCAGGCGACCGTCGTCGGCGCGAAGCTCGTCGCGGCGTAGCGCTTGTAGGAATTGACGTTAGGCGCGAGCATCAGGGTCATCTCGCGCAGGCACGCGAGTTGCCCGGCGAGGAACGAGTCGAACAGCGCCTGCTCGCGCGCGAACAGCGGCCCATCGCCGTCTGCCAGCGAGAAGTGGATGTGGCACGAGCTCCCCTCGCGCTGGTCGAACTTGGCCATGAACGTGATCGCCATGCCTTCGTCGGCGGCGATCTCCTTCGCTCCGTTCTTGAAGATCGCGTGCTCATCAGCGGTCCTCAGCGCGTCGGCGTAGCGGAAGTTGATCTCGTGCTGTCCGAAGTTGCACTCCCCCTTGGAGTCCTCGACGACCATCTCGGCCGCGGCCATGCTGTTGCGGATGCGCCGGATCAACGGCTCCACGCGGGCCGTGCCGAGAAGTGAGTAGTCGACGTTGTAGAGATTTGCCGGGCGCAGGTCACGATAACCCTTGTGCCACGCGTCCTCGTAGGTGTCCTTGAACACCAGGAACTCGAGCTCCGTTCCGGCGTTCGCCGTCCAACCCCGGTCCGCGAGCCGGGCGAGCTGGCGCCGCAGGACCTGGCGCGGCGAGGCGAGCACATCCGAGCCGTCGAGCCACGCGACGTCGGCTAGGCACATAACGGTTCCGTCCTGCCACGGCACGCGCCGCAGCGTTCGCAGATCGGGCACGAGCAGCATGTCGCCATAGCCGCGCTCCCACGAGGACATCGCATAGCCCGCAACCGTGTTCATGTCGACGTCCACCGCGAGCAGGTAGTTGCACCCCTCCGCACCATGCTCGACGACCTCGCCCAGAAAATGGGTGCCCGTCAGGCGCTTGCCCTGAAGCCGCCCCTGCATGTCCGTCATCGCCAACACGACGGTGTCCACCGTTCCGAGCGCGACTGCCTCAGTCAATTCGTCGAGCGTCACGCGCGTCAAGGTACTGAAGTTGGACGGCTCACCGCGCCCGAGTTGCCCATCAACCCCCTGCTCAGGCCGCCCCTGGCGACAGCGAACGGTGCGGCGCGCGATGAGCACGTCGCTGCGCGGCTCTGGGACGTGTCCGAAGACCTGACTGGCGTGCGCTTCGCCGTACAGGCGGGTGAAGACCACGGCGCGCCGCGCCCCAAACGCACCGAGAGGCTGCCGAGCGTTGGGCCCAGCAGCCTCTCGCACCCCCTTCGCACCCGGTCATCCCTGACCGGAGTTGCGCCCCCTGCACCGTCTCCCCAGGCGGTGCATGAGTCGCGCCTTCGGCCGCTGCGCTTCCCGGCGCATGCGGCTGTCGTGAGCGAGCTCACGCATGCGCGACTGACTGCGCCCGACGTGTCCGTGCCACCCCGTCAATTCGCCGCCACGGGCGCCCGCGCTCGCGCTCAAAGCGCGCGGAACCCTGGCTGAGGCGGAGCGAAAACGGGATCCGCAGGAACGAACCTGCGGGGTACCTCCGAGCACGGCAGCCCTCCCTGGCATCCACTGGCAGCCGAGCTATCTCTGAGAGATCCCTGACTTTGCGCGCCCGCCTCGCGACGGGTTTGCCCTTTTCAGTCTTGTCTTGTCGAGCGGGCCCAGTGTAAGGCAACGGTGAGCCGGCGTGTCAGAAGTGGACGGATGTTCGAGCGCCGGCGCTGGGCACAGAGCCCATTTGCGTACCCGTTCACGCAGCTGTGGCGTACCCTGGATCAGCATGCCTTCTGTCCCGTTGGCCGCCTCGGCCGGCCTCAGCGCCGCGATTCAACTGGGTCCGCTGGCGATCCTCGCGCTCCTCTACGCGCGGCGCGTGCGGGCGCTCGCGAGCGGCGCGCGTCCCGTCCCCGGCTGGCGTCAGGCGTGCTTCTACTCGGGCTTCGTCCTGATCGGGGCGTCGCTCACCTCGCTCGACTCGGCGAGCGACGAACTGCTCTTCGCGCACATGGTCGAGCACCTCCTGCTCGGCGACATCGCGGCGCTGCTGATCGTCCTGGGGCTCACCGCGCCGCTGCTCGCACCCGTGTTTCGCGTCGGCGTGTTCGATCGCCTGCGCCGGCTCTCGCATCCGCTGATTGCCTTCCCGCTGTGGGCGGTGGACCTGTACGTCTGGCACCTGCCGTTCTTCTACCAGGCGGCGCTGCGCCACCCCGCGGTGCACGCGCTCGAGCACGCGATGTTCCTCGGCTTCGGGGTCAACATGTGGATGTGTCTGTTCGGCCCCCTGCCGACGCCGGCGTGGTTCGGAAACCTCGGCAAGCTGCTCTACATCGTCGCCGTGCGCCTCACCGGCTCGATCCTCGGCAACATCTTCGTCTGGTCGGGGACCGTGTTCTATCCCTTCTACCTGCACGGTGACGCCGTCCACCACATCTCCCCGCTCGCCGACCAGAGCGTCGCCGGAGCGATCATGATGGTCGAGGAGTCGATCCTCACCCTGTGTCTCTTCGGTTGGCTGTTCCTGCGCACCGCCCGCGAAGGAGAGGAGCGTCAGGACCTGCTCGATTTCGCTCGGGCGCGGGGTCTCGAGCTCAGCGAGACGCGCGCGGCACGCGCGGTCGCCGCGGGACGCGGGGCCGATCTGCGCCGGCGCCTGGAGGCGCGCGCCGGCGCGCCCGAGCATTCCTGAGCAGTATCCTCGACGCCATGTGCGCGGGTTGCGCGATCGTGGCGGCCTCGGCCGCCTCTGGCTTCAGAACGTGGCTTCAAAGCCACCATCTTGGCTGGCTCACGCCGCGCCGCATGCGAGCGCTCACGATCGCCGCGATGTGTGCTGCCGGCCTCGTCTCGACGATCGGCTTCAGCGGCTCGACGCCCTCCCCGGCACACGCCGGCAGTGCGGCGCCGGCCGTCCACCAGGCCCCGTAGTCCTTGGCGCAGCAACGCGCGCCGACCCGAGCCCCCGTCGAGGCGGTTGGCTCTAGCCGCCGGCGACGGCCGGCAGGATGGTGAGCTCGGAGCCGTCGATAACAGGCGTCGCCAGCCCGTCCAGGAAGCGGATGTCCTCGCCGGCCACGTAGACGTTGACGAAGCGCCGCAGCGAGCCGTCCTCATCGGAGATCCGCTCGCGCAGCTCGCCGCAGCGCTCAAACAGCCCGTCGAGGACCTCTTGCACGGTCGCGCCCTCGACCTCCATCTGCGCCTCTCCCCCGGCCGCCGCTCGCAGCTGCGTGGGGATCTTCACGACGATCGCCATCAGACGGTGACGTTGTCGGGGACTCCGGCCTCGAACGCCTCGACGGTTGGCGCGATCTTGCGGGTTTCGAACGTGCCCCTGACGGCGTCGAGCGTCTTCAGGCCCTCACCCGTGATCACGAGCACGACGCGCTCGTCGGGGTCGATGTCGCCTCGCTCCGCGAGCTTCGCCAGCACTGCGGTGCTCACGCCGCCGGCCGTCTCGGTGAAGACGCCGGTCGTCTCGGCGAGCAGCGTGATCCCGGCGCGGATCTCCTCGTCGCTGACGGCATCGACCGATCCGCCGGTGCGACGCGCGAGATCCAGCGCGTAGGGGCCGTCGGCGGGGTTGCCGATCGCGAGCGACTTGGCGATCGTGTTCGGCTTCACGGGCCGGCAGACATCATGCCCGTCGGCAAATGCGCTCGCGACGGGCGAGCAGCCCTCGGGCTGGGCGCCATTCATGCGCGGCAGCTCGCCCTCCAGCAGCCCGACCTCGCGCCACTCGTCGAAGCCCTTCGCGACCTTGGTGAACAGTGAGCCGGATGCCACCGGGACGACGCACCGGTCGGGGATCTCCCACCCAAGCTGCTCGGCGATCTCGAAGGCGAGCGTCTTGGATCCCTCCGCGTAGTAGGGGCGAAGGTTGATGTTGACGAACGCCCAGTCCCGGTCGGCCGACAGCTCGGTGCAGAGCCGGTTGACGTCGTCGTAGCTCCCTTCCACCGCCACCAGCTTCGTCCCGTAGACCCCGGTCGCCAGGACCTTCTGTTCCTCGAGGTCGGAGGGGATGAAGACGTAGGACTCGAGGCCGAGCGCCGCCCCGTGCGCCGCCACGGAGTTGGCGAGGTTGCCCGTCGAGGCGCATGCGATCGTCTCGAAGCCAAGCTCGCGCGCCCGCGTGACCGCGACGGAAACGACGC
Source organism: Solirubrobacteraceae bacterium (assembly GCA_035566835.1). GTDB lineage: Bacteria > Actinomycetota > Thermoleophilia > Solirubrobacterales > Solirubrobacteraceae > Palsa-744. The sequence continues at coordinate 7,107 of DATMQG010000018.1, forward strand.
GGTCCTTGAACGAGTGGGTCGGGTTCGCGGCGTCGTTCTTGACCCACACCTCGCGCAGCCCGAGCCGCTCCGCGAGCCTGTCGGCGCGGATCAGCGGCGTGCATCCCGCCGGCAGCCCGACGCGCGAGGCGAGCCGGCCCGACGGTCCCGGCGGGCCGCCTGCGAGCGGCAGGAAGTCCGCGTAGCGCCAGATGTTCTGCGGGCCGCCCTGGATGCGGCGGCGGAGCTCGGCCACGTCGCGGTCTGCGCCGTCATGCTCGTAGGCGACCTCGAGCGGTCCGAAGCACCGATCGCAGACGTAGAGCGCCTCGAGCGGGTATTGAGCCTTGCACTCCTTACATTCCAGATGACTGACAGCCATTGCGGGATCCCTTCGCTTGCCTTCGCCGTGTCACACGGTGTGGCGAAGAGCACGAAGCCCGCCACACATCTTTCTGGAATTGGCACCTTCCCGCTGTGACGTGACGGTGGTTGCCGGGGTTTCTAAGGGCCAGTCCCTCCACCCCTCTGGATGTGTCTGTCTGCGCGGGAGTCTAGCAACGATCCCGGCGAACGCAAATTGCACGCGGGACCGCTTGGACGGACTCCGCCGGCCCTTCGGCGTCGCTCGGGGCCGACCGGTAACGCGCCCGGCGGGGCGGTGTAGGGAGTGGCAGATGGGCACATCCGCGAACGAGGGGACCCGCGAGCGGGGCGAGATCGCCGCCGAGGCGCCCGAGGATCTCGCTCCGACGTGGCCGGCCGAGAAGCGGCGGATGCTGATCATCGTCAACCCCTACGCGACGACCGTCTCCGACCGCCTGCGCCATCTCGTCGTGTACGCGCTTCAGGGCCGCTTCGAGGTCGACGCGGTCGACACCGAGGATCGTGGACACGCCACGGAGCTCTGCCGCGAGGCCGCGCATGAGGGCTACGACGTGGTCGTCGCCTTCGGCGGCGACGGCACGGTCAACGAAGCCGCCAACGGGCTGCTCGGCTCTTCCACGCCGCTGTGCTGCCTGCCGGGTGGCTCGGCCAACGTGTTCGGCAAGATGCTCGGCATCCCCGGCGACCTCGTGGACGCGACCGAGCACCTGCTCGCAATGGCCGACGAATGGCGCCCGCGCACGGTCGATGTCGGCGTCGTCAACGGCCGCGCTTTCACCTTCGCATCAGGTCTCGGACTCGACGCCAGCGTCGTCGAGCGCGTGGATGCGAACCCGCACATGAAGGCCCGCTTCGGCGCCTACTACTACACGTGGGTGGCGGTGACCACCTACCTGCGCCGCTACCTGCTGAGGCCTCCCAGGCTGCGGGTGGATACAGCCAGCGAGACGCTCGAAGGCGTCACGGCGATCGTGCAGAACGGCTCGCCGTTCACCTACTTCCAGGACCGTCCGATCGAGATCGCAGACGGCGCCGCGCTTGACTCGGGCAAGCTCGCGGGCGGCGTCCTGCACCGCGCCACGCTCGTCTCGATGCCGTTCATCGCCTGGCGCGCGCTCTCGCCCCGTGCGCGGTTTGTCCGCCACCGGCAGGTGACCGGCCTACAGGACATGAGCGAGCTGACGGTGCGCAGCGCCGACGGCCGGCCGCTGCCCCTGCAGGTCGACGGCGACTACCTCGGAGAGGTCGACGAGGCTCGCTACTCGATCCTGCCCGACACGCTGCACGTGATCTCCTAGGGTCGTGATCTCCTAGGCTCGCGCCGTGTGCCGGCTTCGCGCGGCGCTAGACCGCGCCGCCGCCCGGCGTCACCCGGTAGGCGTCGAACACGGACTCCGTGTTGCGCAGGCGCGTGATCGCGGCCTTCAGCGAGTGCGTGTCCGCGACCTCGACGACGAAACGGTTCTTGACCATCGGCGGCGTGGACAGGCAGCGCGCTTCGACGATGTTGGCGCCCGACTCAGAAAACACGCGCGAGAGGTCCTCCAGCAGGCGGTGACGGTCCCAGGCGTCGATCTGGATCTCGACGATGAAGCCGGTGGACTGATCACCTTCCCAGCTGACGCATGTGAAGCGCTCCGGGTCCTTGCGCAGGAGCGCTGTGTTGGGGCAGTCCTCGCGGTGGATCGTGATGCCGCGCCCGAGCGAGATGTAGCCGACGATTTCATCGCCCGGCACCGGCCGACAGCACTTGGCCAGCCGCAGCATCACGTCCTCCACGCCTTCGACGCTGATCCCGTACTGGCCCGAGGACTTGGTCGGGCGCCGCCGCGCGCGACCGACGCGCAGCAGGTCCGCAGCGCTCGCATCACCGTCGGCGGCCTCGCCCTGCTTCAGGCGCTGCATGACCTTGTTCACGACGAGCTTCGGCGAGACCTTTGCGGCGCCGAGCGCGATGTAGAAGTCGTCCGCCTTGCGGTAGCCGACCTCGCGGATCACGTCGGCCAGGATCGCGGAGCCGGTGATCTTCTGCGCCGGAAGGCCCTGCTTGCGCAGATGTTCCTGGAGCAGGTCGCGCCCGATGTGCTCCGTGTCCTGACGAGACTCCGCCTTGAACCACTGCTTGATCTTGTTGCGCGCGCGGGTCGTCTTGACCATCGCCAGCCAGTCGCGCGACGGTCCGCGCTCGCGCTTGGCCGTGAGGATCTCGACGATGTCGCCGGAGCGCAGCTCGTAGTGCAGCGGCACGATCTTGCCGTTGACCCGCGCCCCCACGCAGCGGTGGCCGATCTCTGTGTGCACCTCGTAGGCGAAGTCCAGCGGCGTCGCGCCCGACGCCAGCGACTTCACTTCGCCCTTGGGCGTGAAGACGTAGACCTCCTCCTCGAAGAGGTCCGCTCGGAAGCCCTCCATGAACTCGCGCGGGTCCGACAGCTCCTTCTGCCAGTCGAGCATCGAGCGCAGCCACTTCAGCTTGGCGTCCTCGGCGCGCGTGGGCACCTCGCCGCGCTCGGGCTTGTAGATGAAGTGGGCGGCAACCCCAAACTCGGCCATCTCGTGCATGTCCTGGGTGCGGATCTGGATCTCCAGCGGGCGGCCCTCAGGACCGATCACCGTCGTGTGCAGGGATTGGTACATGTTGAACTTGGGCATCGCGATGAAGTCCTTGAAGCGGCCCGGCAGGGGCTTCCACAGCGAGTGGATCACCCCGACGGTGCCGTAGCAGTCCTTCACGGACTCGACGATCACACGCATCGCCGTGAGGTCGTAGATCTCGTTGAACTCGCGACCCTTCTTGGTCATCTTCGAGTAGATCGAGTAGAAGTGCTTGGCCCGGCCGGCGATCTCCGCCTGGATGCCGAGCTCGCCCAGCTCGCTCGTGAGGTACTCGCCGGCCTGGCTGACGTAGCGCTCGCGCTCGTCCCGCTGCTGGGCGACGAGGCCCTTGATCTCCTGGTACTTGCGGGGGTGCAGCGTCGCGAAGGCGAGATCCTCGAGCTCCCACTTGATCGCGTGGATGCCCAGCCGGTGCGCAAGCGGCGCATAGATCTCGAGCGTCTCCCGCGCCTTCTCGAGCTGCTTCTGCTTGGGCATCGCGTCGATCGTGCGCATGTTGTGCAGGCGGTCGGCGAGCTTGATCAGGATGACCCGCACGTCCGTGGCCATCGCCACCATCATCTTGCGGTAGTTGTTGGCCTGTGCCTCGTCGCGCGACTGGAAGGTGATGCCTGTGAGCTTCGTCACGCCGTCGACGATCGTCGCGATCTCCTCGCCGAAGCGCTCGCGAACCTCCTCGATCGAGGCGGAGGTGTCCTCGACCGTGTCGTGCAGCAGCGCCGCGCACAGCGTCTCCGTGTCGAGCCGCATGCTGGCGCAGATCCGGGCCACCCCGACCGGGTGAACGATGAAGTCCTCTCCCGACTTCCGCCGCTGCGCGGCATGATGCTCGCACGCGAACACGAACGCGTCCTGGACCCGCTCGCGGTCGATCTCGACCGAGCTGTCGGCGCCATGCTCGGAGACGATCGCAAAGAGGTCGCGCAGCAGCCGCCGCTCGGGCTCGCTCAGATCGAGGCGGGCGGATGTCCTCGCACCGCCGTCGCCGGCCGCGGTTGCGACCCGCGCAGGCGGATGGCCGTTGGGCTCCCTCGACGCCTGCGGCGGCGCGTCGTCAACCACCTCGGTGGCCTGCGAAATCTTCGGATCCTCGGCGATGGCCATGCCAATAGGGTAGGGGACCGCCTACCCGGATCCAAGACGCAGTCAGGGAACGGCGAAGAGGACGAGCTCCTCGCTGCCGGCTTCGGAGGACTCCGGCGCCGCCGCGAGCGGCTGCGCGCGGCGTAGGACCAGGCGGGGCTCGCTGACGCCGTTCCACTCGTTGACCTCGAGCGTGAACGTGGCTTCAGCCGGCTCGCCGTCGCGCACCGGAAGGCGGCCGCCCGTGCCAAACGCCACGGCGCGTGCCCGCGTGCCGCGTGAGCGCACCGTGAAGCGGACGTGCCTGCCCTCCCCCATCGTTCGCGCGTCCGCGAACGTCGCATCCGCGACCAGCAGCGACACGGTCGGGTTCCCGCGGCCGAACGGCGCCAGCGCCTGCAGCTCCTCGGCGAGGGACATACCCAGCTCCTCGCCCCCCACCACCGCGTCCACGCGCTCGATGGCGACCGCGTCGAGCGGGCGCAGCACGCGCTCGGCGTGCGCGCAGAACGCGGAGGCGAAGTCCTCGATGCGCGCCGCCTCGATCTCGAGCCCGGCGGCCGCGCGGTGGCCGCCGTAGCGCAGCAGGTACTCGCCGCACGCGTCAAGCCCGCCGAGCAGGTCGAACGCCTCGATGCTCCGGCCCGAGCCCCTGCCCGTCTCGCCGTCGAGGGCGATCATCACGACGGGTGAGCACTGCCGTTCGGCCAAGCGTGAGGCGACGATCCCGATCACACCTGGATGCCAACCCTCGCCGGCGAGCACATACGCCGGGCGGCTGCCGAGCGCGGTGATCTGCGTCTCCGCCTCCCAGCGGATGCGCTCCTCGATTTGCCTGCGCTCGCGGTTCGCGCCGTCGAGCTCCTGCGCGATCTGCGCGGCCCGCATCCGATCATCGGTCAGGAGCAGCTCGAGACCGGCGTCTGCCCGGTACAGCCTTCCGGCGGCGTTCAGGCGCGGAGCGAGTGCGAACGCCACCGAGCGCTCGTTGACCCTCGCGGGGTCCACGCCGGCGACCGACATCAGCGCCCGCAGGCCCGGCTTCGCCGTGCCGGCGAGCGCTCGTAGACCCCGTCGCACGAGCGCGCGATTCTCGCCTCGCAGGAGCACCACGTCGGCGATCGTGGCGAGCGCGACCAGGTCGAGGTCGGCGGCGAGCATGCGGCGGCCCCGCTCCTTCAGCGGCTCGCCGTCCATGCCGTCGGCGGCGGCGGCCTGCCACAGGGCCTGCGCGAGCTTGTGGGCCACCGCCGTGGCGCACAGCTCGCCGCACGGGTAGGAGCAGAGCGCCGGGTGCACGATCGGCGCCTGCGGCAGCGCGCCGTCGGCGCGGGGAGCATGGTGATCGGTGACGACGACCTCCATCCCGAGCTCCTGCGCCAGCGCAACCTCGGCCACGGCGGTGATCGCGCAATCCACGGTCACGAGCAGCCGCGTTCCCCTCACGGCCAGCCGCCGCACGGTGTCGGCATTCAGTCCATACCCGTCGCCGGCGCGGTCGGGTAGGTACCAGTCCGCGTTCGCGCCGAGGGCCCTCAGCGCACGCAGGAGCACCGCCGTCGAGCAGATGCCGTCGACGTCGTAGTCGCCGTGGACCGTTATCCTCGCGCCGCTTTGTGCGTGGCGCATGATCATCTGCACGGCCTCGCCGATACCCTCGAACGCGTCGGCTGGATGCTCCTCGTTTGCGAGCAGGAACGCTCGGGCGGCGGCCGGATCGCCGAGGCCGCGGCGCACCAGCACCTGCGCGAGCGCCCCGCTCGCGCCGAGCTCGCGGCGCAGTCGCTCGACGTCAGCGTCGGGGCATGCGGGGATCTCAAAGCGCGCGGCCTGCATCGCGGCGAGCCTACGGCCAGCCGACGACGGAACCGGGCGGGCGCCTCGCCGGCCCGCCGCGCCGCTAGCTCGCGACGCCGGCCTGGCGTTCGCGCCTGATGCCCTCGAGGTAGACGAGCGCGATCCCGATCACGGCACCGGGGGCCGCGTAGAGCACGACCGCGATGTCGGTCGCTCTTTCGCCGGGGATCTTGAGCGTGGAGACCTTCACGCTGTAGATGATCAGCCCCACGATGATCGCACCGGCAAGCGAGCCCACGAACGCTCCCACGATTCCCCCCCAGAAGCGGTCGGGCAGGAAGATCGTGAAGTGCCAGATCGCGAGGCCCATCATCACCCAGCCGAGGAGGGCCATCAGCGAGACCTGCCGTGCCGGCGGTTGCGCGGGCGGCGGTTTTTCTGGCGCGGTTTCGGCGTGTCCTTGAGGACCAGATCCTCGGGGGTCAGGTCGGCCGCAGGATCGGGCTCGGGGGGCGCCTCCTCCCGCTGGCGCTCGACGACCTTCGCGCGGGCGCGCTCGGTGCCCGCGCTCGAGGTCTTGTCCTGCTCGACGTCGAGGTCGCGCACGAGCTCCTGGAACTCGTCCCGCGAGATCTGCGCGCCGGGCTCCTCGGGCGCGATGATGCTGCCCCTGCGGGAGCGCCTGCGTTTGTCCTCGGGCTCGACGTCCTCGGGCGTGCCGCTGGCGGTCGTCGCGTAGGCCGGCACCTGTCCGAGTTCCCTGGCGATCCGTTCGCGCCGATGCCGGTAGGCAGGCTCGCGTTCCTTCCAGTGGGTGAGGACGGGCGAGGCGATGAAGATTGACGAGTAGGCGCCGGAGGCGATGCCGATCAGGAGCGCGAAGGCGAAGTCCTTCAGCGTTTCGCCGCCGAAGAACAGCAGCGCGGTGACCGGCAGCAGGGTGCAGAAGGTCGTCGCGAGCGATCTGGTCAGCACCTCGGACATGGAGCGGTTCACGATCTGCGAGAACGCGGCGCGCGGCATCCTCGGCACGCTCTCACGCACGCGATCGAAGACGATGATCGTGTCGTAGAGCGAATACCCGAGGATCGTCAGCAGCGCCGCGACCGTCGCCGCCGTTACTTCGCGTCCGGTCAGCGAGTAGACGCCCGCCGTAATGAGCAGGTCGTGCGTCAGGGCGATCAGCACCGGCACCGCGTACTTCCACTCGAATCTCAGCGCGATGTAGGCGGAGATCACGAGCAACGACGCGATGATCGCGATGATCGCGCTCCTGGCGACTGTTTTGCCGAACGTCGGCCCGATTGATTTGGCCGAGAAGTTCCTCGTGCCGAAGCGCGACGCCAGCGCGGCTTCGACCTTCTTGAGCGATTCGGGCTTCAGCGTCCTCGTCGATATCTGATAGCCCTGGCCGCCGATGTTCTGGTTCGAGATTTTCTGGATCTTGGCGGTGGGATCGCCCACGGACTTCAGCACTTCCGTGAGCTGACTCTCGGTTGCCGGCCTGACGAACCCGGTCTGAATTCGCGTGCCCGACTTGAAGTCGATGCCGAAGTTCAGGCCCTTGCCGCCGATCGCCAGGGCGCCGACCAGCAGGATCGTGCCCGACAGCGAGAAGAACCACCTCGATGCGCCCATGAAGTCGAACGTCCACCTCCTGCGGCCGCGGCCTGCGCCCAGTGCAGCCGGGTGCGAGACGACTTTCGAGCGGCTCATCGCCCCCAGCGCCGCTTGCGTGGCGAGCACCGCGGTGAACAGCGAGACGAGCGTGCCGATCCCGAGCGTGAATGCGAAGCCCTTGACTTCCGCGGTCGCGAGGGCGAACAGGATGAACGCCGTCATGAAGGTGACGACGTTCGCGTCGACGATCGCCGCGAACCCGCGTTTGTAGCCGGTGGCGATGCCGGAGATGATCGAGCGCCCGCCGCGTATCTCCTCCTTGACGCGCTCGAAGATCACGATGTTCGCATCGGCGGCGACCCCGATCGTAAGGATCAGACCGGCGATTCCCGGCAGCGTCAGCGTGATCGGGATCAGCTTGATCAGCGCGAAGAAGTAGACCCCGTAGATGATCAGGCCGCCGACCGCGATCGCGCCGAGCACGCGGTAGAAGACCAGCAGGAACAGGCACACCACGGCGAAGCCCGCCAGGCCGGCGAGCAGGCCCTGGTTGAGCGCCTGTTTGCCGAGCGTGGCTGACACCTGCGAGCGCGAGATCAGCACGAGCTTGATCGGCAGCGCGCCGGACTGCAGCTCGCTTGCGAGGTTTTGGGCGGAGGTGATCGTGAAGCCGCCGGAGATCTGTGACCCGTTCGTCGCGTCGATGCCTTCGGGGTACTTCGTGTAGTCGATCGACGGGGTCGTGATCAGCTGGCCGTCGAGCACGACCGCGAAGTGCTGCTGGGCGGATTCCTTGGGCACCCCCGGGAGCTGGGCTTCCTGGCCGCGCTGGGCGATCTTCTTCGTGACCCCCTGGAACACGCTCTGCCCGCGCGAGGTGAAGCCGAAGGTCACGTTGGGCGCCCCCGTCCCGCCGGCGCCTTCGTCGAAGCCCTGCTGCGGGTGCGTGATGTCCGATCCTCGTAGGACGAACGCGTCGTTGAGCACGTAGAAGCTATTCGGCGAGGCCTGGATGACCTTTCCGCCTTTGTTTTCTTCCGGTCGCGCCTCGAGGACCACGGTCCCCGGGTTGACCCGCACCGCCTTCGCGACCGCGCCCGGCGGCGGTTTGTAGCCTTCCGTGTAGAGGTTCTGTTCGGTTTCCGCCGGCTGGCAGATCTTGGCCCCGCCTTTGCACAGCATCTTTTCGTGCTTGGTGTCGATCAGGTACCAGCTGCCGTAGATGCAGCCGTTCACCTGCGCGGGGGTGCAGCCCGGCGTCCAGGTGGTCTCGTTGGAGCGCAGTATCGGCGCGCGTTTCGCGGCGCGAAGGATGGCCTGATACTCGAGCAGCCCGGACTGCGCCCCGCCGGCGTTCGCGCCGCCCGTGGCGGTAGTTTCGCTCGGCGCGGGCTTGCCTTCGGCGCCGATCACGTTCGGCTCCCAATCGTAGAAATACAGCTGGGCGGTCTTGCCGACCTGTTCCTGGGCACGAGTGGCGTTGCTCACGTTCGGAAGCGCGACCGTGATTTCGTCTTGTCCGGAGCGCTGGATTTCCGGCTGCGCAACTCCGATCTGGTCGACCCGCTTGCGCATGATGTCGATCGCGCGGTTCAGCGATTCGGTGTCGACTTTGGCCTGCGCCGTCGGCTTGCCCTGATAGATGAGCTCGACACCGCCCTTCAGGTCGAGCCCCAGGCGGGTCTTTTTCGCAGCGATCGTCGCGGCCGCCAAGCCGATCAGGATCAGGACGAGCAGAAGGACGAAGGCGTTGCGGCGTCGGTCGGTCATCGGCTGTTCAGGCTACTTGTCGGGCGTCAGCACGAGCAAGAGCCCGCCGTCGTCGTCGTAGGCCGGGAAGATGTCCGCCTTCGCGCTCGCCGCGACGTCACGTTCGCCGCTGACCTCGACCGGCACCTCGAGCGCGCGCACCCCCCACTCGAGGACCGTCGCCACGGGGTCGTTGCCGTTGGAAAAGCTGAGGCCGAGGACTTGCTCGACGCGCTGTCCGATCACGTCTTCCTCCTCAAGGCCCGTGAAGGCGAAGGAATTCCTTCCGCAGCCGACCACGCGGCCCTCTCCGTCGCAGACGAAGAACGCGGCGTCAGGTGCGGGGTAGTAGTCGTCGAGCAGTTCGAACAGGAACGCGAACCCGCACTTCGCGCAGCCCTTCGGCTGGCGTGTGAAGCCGATGTTGCGATCGAGCTCGCTCGTGCGGTGACCGCAGTTGGGGCAGATGAACGGGTGCGCCATGGTTTCGCTACACAGACTACGCAAGCAGAGGAGCGGAAGACCCCGGCTCTGCCGCGTGTCGGTGGCGAGGGCCCACCCCCCGGACCTCGCTTGCTCGCTCAGAATAGCGACGGCCCGACCGGCTCCCGAGGATCCAGTCCGAGGTGCGCGAAGGCGGCCGCCGTCGCCGTGCGCCCGCGGGGCGTGCGCTTGATGAGCCCCTCCTTCAGCAGGTACGGCTCATAGACGTCCTCGATCGTATCCTGCTCCTCGCCGACCGCGATCGCGAGCGTCGAGAGGCCGACCGGCCCGCCGTCGAATTTGGCGCAGATCGCGTACAGGATCTCGCGATCGAGGCGATCCAGGCCGCGCCCGTCAACCTCGAGCATCTCAAGCGCCGCCTGCGCAGCAGCGGCCGTGAGGACGCCCTCCATACGCACCTCCGCGAAATCGCGCGCGCGCTTGAGCAGCCGGTTCGCCACACGCGGCGTTCCGCGGCTGCGGGCCGCGATCGCGATCGCACCCTCCTCCTCGAGCTCGATCTCGAGGATCCCCGCCGAACGGCGCACGATCGTCGCGAGCTCTGGCACCGAGTAGGGCTCGAGCCGCGCCTGGATGCCGAAGCGGTCGCGCAGCGGCGTCGTCAGCAGGCCGGTGCGCGTGGTCGCCCCGACCAGCGTGAACGGAGGCAGCTCGAGTGTCACGACGCGCGCGCCGGCGCCCTGCCCGACCGTGATCGGCAGGCGATGGTCCTCCATCGCGGGATAGAAGGTCTCCTCGAGCGTTCGCGAAAGCCGGTGGATCTCGTCGACGAAGAACACGCTGCGGGGCTCGAGCGCAGTCAGAAAGGCGGCGATGTCCCCCTTGCGCTCGAGCGCGGGGCCGGCCGTCTGTACGAACGGCACCTGTAGCTCGGCCGCGACGATCTGTGCCAGCGAGGTCTTGCCGAGACCCGGCGGGCCGGCCAGCAACAGGTGATCGAGCGCGTCCCCTCGCGCCGATGCGGCCTCGATCGCGACGGCCAGCTGCTCGCGCAGAGCCTGCTGGCCGACGAACTCGGCGAGCCGACGCGGCCGCAGCGAGCGATCGAGCTCGTCCTCGGCGACAAGGTACGGCGTCTGCGTGCGGGGCGCCGTCTCGCCTGTGCCCTTCAGGGTGCTCATGAAGTTGTCGCTCGAGCCACGCGCAGCGCCTGCGCGAGCAGCTCCTCGGCGCTGTCGCCGCTGGCGTCCCTCAGCAGCTCCTCCGCCTCGGCGGGTGCATAGCCGAGCTCGAGCAGCCCTTCCCGCGCCAGCCCACGCGGATGCTGGGGCTCGCCCCTGCGGGCAAGGATCGGGGCGCCCGCTGTGAGGTCCTCGCCGCCGCTCACGGCCACCTTCTCGCGCAGCTCGACGACGATCCGCTCGGCGGTGCGCTTGCCGATGCCCGGCACCGCCTGGAAGCGAGGAACGTCGCCCGCCGCGAGCGCGCCGATCAACTCCCGCGGGGTGCCGCCGGAGAGGACGGCGAGCGCCACCTTGGGGCCGACCGCCTGGACGGACAGCAGCATCAGAAACAGCTCGCGCTCCTGCTCGGAGTGGAAGCCGAACAGCGCGAGGGCATCATCGCGAACGATCAGGTGCGTGTGCAGCGTCACCTGCTCGCCCACCGCCGGAACGTGACGGAGCGTCTCGGCGGAGACCGCGGCGCGATAGCCGACGTCGCCGCTGAGCACGACGATATGGTCGGTCCGGCGCACGGCGACCTCGCCTCTCAGCAGCGCGATCATGCGCCGACCCCGGCGAGCGCGACGGCCATCGGTGCGCGGTTGGCGTGGCAGATCGCCACGGCGAGCGCGTCGGCCACGTGGTCTGACCGCGGCTCGGCGGCGAGCCCCAGCAGCACCTTGACCATGCGTGCGACCTGCTCCTTGCCGGCACGCCCGCTGCCGCAAACGGCCCCCTTCACCTGCTGGGGCGTGTAGCTCGCGCACGGAATCTCGCGCTGGCCGGCCGCGAGCATCACCACGCCGCGCGCCTGACCCACGGCGAAGGCGGTGCGTGCGTTCTGCCCGAAGTACAGCTCCTCGAGGCCGACGGCGCTGGGGCCGTGCTTGTCGAGCAGCGCGGAAACCCCACGGTGGAGCTCCGCGAGCCTGTGCTCGTGCGGCCTGTCGCTGGGTGTGGCGATGACGCCGCCGTCGAGCGCCACGAGGCGACTCGTGCCGCCGGCGGACTCGCCGGTCGCGACCACACCGTAGCCGGTGCTGGCCAGACCCGGATCGATGCCGAGGACGATCATCGTCTGAGATTCTGCGCCCGTCGCCGGACGCCTGCCTGGCGTACTCTGCCGCCAATGCCCTCCGAGGAGATCGACTTCGCCGCCGAGGGTCTGCTCGACGGGCTCGAGGGCGATCAGCGCGCCGAACGCCTGACATTGCTCGAGAACCTCGCCGCCGAAGGCACAGACCTCGCCCTTCTGCGCCGCGCAACGGAGAACGGCACCGTCATGCTCCTGCCCGCCGAACAGGTGATCGCGGGGTCCGCGCGTTACACCGCTGAGGAGGTCGCCGAGCGCACCGGGACCGAGATGGAGTTTCTCACCGCACTGCGACGGGCGATGGGGCTTCCCATCCCCGAGCCGGACGAGCCCGTCTACACGGAGGCGGATCTCGAGATGGCGCAGATGACCAACCAGGCCCGTGCACTGGGGGTCAGCGAAGCGGAAATGCTCGACCTCGATCGCACGCTCGGACGCGCCCTCGCGCAGGCCGCGGAGGCGTTGCGCGCAGTACCGATGAGGCTCGTGCTGGAGCCGGGGGTGAGCGAGCCGGAGCTGGCGATGCGCTACGCCGACGCCGCGGCGAAGCTGTATCCGATGGTGCAGCCGCTCGTCACGAATCTGCTGTCGCTGCACATGCGCAACGTGACGGAGAGCGAGATCATCAGCGCCGCCGAGCGCAGCGGCGGGCGCTTGCCCGGGACGCGCGAGATCACGGTGTGCTTCGCCGACCTGGTGGGCTTCACGCGCCTGGGCGAGGAAGTCCCGCCGGATGAGCTCGGACGCCTCGCGGTGCGCCTGGAAACGCTCGCGACGGACGTCGCCGAGCCGCCTGTGCGGCTCGTCAAGACGATCGGCGATGCTGCGATGCTCGCCGCGGCCGAGCCCGAGCCGCTGCTGGATGCCGCTCTCAACCTGATCGACGCGGCGAACGCCGAGGGCGAGCAGTTCCCGCAGCTGCGCGCCGGCGCTGCGCTCGGGCTCGCGCTTCCACGCGCGGGCGACTGGTTCGGGCGTCCCGTCAACCTCGCAAGCCGGATCACGTCGATCGCGCGGCCGGGCAGCCTGCTGGCCGAGCGCGAGGTCCGCGAGGCCGTCCCCGAGAGCTACACCTGGTCCTTCGCCGGCGAGCGGCGCCTGCGTGGCATCCGCGAGCCCGTGCCCCTGTTTCGCGCGCGTCGGCAGCCAGCCTGAGCGCAGCCGGGCGCCTACGCCGCCGAGCCCGAACGCATCGTGGCGGCCCCTCCCCCACCATCGCCCGGCGCAAACGCCTGACGGGGGGCCCGACCCGCAAGCAGCCAGGGAGCGGCGCCGGACGCGTACAGGTCGTTGAGCGCGACCGCGTCCTTGTAGGTGTCCATGCACTGCCAGAAGCCGTTGTGCCGGTGGGCCCGGAGCTGCCCGGCGGCGGCGAGCCGCTCGAGTGGCGCGCGCTCGAGCACGCTGTCGCGCTCCAGGTAGTCGAGCACTGCCGGCCCGAAGCAGAAGAAGCCGCCGTTGATCCAATGCTCCGAGCGCGGCTTCTCCCGAAAGCCGCTGACGCGGCCGTCCGCGTCGAGCTCGGTCACCCCGAACTGCAGCTGCGGCCGCACGACGGTCATGGTCGCGACCGCGCCGTGCCCGGCGTGAAACGCGAGCAGCGCGTCAAGGTCGATGTCGGCGAGGCCGTCCGCGTAGGTCACGCAGAAGAGCTCCTCGCCGGCGAGCAGCTGCTCGAGATGCTTGATCCTGGCGCCGGTGGGCGTCTCGAGCCCCGTATCGACGCACTCGACGACGACGCCCGGCGGCCAGCGGCAGGCGGCGACGAAACGCTCGATCTGATCGCCCTTGTAGCCAGTCGCCAGCAGCACGCGACGAAAGCCCTGCGCGGCATAGACGTTGACTACGTGCCAGACGATCGGCATCCCGCCGATCTCGACGAGCGGCTTGGGGATCTCTTGAGTGTGCCCCTGCAGGCGGGTTCCGCGCCCCCCGCACAGGATCGCCACCGGTGGACGGATCACCCTAGCCCGCGACGCGCTCGAGCACGTCGGCAGCAACGTCGAAGTTCGCATAGACGGCGCTGACGTCGTCGTTGTCTTCGAGCAGGTCGATCAGCCTCATCAGCCTGCCCGCCTGTTGCTCGTCAACCGGCACGAGGCTCGAGGCGCGGGAGGCCATCTCGGCGCTCTGCATCTCCACCCCAGCTCCCTCCAGGGCCCTGCGAACGGCGATGAAGTCGGCCGGCTCGGTGATCACTTCGAAAACGCCCTCGTCGGCCGTGATGTCCTCGGCGCCGGCCTCGACGGCGACCATGAGATCGTCTTCGGAGTAGCGGGTCGCATCGATCACGATCATGCCCTTCTTCTCGAACAGGTACGCGACCGATCCAGGCTCGCCAAGGCTGCCACCGTTCTTTGAGAAGGTGTGCCTGACGTCGGCGCTCGTGCGGTTACGGTTCTCGGTCAGCGCCTCCACCAGTACCGCGACGCCGCCTGGACCGTAGCCCTCGTACAGAACCGCTTCGATCGCGGATGCCTCGCCGCCCTCTCCCGTGCCCTTCGCGATCGCACGCTCGATGTTGTCCTTCGGCATCGACGCTTCCCTGGCCTTGCGCACCGCGTTCTCGAGTGCGGCGTTCGCGTCCGGGTCACCGCCGCCGTCGCGCGCCGCCACCGTGATCGCCCGCGTGAGCTTGGAGAACTGCGCGCCCCGCCGCGAATCGACGACCGCCTTCTTGTGCTTGATACTCGACCACTTCGAGTGCCCCGACATACACGGGAGTCTACGAACCGGGCGCCCCCGAGCATGTCCCGAGACTGGCATCGAAGGCCGGCGCATAGGATGCAGCGGCACATGACGGCGACGGTCTCCCCCGACATCTTCAAGGCCTACGACATCCGCGGGCTCTACGGCGAGCAGATCGACGGCGAGCTCGCGGAGCGCATCGGGCGCGGATTCGCCCAGGTGCTATCTAGGCTCGAGGGGACGCCGATCGAGCGGCTTCGCGTGGGCCTGGGGCGCGACATGCGGGCCAGCTCGCCCGAGCTCGCCGCCCGCTACCGCGAGGGCCTGCTGTCGAGCGGCGCGAACGTCCTCGACATCGGCATGGTGGGCACCGAGATGCTCTACTGGTTCGTCGGCTCGCGGGAGCTGGACGGAGGCCTGATGTGCACCGCCTCGCACAACCCGAAGGCATACACGGGCGCGAAGCTCGTGCGTGAGGGGGCGCTCGCGCTGTCGGGCGACACGGGCATCCAGGACCTGCGCCAGGCCGTGGAGGCGGAGCTCGATGGCGCGGGCGCTGACTCGGGCGCCACCGGACCCGCCCGCGGCTCGCTCGAGGAGCTCGACATCTACGGCGAGTTCCAGGCGGACGCGATGCGGTTCATCGACCCAGACACGGTTCGCTCGGCCGAGCGCGCGTTGAGGGTGGTCGTCGACGGCGCGAACGGGATGGCAGGGCCGATGGTGGGCCCGCTGCTCGAGACCCTCGAGCTCGAGCTGATCGAGGCGCACTGGAGGCCGGACGGCCAGTTCCCCGACCGCGGCCCCAACCCGCTGCTCGAGGAGAACCGCCGCTTGATCGTCGAGAAGGTGCGCGAGACCGGCGCTGACCTCGGCATCGCGTGGGACGGCGACGCCGACCGCTGCTTCTTCATCGACGAAACGGGGGAGTTCGTGCCCGGCGACTTCCTCACCGCGCTGCTCGCGGATTCGCTGCTCTCGAAGGCGCAGGCTCAGGCCACGGCGGCGGGATCAAACGGATCGCGCGCGCCGGAGGCGATCCTCTATGACGTTCGCGCATCGCGGGCGGTGCCCGATACGGTGGAGCGCGCCGGAGGCGTGGCCTACATCAACCGCGTCGGGCACGCGTTCTTCAAGACGCGCATGCGGGCCGAGGGCTCGCTTTTCGGAGGCGAGGTCTCCGGCCACTACTACTTTCGCGATTTCTACTGCGCGGACTCGGGAACGATCCCTGCGCTGCTGGTGCTCGAGCTGCTCAGCGCCGAGGGCCGGCGCATGTCGGAGCTGCTGCGCCCCTATCGGGAGCGCTACTTCATCTCGGGCGAGATCAATTCCGAGGTGTCGGATCCGATCGGCAAGATGGAGGAGATCGCCGCGCGATACGCCGACGCGCGCCAAAGCCGGCTCGATGGGATCTCGATCGACTATGAGGACTGGCACTTCAACGTCCGTCCCTCCAACACCGAGCCGCTGCTGCGCCTCTGCCTGGAGTCGCTCGTCTCGAGGGAGGACATGGAGCGGCGACGCGACGAGGTGCTCGCGCTGATCCGCTCGTCCGCGACGGCCGGGTCGTGAGCGAGGAGGATCGGGCCGAGGAGCGCCAGCGCGAGCTCGATGCGCTCGCCGTGGCGGAGCGGGAGGGCATCTTCCAGCTCGCGATCCCGACGCCGTTTCAGGTCGGTCGAGTCAATGCGTATTTGATCGAGGACTCGCCGCTGACGCTGATCGACTCGGGGCCGAACTCGGCCAAGGCGCTTGACGAGCTGGAGCAGGCGCTCGCCGCGCGCGGTCACGCGGTCGAGGACATCGAGCTGCTCGTGATCACGCATCAGCACATGGACCACTTTGGGCTCGCGTCGATCCTCGCGCGGCGCTCCGGGGCGGACGTCGCCGCGCTCGAGGACCTCGCGCCGTTCCTGTCCGGCTACAGCGAGGAGACGGACCTGGAAGACCGCTTCGCCGAGCAGACGATGCTGCGGCACGGAATCCCACCGGAAATCGTCACTGCCCTGCGGGCCGTGTCGGCCGGCTTCCGGGCTTGGGGGTCGAAGGTCGAGGTCAGCCGCCCGCTCGCCGACGGTTCACAGCTGCAGCTGCGCGACCGCACGCTGCGCGTCCTGCACCGGCCGGGCCACAGCCCCTCCGACACGGTCTTCCTCGACGAGTCTCGCTCGATCCTGCTCGCCGCGGACCACCTGATCGCACACATCTCTTCGAACCCGTTGCTCGCCCGCCCGCTCGGCGCCGGCGCGGACTACAGCAGCCCGCCCTCCCCACGCCCCCAGGCGCTGATCACGTACCTCGCCTCACTCGAGCGGACACGTGCGATGGAGCTCTCGCTCGTCCTGCCCGGGCACGGTCCTCCGATCACCGACCACGTCGAGCTGATCGACGGGCGCTTCCGCCTGCACCGCCGCCGTGCCGAGAAGATCCACCGCCTGATCGCCTCCCAGCCGCGAACGGCGCACGAGATCGCGCAGGAGCTGTGGGGGAACGTCGCCGTCACGCAGGCCTATCTCACGCTCTCGGAGGTGCTCGGGCACGTCGACCTGCTGCTGGAAGACGGTCGCGCCGTCGAGCGCGAGGAGGATGGCGTGATTCACCTCGAATCGGCTCGCGGATAGGCGCGGCGGATCGAGGGCTCGAACGCCCAAGGGCTGGCAGGGCCCTCAGGCCGGCACGGCGGCGTTCAGCTGGTCGTCAGCGTCGCCGCCGCGAGGGCTTCGGTCTGCTGGAAGTAGATCGCCAGGCGAAGCACGCGGTGATCTCGGAACTTGAACAGCAGATAGAGGGTGGTTGCGACCTCAGCGCCGCTGCCGATTCCGCGGATCCGCACGTCGCAGGTCGCCAGAATATGGTCCCCGCTCCGTTGTAAGGCCGTCACGGTGATCCCGCGAAATTCGACTGCATCGGGCTCGACCCATGCCCTGATCGCTTCGCGGCCACGCAGCGTGCCGAACGAGCCGGCGCGCTGCAGCTCGCCGTCGACGGCGAACATATCCGCAACGCGATCGAAGTCACCTTCATTGAAGGCAGCTATGCCGGCAGTGATCAGCTCGAAGTACGCGTCCGACATATGTCGGGAGGATCGCGCCGTTCGCGGCACCCGACCCCGCCTACGCGAGTGCCTGAACGACCGCGCCGTTATGCAGCGTCACGATCTTGGCCTTCGCGAACCACGCCGGCGCGGCGGAGGACATCTCCGGCCAGTTCTCGCTCGTGTCCTGCCAATGCCTGGTGATGCCGTCCGGTGACTCGTAGTACTCATCGACCACGAAGGTCGTGTTGCCGGTCGGCTCCGAGTTCGGGTCCATCGGGTTGGAGAGCTCCGGGCCCTTGGAGACGCTGTAGTCGAGTAGCGCCACGTCGCCCTGGCGGGGGTGTCCCTCCATGAACTCGCCGTGGCTCGCGAACATGCGATCTCCCTCGGCCACGTCATCGGGTCCCACGGTAAACATGATGGTGAGGTGCGACTTTCCCATCTTCGACATGCCGACTCCCTTTCGCTAGAGCGCGTCACCGAAACGAGTGGCGATCATAAGGCCCGAAGCTGCGCTCCCTCGCCCGGCGCGCTGACGGCCACGTCACCGGGCCCGAGAACGCGGTCGAGCTTACCGCTGCGTGAGCGCACCGATCCGCGGACCACGGTGATCCGCTCCTCTAACCGCGCTCGATCTCGTCGAGGTGCTCGACGTTTGCGCGATCGCCGGCCTCGGCGCTCGACTCACCCGCGAACCAGCCGTCGAGGATCTCAGCGAGCTCCGCGTCCGAGGTTGCCCGCAGGCTGAGTGCGAGCACGTTCGCGTCGTTCCAGCGTCGCGCGCCGCTGGCCGTTGCGCCATCCAGGCAGAGCGCGGCACGCACGCCGTTGACCTTGTTCGCCGCAATCGACGCCCCCGTGCCGGTCCAGCAGCACACGATCGCCTGCTGCGCGCGCCCCTCCGCGACGTCGCGCGCGGCAGCCTCCGACGCCCACGCCCAGTCCGCCCGCTCGCCCTCGGCGAGCGCGCCGTGCTGGAGCGTCTCATGGCCCCGGCGCCGGAGCTCCTGCAAAAGCGCGCCAGCGACGCCCGTCAGCTCATCGGCAGCGACCGAGATCAGCATCTGAGCCGAGTATCGCCGATCCGGGCGCGCCGACGGGGCCGCCGGCCGTGGCCGTCGCCGTCGCTCGGTACCGTGGCGCCGTGGCACACCACCCCCCCGGCACGCAGCCGCCAGCGCGCTTTCGACCGCGCCTTCACTGGGAGCTGCTGCAGTGCGGGGTGCGTGGCCATGAGCTCGTTGGCTCCGACGCCGCCGAGCTGCGCCCGCAGGACGCGGTTTTCGCCCGCGCGGACGCTGCGGGCACCCGCTGGTACCGCTGTCTGCGCTGCGATAGCTGGCTGCCCCTGCAAGCGCCGGCGCATCCCGCGCGCCGCTACCCGCCGGAGCGCAGCGAGATCGAGCTGCCGCTGCGCGGCAAGCCGCTGCGCGACAGGATCGTGCTGCGTCTCATCGCGATCGACCGCGCGTTCCATTTCGTGGTCCTCGGTGCGCTCGGCGTGCTGGTGCTGCTGTTTGCGGCTGACCGCGCGACGCTGCGTCCGACCTTCTACAAAGTGCTTGCGGACCTGCAGGGAGGCGTCATCTCCGGACAGTCGCACGGCAGGCACGGCCTCCTGCATGAGCTCGACAACCTGTTCACGACCTCCTCGACGCACCTGCATGAGCTGGGAGCCGTGCTGCTCGTGTATGCGGCCGTCGAGGGAATCGAGGCCGTCGGCCTCTGGTACCAGCGCCGCTGGGCCGAGTACCTGACGTTCCTCGTCACCGCGTCGCTGCTCCCCTTCGAGATCTACGAGATCGCGAACCGCACGACGCCGCTGAAGATCGTCGCCTTCGTGATCAACGTCGCGGTCGTGATCTACCTGCTGTATGCGAAGCGCCTGTTCGGGATTCGCGGCGGCGCCGCGGCCGACAGGGCCGAGGGGGCGCTCGACGTGGGCTGGGAGGCGCTCGAGCGCACAGCGCCGCCCCCCGCCCCGGCGCCGGCGCCGGCGGCCTGAGGGCTCGAGACGATCACCGCGATGTATTCCGGGAGCGGGTCCGCCGGCGGGCGCTCAACGGGTGTCGTGAGCGCGCGCTGGGGAGCGCTCTTGCACCAGGCGCAGGAACCATCGGTGCAGGCGGTCGTCGTCGCCGAGCTCGGTGTGGAAGGAGACGGCGAGCAGGGTCCCCTCGCGGGCGGCGACTGGGTGACCTTCGACCTCCCCGAGAATCTCGACACCGGGCCCGTACTCGGCGATCCACGGCGCGCGGATGAAGATTCCGTCGATGGGGCCTCCCTGCAGGCCCCGCATCTCGACGTCGGTCTCGAAGCTCCTGATCTGAGGACCGAAGGCGTTGCGCTCTGCACGGATGTCCATCAGCTGGAGATGCTCGCGGTCGAGCATGATCAGCCCGGCGCAGGAGCCGAGCATCGGCACCCCGCTCGCGGCCAGCTCGCGCAGCGGCTCGGCGAGGCCCTCGCGGGTGATGCCGAGGGTCATCGTCGTCGACTCGCCCCCGGGCAGCACCAGCCCCTCGAGGCCTTCGAGGTCGGCGGGGGTGCGCACCTGCCGGGTGTCGGCCCCGAGTCCTCGCAGCATGCGCTCGTGCGCCTCGAAGCCGCCTTGCAGCGCCAGCACGCCGATCAGGGGATCATCGGTCATCGAGGACAACGGCCAGCGACGGCGATCGGTCGTCCTACCAGCCGCGTTGTGCCAGGAGCTGCTCGCCCTCGAGCTTCGAGCTCTCGAGACTGACCATCGGCGTGCCGAGGCCGCGCGAGGAGTCGGCAACGCGACCCGAGTCCTGCCAGTGCGTGGTGGCCTCGACGATCGCCCTCGCCCGCGTCGACGGGTCCTCGGACTTGAAGATGCCCGACCCGACGAACACGCCTTCGGCGCCGAGCGCCATCATCAGCGCCGCGTCGGCAGGCGTGGCGATGCCACCGGCGCAGAACAGCACTACCGGCAGGCGCCCGCTCTCGGCGACCCCCTGGACGATGTCAAGCGGTGCCGCGAGGTCCTTGGCGGCGGTCGCGAGCTCCTCGGCGGCGAGCGTCTGCAGGCGGCGGATCTCGCCGGTGATCTGGCGCATGTGGCGGACCGCCTCGACGATGTCGCCCGTGCCGGCCTCGCCCTTGGAGCGGATCATCGCGGCACCCTCACCGATACGCCGCAGCGCCTCGCCGAGGTTCGTGGCGCCGCATACGAACGGCACCTTGAAGGCCCACTTGTCGATGTGGTTGCTCTCGTCCGCGGGTGTGAGCACCTCGGACTCGTCGACGTAGTCGACCTCGAGCGCCTCGAGCACGCGAGCCTCCATGAAGTGTCCGATCCGCGCCTTGGCCATGACGGGAATGCTGACCGCCTCCTGGATGCCCGCGATCATCTCGGGGGCGGACATCCGTGCCACGCCGCCGTCGCGGCGGATGTCGGCGGGGACCCGCTCGAGCGCCATCACGGCGGCCGCGCCCGCGTCCTCGGCGACCTTCGCCTGCTCGGCAGTGACGACGTCCATGATCACACCGCCCTTGAGCATCTCGGCGAGGCCGCTCTTGACCCTGAATGTCGCCTCGTCGCGCATTAACCTAGTTTGACAGGCGTCCGCTAGCTTCAGCCGCCGACGAACGCAAGCCAGTGCGTCACGCGCCCGCTAGTGCCTGTTTGCCGTGAAGGTCTCCACGTAGCATTTGTTGACCTTCCCGTTCAGGAACTGCTCGACGGTCCCCGTGACCTTCGAGCCCGACACCTTGCCGAACACCCGGCCGGGGTCGTGGACGATGTTGGCGAGGCTGAGGGTGACGTTCTTACTGAAGTTGCCGCCCGCGCCGATGGAGATGCTTGCGGGCGCAGCCGTCAGGCCCGGACCGCCTCCCTGCCCGCACTTGCCGTTGTATCCGAGGGTCGCGTTGAAGTGGACGATCGTCTTCCTGTTCCCCGCGACGGTGAGTGTCACGGGTCCGCCCTCGGACGTCGCGCCCGTGTATTTACCGGCCTTCACGGCAGCAGCGGCGAGCGCCGTGGCAAACGCGACCAGGAGTGCGACCAGGACCGCGAGCGCGCAAGTGCCATGAGCAATGACGACGGGAGCTCGGCTGTGACGGTGCTTGATCATCGTGGCTCCTCTTCAGTCGCGGGCGAGCACGGGATCCTACGTGGAGCGGGCGCATCGTGCCGGCGACGAGAAGGTGACGAGAAGGCACGAGGAGGCCCGTCCCAGCCATCAGGTCGCGATGCTGTCCAGCCGGTACATGTACCGGCTGGCGGGACCGTGCATGCACAACCCCGAGAAGCTCCAGCCGGTACATGTACCGGCTGGCGGGACCGTGCATGCACGGTCCCGAACCCGGCCGCGCATGTGCGGCCGGGGACCGCGCCACATGTGGCGCGGTCATCCAATCAGACATTCGGACAGGACATCTCGCGATGCCTAACGCTAGCCCGGCAAAGCGGAGCGATCATCGTCGGCGGCGAGAGCCGTCGAGGATGATCCGTAGCGCCGCGTCACTTCAGACGGAACGCCCTGATGCGATCGTCGTACTGGGCGGTGTCCTGCGAGTAGACGCCGTATGCGAGCGCCTGGATGATGCTGAGCAGAGCGGTGTGCGAGCGCACGTAGGCGGGGCTGTTGGAGGAGTAGTAGAGCTTGATCTGGGCGAGCTTGGCGACCTCCGAGAGGGTCGCGTCGGTGATCGCTGCCGTGCGCGCGTGACGGTGACGGGCGAGCTTCATGGCGCGCACCACGAGCGGGTGCGGCCGTCCGGCGGAGAGGCCGATTACGAGGGTCGTGCCGTCGATGCGCCCGAGGCGGCTGAGCGCCTCCTGGGAGGGGCTTGCGACGACGTCGACGCGCAGGTCCAGCAGCATCAGCAGGTGTCGCAGGTAGCTTGCGAAGAAGGCCATCTGGTCGGTGCCCGCGACCAGCACCTTCTCGGCGCTGACGATCGCCTCGATGAGCCCCTCGACGGAGCTCCGTGAGACCTTGCGAGCGGTGTCCTCGACGTTCAGATGATCGGCGGTCAGCGCCGACTCGAACTCGTTCTGATCGAGCGAGAAGAGCGGCGTTGAACTCGCCGTGGCGCCGTTCTTGGCCACCTTGGCGTTGACGCGCCGGTATTCCTCGCGGGCGGCGGCCTGCAGCTCGGGGAAGCCCTCGAAGCCGAGCGCCTGCGAGAAGCGCACCACGGTGGAGCTGGAGGTGTTGGCGCGGCGGGCGAGCTCCTCGGCTGTCTGGAAGGCGGCCTCGTCTAGGTGGTCGACGATGTACTGGGCCACGTCCTTCTGCGAGCGGGAGCACTCGTCGAAGCGGGCCTGGATGTACTTCGACAGGCTCTGATGCTCGCTCGTGCCGTTGACGGGCTGAGTTTCGGTGGGCCGGGTGGCGGCGCGCTTCATCGGCGCTTCTGTTCGACGTCCTCGCCTCGCACTCCTGCACCAGTAGGGTGCGGGCGTATGAGGCGCACCCTCTTCGAGGACGTGCACGAGGACTTCCGTGCGAGCTTTCGCAAGTTCCTCGAGCGTGAGGTGATCGGCGATGAGGGTCGCTACGGGGAATGGGAGCGGGCGGGAATAGTGCCCCGTGAGGTGTTCGCGCAGGCCGGCCGCGGTGGCTTCCTGGCGATGGCTGTTCCGGAGCGCTACGGCGGCACCGGCGCCGATGACTTCCGCTTCAACCTGATCATCGGCGAAGAGACTCAGCGCGCCGGCGTGGGCAGCTTCGGCCTCGGCGTGACGCTGCACAACGACATCTGCCTGCCCTACTTCCTCAGCTACTGCGACGGGGCCCAGCGCGAGCGCTGGCTGCCCGGGATCGCCGCGGGCGAGCTGATCACGGCGCTCGCGATGACCGAGCCCGGGATCGGCTCCGACCTCGCCGGCATGTCCACGCGGGCGCTTCGCGACGGGGCGCATTATGTGCTCGACGGGGCGAAGACGTTCATCACGAACGGCATCAACGCCGACCTCGTGATCGTGGCCGTGAAGACCGACCCGACCGAGCGCCACCGGGGGATCAGCCTGCTCGTGGTGGAGCGCGGGATGGAGGGCTTCGAGCGTGGGCGCAACCTCGAGAAGCTGGGCCAGCACGCCCAGGACACGGCCGAGCTGTCTTTCTCGGACGTCCGCGTTCCGGCCGAGAACCTGCTGGGCGAGGAGGGCGAGGGCTTTCGCTACCTCGTCTCGAACCTCCCGCAGGAGCGGCTCTCGATCGCCGCCTCGGCGGTGGCCGCGGCGGAGGCCGCCCTCTCCTGGACGCTCGAGTACGTACGCGAGCGTCATGCGTTCGGCCAGCCGATCGGCTCCTTCCAGAGCTCCCGCTTCACGCTCGCCGAGCTGCGCACGGAAACGGACATCGCGCGCGCCTACGCCGACCGCTGCGCACAGGCGCTCGACGCGGACGAGCTGAGCGCCGAGGACGCCGCGATGGCGAAGTGGTGGTGCACGGAGCTGCAGGGGCGCGTCGTGGACCGCTGCCTGCAGCTGTTCGGCGGTTACGGCTACGTGCTCGAGTATCCGATCGCCCGCGCCTATGCCGACGCGCGCGTGACGCGCATCTACGGCGGCGCCAACGAGATCATGAAGGAGATCGTCGGTCGCTCGATGGGGCTGTGAGCGTCCCGGCGAGCTCGATGAAATAGTCGAGCGAGCGCGGGTCGGCCAGCGAGTCGACGCTTGCCGCCTCGCTCGGCGCGGCGCCCATCAGGATCCGCTTCACCGGGACCTCGAGCACCTTGCCGGAGAGGGTGCGCGGCACCTGCTCGATCTGCAGCACGTCGTTGGGAACGTGCCGGGGCGAGCAGTCCTCGCGGATGCGCCGCTTGATCCGCGCCGTCAAGTCATCGTCGAGGATGGCGCCCTCGCGCAGGACGACGAACAGCACCATCCACAGCTCGCCGCCGGAGCCGCGGGCACCGCCACCGGAGGCGCGGGTCGGGACATCGACGACGAGCGCGTCGAGCACCTCCTCGACGGCCCCCGCAGCCCTGTAGATCTCGCTTGTGCCCATGCGCACGCCCTGGCGGTTGATCGTCGAGTCCGAGCGCCCGTAGATGACGGCGCCACCCCTCGGCGTGATCCGGATCCAGTCGCCGTGGCGCCAGATGCCTGGATACATCGAGAAGTAGCTCTCGCGCAAGCGCTCGCCGTTCTCATCGCCCCAGAGGAACAGCGGCATCGACGGCATTGGCCTGGTGATGACCAGCTCCCCGACCTCGTCGATCAGGCTCCTGCCCTGCTCGTCCCAGGCCTCGACCGCGCAGCCCAGCGCCCGGCACTGCAGTTCGCCCTCGAAGACGGGCAGCAGCGGGCAGCCCGCCACGAACGCCGTGCATACGTCGGTGCCGCCGCTCGTGGAGAACAGCCAGATGTCCGAGCCGACGTGCTCGTATACCCATTTGAAGCTCTCCGGCGCGAGCGGCGAGCCGGTCGAGCCGATCGCGCGCAGAGCATGCAGGTCGTGGTCGCGGGCCGGCTCTATGCCGGCCTTCTCGCAGCTCGCCAGCAGGCCCGCGCTCACGCCCAGGCAGGTGATCTGAGCGCGTTCGGCCAGCTGCCACAGGACCCCCAGGTCGGGATGGCCGGGGCTGCCGTCGTAGAGGACGATCGCGGCTTCGCTGAGCAGGCAGCCGACGAGGAAGTTCCACATCATCCAGCCGGTGGTCGTGAACCAGAACATGCGGTCGCCGGCTCGCAGATCCAGGTGCAGGCGCTTCTTGAGCTGCTCGATCAGAATCCCGCCGTGCCCGTGCACGATCGCCTTCGGCAGGCCCGTGGTGCCCGAGGAGTAGAGCACCCAGAGGGGGTGGTCGAAGGGCACCTGCTCGAAGGTGAGATCTGAGCCGTGGCCAAGCGCGAGCAGCTCGCTCCAGCTCAGCCGAGCGATCGGTCGGCGACCGCCCGGTCGAGATCCGCCAGCAGCGCTCGGGTCGAGCATCTCGCTCTCCGAGAGATAGGGCAGCATGACCGCGTGCTCGACCGTGGGTAGCTCGGCGAGGATGCTCTCCACGACGGCCGTGCGGTCGAAGTCCTTGCCGCCGTGACGGTAGCCGTCGACCGTGAGCAGCACCCTAGGCTCGATCTGCGCGAAGCGGTCGATCACGCTGCGCGCACCGAACTCCGGCGCGGCGCTTGACCAGATGGCTCCGAGCGTGGCCGTCGCGAGAAACGCGATCAGCGTCTCGGGGATGTTCGGCATGTACGCCACCACCCGGTCGCCGCGCCCGACGCCCAGCGAGCGCAGGCCGCCGGCGGCGGCCGCCACGCGCTCCGACAGCTCGCCCCAGGTCAGCTCGTCGAGCCCGCGCAGCTCGGAGCAGTGGAGCACCGCCACCTGATCGTGCTCGCGCGCGGCGAGCGATGTCGGCCCCAGGAGCATGTTCTCGGCGTAGTTGAGCTCGGCGCCCTCGAACCATCGTGCCCCGGGCATGCGGTGGGAGTCGAGCACCCGCTCGTACGGGCGCGACGCGCGCACGCCGGCGAAGTCCCAGATGCTCGCCCAGAACTCGTCGGTCTGCTCGACCGACCAGCGCCACAGCTCCCCGTAGTCGGCGAACGGCGCTCCACGGCGCTCTCCCACCCAGCGCATGTAGCGGGTCATCTCCGCGCGCTCGCGCTCGGCGTCGGTCGGCTTCCACAGCGGGGCCTGCGGCCCTGCAGAAGAGATCATGCGGGTATTCTCGCTGCTCGTGGACGCCCGTGGCCTGCGAGCCGAGTTCCCCGTGCTGGCTCGGCTGGCCTACATGAACGCGGGCACCGACGGGCCGCTGCCCGCCCGGGCGGCCGAAGCCGCCTCCCACGAACTCGAGCGCGAGCTCGCGGACGGTCGCTCGCAGGCTCACTTCGCTCGCCGCAAGGAGCTCACCGAGCAGCTGCGCGCAGCATATGCGGCGGCGCTCGGAGCCGCGCCGGCCGACGTCGCCGTGACCTCGTGCACGAGCGAGGGCATCGCGGTGACGATCGGCGGCCTGGGGCTCGGCAGCGGCGATGAGATCCTGACCAGCGACGAGGAGCATCCGGGCCTGCTCGGAGCGCTCGGCGCAGCGCGCGCCCTGAGCGGGGTGGAAATCCGCGAAGTGCCCCTGCCGGAGATCGCCGAAGCCGTAGGTCCGCGCACCCGCCTGGTGGCGTGCTCGCACGTCGGCTGGGTGAGCGGGCTGCTGGCGCCCGCAGAGCTCGCCGAGCTCGCGCTGCCCGTGCTGCTCGATGGCGCCCAGGGGGTGGGCGCGATCGACGTCGACGTGCACGCGCTCGGCTGCGACGCGTATGCCGGCGCCGGACAGAAGTGGCTGTGCGGCCCCGACGGCACGGGCATGCTCTATGTGAGCCCGGCGCTGCGCGAGCGGCTCGCGGTCTCGCGGCGCGGCTACGCGAACCTCGCCGACCCGGACGCCGGCCTGGACGCGCAGCCGCACGAGGACGCACGGGCCTTCGACAGCCTGTCGCTGTCCGCGGAGACGGTCGCGTGCGCGCTGGCGGCCGTGCGCGTGCTCGAGTCGGCTGGCTGGCCGGCCGTGCACGAGCGGGGCCGCACGCTCGCGGCGCGCCTCGCGGAGCTGCTCGCCGAGCGTGGGCGCGAACCGGCGCCGCGCGGGCCGACGACGCTCGTCTCATTTCCGAGCCCGGACCCGGAGGGCGAGCGCGAGCGCCTCGCCGAAAATGGCGTAATCCTGCGTAACATTCCCTCGCGACCCTGGCTGCGAGCGTCCGTCGGAGCGTGGAATGACGATGACGATCTCGATCGGCTGTTGAGGGCGCTTTCGACATGAACCACCCCTCGGCGCGCGGCCAGCGGCCGAGGACCTCCACAACTGCCCTCGAATACAGACCCGCGACATGAGCTCGGCTGAACCACTCACGCGAACGCCGCCGGCACCCGGAGCCACCCAGGCTGCGCCCACGTCCGCCGCGGCGGAGCCGGTTGCTTGGCTGCGCGCGCGGCTGCCGGCGGTCCGTTTCGGCCCGCAGCACCTCGCGCTCGCGGGCGTGCTCGCCTTCTCCGCGGTGCTGAACACGAACCGGCTGTCCCAGAACGGGTACGCCAACATCTACTACTCGGCCGGCGTGAAGTCGATGCTGCGCTCGCTGCACAACTTCTTCTTCGTCTCGTTTGATCCGGCCGGGCTGGTCAGCGTCGACAAGCCGCCGCTGGGCCTGTGGGTGCAGGCGGCCAGCGCGAAGGTCTTCGGCTTCTCGCCACTCAGCCTGCTGCTCCCCGAGGCGATCATGGGAGTGCTGGCGGTGGCGCTGCTCTATTACATCGTCGCCCGCCGTTTCGGCTGGGCGGCCGGGATCGCGAGCGCGCTCGCCCTCGCTGTCTTCCCATCATTCGTCGCCGTCTCCCGTGACTCGGGCGTCGATCCGCTCATGATCCTGCTGATGCTGCTCGCGTCTGGCGCCGCCATCCGGGCGGCCGAGACGGGCCGCTGGCGGACCCTCATCTGGTGCGCCGTCCTCGTCGGCCTGGCCTTCAACACGAAGACGCTTGCGGCCTATCTCGTGGTTCCCGGGATCGGGCTCGCGTATCTGATCTGCGCTCCGGGTTCGCTTCGGCGGCGCGCGGCGCAGCTGCTCCTCGCCGGCCTCGTGCTCCTCGGCGTCTCGTTCTCGTGGATGGCCGTCGTGGAACTCACGCCCGCCTCCAAGCGTCCGTTCGTGGGGAGCTCAACGAACAACACCGAGCTCGGGCTGACGTTCGAATACAACGGCCTCGGCCGGGTGCAGGGCCAGGTCGGCGGCCCCGGACACATCCCTCACGGCCGCGGCGCGCTCGCGCGCTACCACCTCGCCGAAAGCGCCCACGAGCGGGCCTTCCTGCGTGCCGCTAAAGCCGGGCAGCCGGCGGCGGCGCAAAAGCTCGCCGCCGCCGTCGCCGCGGCCACGCCGCACAGCCACAGGGCAGCCCAGCCCGTGTCCTTCCCCGGCCCCGCCGGACCCCTGCGGCTGTTCGGCCGGGGACTCGGCGACCAGGGCGGATGGATCGTGCCGCTGGCCTTCTTCGGCATGATCGGCATCGGGCTGCTGCTGCTCGCGGATTGGAGGCGCAGATCGTCGGGCGGACCCACGCCCTCCGACGGCGGGGTCATCACCGCCGCACGCGTACCGCCTGGCGGTCCGCAGGCCGCGGGCGACGTGCACTCGAACGCGCCCCCGACGGCTTCATCCGCGCCGGCCCCCGAACCCCCGGCCGAGGGACACGCCGGCGATGCGCTCGCAGGGGACGTGCTGAACGCCCCGCCCGTGGTGGACGTGGCGAGCGTGCTCGCCGAGCCCGCGTCGAGCGGCCGGCGCGATCCACGCCTTGCCACGGCGCTCGTCCTCGGAGGCTGGTTCCTGGTCGAGGCGGTCGTGCTCAGCTTCTCGCACGGGATCGTCCACCCTTATTACGCCTCGGCGCTCGCTCCCGGAGCGGCGGCGATGGCAGGCGCGGGGGCGCTCGCCTTCGTGGCGCTCGCCCGCTCCCGGCGGTTGAACTGGCGGATCCTCGCGATGGCCGTGATCGGCTGTGCGGTCGCCGGGACCGTGTGGGCGGAGATCGTGATCCTTCACAAGCAGCACTACATGGAATGGTTCGTGCCGGTGCTGTTGATTTCAGCGGCGGTGGGAGCGACGGTGCTCGTGCTGTCGCGCAGGGTGGCGCCCGCCGCGATGGCACTCACCTTCTGCCTGCTGCTCGTCGCGCCCGCGGCCTACGCGTCGACCACATGGCTCGCTCCGGTCGAGGGAACGTTCCCGGCGGCCGGGCCGACGCAGGCGGCAGGCACAGGCGGCTTCGGCATCTCTCCCGCCCACCTACGCGTCGTGCGCGCACTGCTCACATACGTCACGACCCATGGCGCAGGCTCGCGCTGGGCGCTGTTCACCGATGCCGCCAACACGGCGTCACCGATGATCCTGCTCGGCTACAACGCGGGCACGCTCGCCGGCTACAGCGGCACCGATCCGGTGCTGGACGGCCGCGGCCTCGCGCGCCTGGTATCCCGCGGCGAAGCGCGCTATGTCGTGCTCGGAGGCGTGTTCTCGAGCCGTGGAGGAAACCGCGCGACGGCGGCCGTCCTGCGTGCCTGCGTTCAGGTGCCGCCACCCGCATGGCACGACCCGGCGGTCTCGCCGTTCGGTCTCGTGCCCTACGACTGCGGCGGGCGCGAACGAGCGCTCGCCGCGAGCTGAGTCCGCCCGCGGACGCGTCGGACGCTGCTCGGCGGGGCGCGGCTTCCGCGAGCGCTCAGGCGGCGACCGAGAGACCGCGGTGAAACGCGCGCGCGAACAGCTCGGTCTCCCTTCCGGCGGCCCAGCGGGGAACGGCCGGCTCGCCGTCGGCGATCAGGTGCAGTTCCACGTCGCCGTTGTTGAGCGCCATCGTGGTGCGACGCACGAGCTGGTCGCGCGAGCGCTCGAGATCCTCGGCGAGGCGCAACAGGACCGCGCAGCGGTCCAACCGCTCCGCGTCGCCGTCGTTGAACAGCGCCGCGAGCGGCCCGGGCACCGGCATCCCCTTGCGGTGGTAGCGGGCGGCCTGCGCGATGATCGCCGTCTCGGTCGGCGTATATCCAGGCAGGGCGCCGTTGAGGATCAGGTAGCGGGAGTGCTTGTGGTGGTCGTCGTAGTCGATCGACATGCCGATGTCGTGGAGCATGCTCGCCGCCCACAGCAGTTCCCGCTCGACGGGATCGCCGCCGTGGAGCCCGAGCCTCGCCAGCTCATCGAACATCCCGAGCGCGAGCGCCGCGACGTGGCGCGTATGCCGGCCGTCGGAGCGGTACTGCGCCGCCAGGTTGAGGACGCTGGTCTCGCGCAGGTTCTCGAACAGCGGCGGCCCGTCGGAGACCGGCCGATCGGAGACCGGCCAGCGATCGGCGAGCAGGCGCTCGAAGAAGACTCCCTCGCGCAGGCCGGCCTCGCTCGTCTCCATGCCCGCGAAGCCGCCGGCGTTCAGCACGGCCTGCACGACGACGGCTCCCGCGAGGATGAGGTCCGCACGCGCCGGCTTGACACCTGGAACGCTCGCCCGCTCGGAGGCAGGCAGGGACGCCAGCCGCGCCACCAGCTGATCGAGGACCTCTCGCTCGATGACGGTCCCCTGCACGCCGTTGGAGGGCAGACCCGTTGCCCGCTGCGCCGCGGCCGCGAGGTTACGAGCGGTCCCGCCGATGCCAACGATCCGCCGCGCCGGCGCCTTGCCGTCGCCGTCCTGCAGCCAGGGGGCACCGGAGAGCTCCTCGGCGACGTGCTCGCGCAATTCCTCCAGCTGCTTGCGCTTCGCGGGGCCGTTCGAGGGCAGGAAGCGCTCGCTCATGCGCACCGTCCCAAGTCGCCAGGAGCCGCTCTCGCGTTCGAGCCGGTCCTCGACGCGCACGAGCTGCATCGAGCCGCCGCCGAGGTCGAAGACGTAGCCGTCCTGCAGCGTGGTCGAGTTGACTGCGGCGAGGTAGCCGTAGCGC
>DATMQG010000019.1:0-39056 GCA_035566835.1 Solirubrobacteraceae bacterium
GCGCAAAGGTCTCCTACGAGGCCGAAGAAGGCGACAAGGGACCCAAGGCCGTCAACGTACAAACGGCCTAGCGCCCGTCCCGGCCTGCCGACCCCAGCGGTCGGCAGGCCGCTTTTCGGGAACGGAGATCCTGTTGCGCCACCAGCCTGACGCCGAAGATTCGGTCGTACTGCAGAACGCGGTGGTCGACCGTCTCGCAAACGTGGTCGTGACGGTCGTTCCGCTCGGCCTTCTGGGCGTCAGCGTGTGGCTCGCCTGGGGAGGAGTTCTGCACTGGCAGGACCTCGTGGTGCTGGCAGTCAGCTACATCCTCACGGGCGTCGGGATCACCGTCGGCTACCACCGCCTGTTCACGCACCGCAGCTTCAAGACCGGACCTGCGATCAGGGCGGCGTTCGCGGTGCTCGGATCCGCCGCCGTCGAGGGACCGGTGACGGAGTGGGTCTCAACCCATCGCAAGCATCACCGCTTCAGCGATCGCAGCGGCGATCCCCACAGCCCTCACACCGATCACGGCGCCGGCTGGCGGGGTGCTCTGCGAGGGCTCTTTCACGCGCACGTCGGATGGATGTTCCGCGGCGTCGATCGCGCAAACCCCGAGCGCTACGCGAAGGACCTGCTCGCCGACCCCGCCATCAGCGCGATCAACCGAACGTTCCCGTTATGGGTGCTTGTCGGGCTGGCGTTCCCGTTCGGCCTCGGCGTCGCCCTCACCGGCTCGCTGTTCGGCGGACTGACCGGCCTGCTGTGGGGCGGCGCGGTCCGCATCCTCTTCCTCCACCATGCGACGTTCTCGATCAACTCGCTCTGCCACTTCTTCGGACGCCGGCGCTTCAGCACCGGCGATCAGTCGCGCAACCTCGCGTGGCTGGCCCTGCCGACTTTCGGCGAGGCCTGGCACAACAACCATCACGCCTTTCCGACCTCCGCACACCACGGCCTCACGCGCTGGCAGCTTGACCCGGGAGGATGGTTGATCGACGCTCTCCAACGGCTCGGGCTTGCTTGGGACGTCGTGCGAATCGCCCCCAACACGCAACAGAACAAGCTGGCAACCGGTCCAAGCTGAGCGCCACGAGGTCGCCAAGCATGGAATAGTGCGAACCTCGCGGCAACAAGCGTTCGCAGACCAACTCAAAAGGAGCGTCCCATGCCCTCGCCCAGGAAGAGCGCTGCTCGAAAAACCACGTCTCGCAAAGCGCCCGCCCGGAAAGCCACCGCTCGGAAAGCGACATCGACGAAATCATCGACGAGGACGTCTGCTCGATCGCGGGCCACGAAGGCTGCCCGAGCCCGTCTCGAGCAGAACGGCCGCGTCCTCGGCCGGGTCAAGAAGACGCTCGAGTCGACCCAGAAGGAGCTGGCGGGGCTCGGCGGCGGCCTCGGCAAAGACGTCGCCAAACGGCTAAAAGACGCCGGTCGCGACGTCGAGAAGCTCAACAAAGCGGTGGCGCGCGACATGGAACGGCTGCAGAAAGACCTGACGGCTGCAACGAAACGCAAACCGACAGCCAAAAAAGCAAAAGCCAGAAAAGCAGCCCGTAAAACGACGCGCACGGCGAAAGCGAAACGAACCACGCGCAGCAAAAGCCGGACCGCTTAGGGTCTCGCTTCAATAGCACCGCGCGCCGGCTGCTGTGGCTCCGGCCCGCAGTGGGTTCGCCGTGATGATTCGGATCGCCTCCCTGTTGCCAGCGGCGCTCAGCCGGTCGCTCGTCTGCGGCCGGTCATGATTCTCCGGGCTGGGCGACAGGGAGTCGGATTTGGGAACCAGACGCGGAGCGTCGCGGCTTACGGCGCGACGTGCCGCGTCTGGTTCGTCGCCCCTCGCCTCTGGCTGTCGGAAACCCGCTCACGGCGCGGTCCGCGCCAGCGGTTTCGATCGTCGCGCGCAGATCCTTGATCAAGACGGCGTGCAGTGGACGCGTCGGTGAGCGTTCAAAAACGAACCGCTGGTAGCACTTCCGTGTCCACTCGTCGGAGGCGTAGACGAGCAGAACACGGATCCCGATCAGCTCGCCGGCCTTCAAGACGCGTGTCAGTGCGTCCAACAACAGCGAGCGCCCGACGTGCTGGCACTGATGGCGAGCATCGACGGCG
The DNA here is from genome assembly GCA_035566835.1 of Solirubrobacteraceae bacterium. GTDB lineage: Bacteria > Actinomycetota > Thermoleophilia > Solirubrobacterales > Solirubrobacteraceae > Palsa-744. Next base: position 2,101 of record DATMQG010000019.1, read on the forward strand.
AGGCGCCCGAGCGGGACGACCGGGACGGCCGGTACGCGTTGATTCGCCGCCAAACCCTGCCGATCGCAGGCGAGAACGCCGGTTGATCACTCGACGGCCACGCTGGGGGCTTTCGCCCCCCGCGATCGATCATGCCCGGTGTGCATAGAAAACCCCCGCTAAGCGGGGGTTTTCCTTAGCAGGTCGATAAGCCGGATTCTGTCGTTGAGCAGCCATCCATCTTTGCGGCCTACCTGGACCTTGGCGGGCTACCTGCAAGCGGTCCCGTTCGGCCTTGCATCGGGTGGGGTTTGCCCAGCCGCCGCGTCACCGCGACGCTGGTGCGCTCTTACCGCACCATTTCACCCTTGCCCGTCCGCCGTTCACGTGGGACGGCGAACGTCGGCGGTTTGTTTCTGTGACACTTTCCCGCGGGTTTCCCCGGGTCGATCTCTCGACCACCCTGCCCTCTGATGTCCGGACTTTCCTCGAAGGCTCTCGCCTCCGCGGCTGCCTGACCTGCTCGTCAAACTTAGCGCGCGCGAGCCGGTCTGTGAAGAGCCGGCGTGCGACCGGCAGCCTCCGGGCGGCGGCTGCTCAGACGCTCCTCAGGAGTCCAACCACGCGTCCCAGCACCTTGACCTCCTTGCTTCGGATCGGCTCCATCCCGTCGTTTTCAGGCTGCAGCCGGACGTGATCGGCCTCGCGGAAGAAGCGCTTGACGGTGGCCTCCTCCCCAAGCAGAGCGACAACGACGTCGCCGTCCTGGGCCGTGTCCTGCGGTCGGACGACGACGAGATCGCCCTCGAGGATCGCTGCGTCCTTCATCGAGTCGCCACGGACGCGAAGGAGGTATGCCCCCTCCCCTCCCCCCGCCATCTCGGGGACGGACACGTAGTCCTCGATGTTCTCCTCGGCGAGGATCGGCTGGCCCGCGGCGACGGTGCCGAGCAGCGGCAGCCCTTCGCCGCGCACGATCCCGCGCACGCTCTCGACCGCCGTGCCAACAGCGCGGTCGAGCAACTCAATAGCTCGCGGCTTTGACGGGTCGCGGCGCAGCAGTCCGATCTTCTCGAGGTTGGCGAGATGTGCGTGCACCGTTGACGATGAAGCCAAGCCGACGGCTTTGCCGATGTCACGCACTGTCGGCGGATAGCCGTACTTGGCCGAGTACTTGCGGATGAACTCGAATATCTCCTGCTGGCGCTTGGTCAGATCCATGTCTGCGGGACTCCCTCTTGGGGTTGACTGTGGCCCGAAACGAACACGTGTTCGCACTGTAGCGCCGGGTGTGGACGGATGCAAGTGCCGCACGCGGCATGACTGACAGCGCGTGGAGCAGCGTCAAAGCCGGGATATACTCGCCCCTCTGCGCTCGTGGCGGAATTGGTAGACGCGCAAGGTTGAGGGCCTTGTGGAGAGATTTCTCCGTGGTGGTTCGAGTCCACTCGGGCGCATGGACGGACCCGGCAGCTTGTGGAGTTCTCCGATCTGCGCAGGCGACGCAGCCTCGGGCCAAGGCGCCTCGACGGAAGCCTCCGGGTGGAAAGCCGGCGCGACGGTGGCACGCTGATCGCGGCCGACATTCCCGTCCGCTAGCTGCAGCTCCCTGCCCGATCAAGTCACGGCCCGTTCGCCGCCCGCCTACGGGCTCCTGTTCTCGCTGCCCTTCCAGCTCGTACTTGACGCTGGTGTCGAGCACATCAGGCGCTAACCCCGAGCGGCGCCTCGATGAAGTCGATCTCCCGTTCGACCATGGTCCTCTACGCCGCCAAGGAAGAGCGTCGCGCGCGAGTAGCCACCAACCCTGATGTAGCGCCACGGTGAACGAGAGGCCCGCGTTGGGAGGGGCCCAAAGCCACGAACGAATGATGGGGTGCCCACCCCATTCCGCAACCGGACTGGGCCTGGAAGCCTGTCAACACGAACTACAAGCAAGGAGGAACGATGTCCAGCGCGACGCGAACGGTCGAAACGAGGAGCCCAGGTCGCGAACGTGCGACCGATTCGACGCTCCAGCAGATTCGCGTGCTGGTCGTGGACGATCATCCAGCCGTTCGGTTGGGGCTGGTGCAGTTGCTAGAAGGGCAGCGGGACTTCAGTGTCGAGTCGGTGTGCGTGAACGCCGAGGCAGCGGTCGCCCAAGCTGAGCACGAGAGGATCGACGTGGCCGTCTTGGACTACCACCTTGGCGGGCGCAACGGCCTGTGGGTTTGCCGCAGGCTTAAGTGGATGGCGAGGCAGCCTCGCGTGATCATCTTTTCGGCCTTTGCAAACGACCATCTAGCGGCCTGCTGCGCAGTCGCGGGAGCCGATGCCTTGCTCAACAAGGGAGTCCTCGGCTCGGAGCTCTGCGATGTCGTCCGCGCCGTGGCGCGTGGTAGGCGATTGCTGCCGAGGGTATCCCCGCCGCTGGCCGGCATGTTGCGACGCAGACTGGACGATGCCGAGCAACCGCTGTTTGGGATGCTCTTGGCCCGTATACCGCGGGGCGAGATCGGACAGATCTTGCGGATATCCGCACGTGAGCTCGATTCCCGCGAGAGCGGAATGCTGCGGAAGCTCGAGCTGTTGCCAGGCGAGGCGCCCGATCCGATGGCGATAGAGACCGGATCGACCTGGACGGGGTGGTCCCCCGGCCGGCGGCCCGCTCCCGTTGCCGAGTGAACACGTAACCACGCAACTCTCAAGGAGAAGCTCATGGCGAGGATCATCGTAATAGCCGACTTGCCGCGACAGCCGAAGATCGACGTCCCTGTGTTCATGAACGAGGAGGTCAAGCCGGACCACTTGGCCGACGAGCACTCCTCCCACCAAATCATCGAGCGAATGGCCTGGGCGGTCCTCGACGCAGAGGAGGTGTCGAGCGAGATTGTGGAGCGCCTGACCCAGCGCCAGATCGATCGTCCGGCGAAGCTCGCGGCCAGTCATAAGGTGGTCAGTGGCAGGCGCGAGTCCCCCTTCGTCGAGCCCCCTGAGGGGCGGGTCCTGCGCGTCCAGCCGACTGGCCGGTTGGTCACCACGACGCTTGCATCGGGGACGGAGTCCTACTTGAGCCTGGAACGCTGTTGAGTCACGACGTCGTTCCGCGCAAGAATGCTGGCATGACCGCATCCGTCAGGGATCGTACGCTGGGCCTACCTGGGCGAGCGCGTTACCGATCGCTTCGTCAACGGCTGGTCGTGACCAATGCCTTTCTGCTCCTGGCGGCATGTGTCCTGACGGTCCTGGTTCTCGCTCCCCGTAAGTTCTCGTCTTTCGCGGTGGACGAGGCGATCATCATCGTGGTTACGCTCGGATTGGTCACACTAATAAACGTGGTCGTGGTGCACCGCTTCCTTGCACCTCTGCGTTCGTTGACCGCGCTCGCTACACAGGTCGACTTGAGCAAGCCCGGGCAGAGGATCCCCGACGCCCGGCCCACGTCGGAGGCCGGCGAGCTCGCGGTGACGTTCAACGAGATGCTCGAGCGGCTGGAGCTGGAGCGGCGAGAGGCGACCCGGCGGGTTCTCGCCGCGCACGAGTCCGAACGGTTGCGCATCGCTCAGGAACTGCATGATGAGGTTGGGCAGACACTGACCGCCGTGCTGCTTCAGCTGAGCCGACTGGAGGAGCGGTTGCCCGCGGATATGAGCGCGGACCTGAGCGAAGCACAGGACGCGGCGCGCGCGAGCCTCGAGGACGTCAGGCGCATCGCAACCGACCTACGACCCGAGACGCTTAGGGATCTGGGACTCGCGAGCGCACTGGCAGCACTCGGCGACGGATTCGGACGGCGCGCCGGGTTACGGGTTGACCGGCAAATCCACACGCCGATGCCGCGACTCAGCAGCGAAGTGGAGCTTGTCGTGTATCGAGTCGCACAGGAGGCGTTGACAAACGTGGCCCGCCACGCCGCCTCGGACAGAGTGAAGCTGACCCTCGCAAGCGACGCTGATCGGCTCACCCTTACCGTCCGCGACCACGGTCGCGGCCTGCCAAACGGGGTCGCAAGCGACGGAAGCGGGATCCGCGGGATGCAGGAACGAGCCGGACTGATCGGAGCCGACCTCAGGATTGAAACGCCAATCGATGGGCCCGGTACAGAGTTGCGTCTCGAGCTGCCGCTGAACGGTGCGCTGTGCAGCGCCTGACAACGAGAATCCTGCTCGCCGACGACCACGCTCTCGTGCGACGCGGACTGCGTCTCATCCTCGATGCAAAGCCCGACCTGACGGTGATCGCCGAAGCCGACGATGGCGCAGAGGCCGTCAAGCTCGCTCTAAGCACGGACGTCGACCTCGCGATACTAGATATCTCGATGCCGAGAATGACTGGGCTGCAGGCAGCGAGAGAGCTCCAGCAACGCTCTCCCGAGCTGCCGATCCTCATCCTCTCGATGCACGAGAGCGAGCAGTACCTATACGAGGCACTCAAAGCAGGGGCGTCAGGTTACGTCGTCAAGCGGGCCGCGGACCGCGATCTTGTGGAGGCCTGCCGGGCCACGATCCGCGGCGAGCCCTTCCTTTACCCCGGTGCCGTCACCGCGTTGATTAACGACTACCTGCGGCGCGCCCACAACGGCGAGGAGCCACGCGACCCGCTTACCGCGCGGGAGACCGAAGTCATCAAGCTCGTCGCCGAGAGCTACACGAACCGCCAAATCGCAGAGGCACTAGTGATCAGCGAGAAGACAGTCGATCGCCACCGGGGGAACATCCTCGAGAAGCTCGGCATGCGCGACCGCGTCGAGCTCACCCGCTACGCAATCCGTAACGGCCTCGTGGAGGCATGACCTGATGTCGGCCAGCACGCAGTATCGGCCGGGCTCCCCGCCAACCCCGCGTTCCTAACCTCTCGGAGCGTTCCGACGATTGGGTCGACTGCGCGTGCCCTCGTGGCAACGTTTTGGCAACAGCCAAACCGTCCGATGTGTCCTATGCGTCCATCAAACCTCACAGAATGGACGATCCGCACGCTCCTGGAAGCATCTACGCCGGCCGTACGAGGTTGAGGGCCTTGTGGAGAGATTTCTCCGGGTGGTTCGAGTCCACTCGGGCGCATACGTGGTGGCTGCAAATCGGTGGTTTTGGACCAGAGTGAGGCGGCGCGCGGGTTCTACCAGGCGGACCGTGGCAACGGCGTGGCAACAGACGATTCTGTTCGATGCGGTTGATGACACGACGGGGCTCGGACGGCCAACCGGAATAGAGCCGAACGCTTGACCGTGCATCCTGGTCAGGCAACGGGCTAGCCGACTATGGTCCCGGCCGAATGGTGCGGAGCCGGCAGCGTCTGCCCGAGCTCGCGCAGGTTCTCGGCGTATGCCGACACCGCCTCCTCGATTCGCTCAGCAACCTCGGAGCGCGTCGCACCCAGGGCCACGACGCGCGGCAGATCTGGGATGTATGCCCCCCAACCGCCGTCCTCCCCCTGCTCGTAGATCACGACGTACTCGTTCATCGAAGGTGCTCCAAGCCAATTGCACGTCTAATGCTACCCAGCGTTCCTACCGGCACACTGTCTTTCTCGTTGCCGACGACGACGATTCGGTCCTCTCGCTCCGGATGCCTGCGTCTTGGTGGCGTCAGCGCCGGAGCCGCGCCGATCGGCCAGGGACGAAGGCGTAGCATGACCCCGACACGCGCGCAGTCTGGCCTCTCGGCGCTGTCGTGGTGCCGACTGGAGGAACGACGTCGGCTGAGATGACAAGCCTGGTCTCGACCAGCATGTTCGTACCGGTGCACCAACAGTACCTGCTGCAGGCCCGCCAGATGCAGGCCCTGTCGTTCATGGTGCACATCCCGCTGGTGGCGTTCGGGATCTCGTTCCCGGCGATGGTCCTGCTCATGGAGTGGCTGGGCCGGCGCCGCGGCGACCCGCTGTATCTGACCATCGCCCGCCGCTGGGCGAAGGTGATGGTGGCGCTGTTCGCCGTCGGGGTGATCACGGGCACCGTGCTGAGCTTCGAGATGGGCTTCCTGTGGCCGCACTTCACCGGTACGTTCGGCGGCGTCTTCGGGCTGGGCTTCGCGATCGAGGGCTTCTCGTTCTTCATGGAGGCGATCTTCATCGGCATCTATGTGTACGGCTGGGGACGCCTCTCGCCGCGGGCGCATCTGCTCAGCGGCGTGCCGATCGTGATCACCGGCCTGACGGGCTCGCTGATGGTGATCTCGGTCAACGCGTGGATGAACCACCCCGGCGGCTTCCGCCTCAGCGCCGGTCGCGTGGTCGACATCGACCCCTTCAAGGCGCTGTTCGCCAACAGCTTCCTGTGGAACGAGCTGATCCACATGTACATCGCCGGCTACATCGTCAGCGGCTTTATCGTGGCGGGCGTGTACGCATACGCTCGCCTGCGCGGCCGCTGGCGGCGCTACGAGCGCACGGCGCTCACGGTCCCGCTCACGATCGCGGCGCTCGCCTCGCCGGTGCAGATCCTTGTCGGCGACTGGGCCGCGCGCGAGGTCGCCAGCACGCAGCCGACGAAGCTCGCGGCACTCGAGGGTCTGTATCACACGACGCGCGGGGCGCCCGAGCACCTCCTTGGCTGGTACAGCGGCAACGAGATCAAGTACGGGATCGAAATCCCCCACCTGCTCTCCTTCCTCTCCCACCACGAATGGAATGCGACGGTGCAGGGGCTGGAGGCGGTCCCGCCCGATGAGCGGCCGCCCGTCAACGTCGTGCGCATCGCCTTCCAGGCGATGGTCGGGATCGGCACGCTGCTTGCCCTGCTCGGCGTCTGGTTCGTCGTCGTGCGGCTGAGACGCAAACGACTGCCCCAGTCGCGCTGGTTCTATCGGGGTGTCGTGTTGGCGGCGCCGCTCGCTGTCGTCGCGCTCATCGCGGGCTGGGTGGTGACCGAGGTCGGCCGCCAGCCATGGGTGGTCTACCGCGTCATGCCGACGGCCGCCGCTGTCACCGGCGCCCACGGCATCCCGGTCGGATACGGGCTGCTCGCCGCCAGCTACCTGCTCGTCGCTTGCGGCCTCGCCTGGGTGCTGCGCCGCCTCGCCCGCGCGCCGCTCGATCTGCCCTCAGGCCCGACCTCGCAAGCGGACCCGGTGTAGCGATGTTGCTGCAGGCGCTACCGCTGGTGTTCGTGCTCGCTGGGCTCGCCTTCTACGCAGTACTAGGCGGCGCCGACTTCGGCGCCGGCTTCTGGCAGCTGCTAGCCGGGCGCGGCGAGCACGCCAAGCAGGTGCGCGAGTACGCGCACAACTCGATGGCTCCCGTGTGGGAGGCCAACCACGTGTGGCTGATCTTCGTGCTCACGGTGTTCTGGACCGCCTATCCGGGGGCCTTCGGGGCGATCGCCGCGACGCTGCCCGTGCCGCTGTTCATCGCGGTGATCGGGATCATCTTCCGCGGCGCCGCCTACGCACTGCGAGCCGGTGCCGAGAGCGCGCGCGAGCTCGGCCTGATCGACACGATCTTCTCGCTGTCGTCGGTACTCGTGCCGTTCGCGCTGGGATCGGCCGCGGGAGCGATCGCGACCGGTCGCGTGCGTCCGGGCGGCGAAGCCGGCAGCCATCTCTTCTCGAGCTGGCTCAATGCGAGCTCGGTCTTCATCGGACTGCTGGCCGTCGCCAGCTGCGCGTACCTGGCGGCGGTCTATCTCGCCGCCGACGCGGCCCGCGACTCCGAGCCGGAGCTTGAGCGGGCCTTCCGTGCACGCGCGCTGGCGATGGGCGCGATCGCCGGTGCGCTCGCGGTCGGTTGCATCTTCGTCGTCCGCTCTGACAACCGTGCCCTGTACGACTCTCTCGTCAGCGGTCGCGCCCTGCCGGCCGTGATCGTCTCCGCGCTCGCAGGGCTGTCGACGCTTTTCTTCGTCGTGCGCCGCCGCTTCGAGCCGGCCCGCTTCGGCGCCGCCGCGGCGGTGGCGGCGATCATCGCGGGGTGGGCGCTCGCTCGCTGGCCGACGATCCTGCCCGGGCTCACAGTAGAACGCGCTGCTTCGGGACACGACACGCTGGTCTGGGTGGTTGTGGCGGTTCTGGTCGGTGGCGCGATCCTGTTCCCGTCGCTCGGCCTGCTGTTCCGGCTGATGCTGCGCGGGCGCTTCCAGGCCCCCGAGCAGGACCCGACCGCCGGCCGGACCCCGGGGTTGCCCCGGCCCCAGGCGGGCCTCGCCCGACGCGGGGCAATCGCTTGTCTGATCGCGGGCTTCGGCCTGCTCAACGTGGCCGAAGGGGACTGGGAGCACGCGGTCGGGATCACCTGCCTGCTGGCCTTTGTGGTGCTCGCCTCGGGCGCGTTCATCTTCGCCGCGCTGGACGAGCGGGTCGGGTAAGCACCGGCGCATCGGTTGCTCCCCCGCGAAAGGCGACGAGCATGAGGTCGGCGTAATAGCCGGTGCAGCGTCATCCCATCGTCGTCTGGGCACAGCGTTCGGCTTGTTGCCAAGGTTCTGGGCCAACCTCGGCGGCGCGAGCCATCTGACTGCCTCGATTATCAACCCGTCTCCCCTCTCCCAGCACTCGTAGGCAACCGTCTCGGACGGACGGCCTGCGACCCCTGCCAAGCTAGGAGCCCGGCGATGACGAGTGCTCCGATCGGATCGGCCCACCACCAGCCGAGAACGCGTTGCGCGATGAGCGCGGCAAGTGCAAGCGACGCCAGGGCGACGCCAGACCAAGTGAGGAGGCTGTCGGCGCGAAGCGCGCGGCTGCCAAGACGCAGGGCGAGCGAATACTTCGCAGACGCGAGAAGCGGCAGTACAAGGAGCGCCGCCGTGGCCTCGGCGATTCCGAACACCGTGGCCTGAAAATGACGTCCCGCGCTCAGCGACCGGGTTGCCTGGATGATGAGGTAAAGCGCGATGAGCAGAAACGCCGCTCCGGCGATCCGCAGCGCAAGCCGCTCGGCGCGTTGCGCGCGGTCGGCGTGTCCAGCTTCCTCGGCGCGGAACCGCCACACGAGCACCGCCGATGCCGAGGAATCGACCACACCGTTGATCCCGAATCCGATCAACGACAGGCTACGCGTGGAGACCGCGGTCGCCACGGCGGTCCCGCCCACGATCGTGTTCCATCCCACCGTTAAAGCGCAGAGACGGGCGGCTCGCCGAAGTTCGGTAGTGCGGAGAGAGGGCGACGTCACGAGCTTATGAGTGTGACCTTCGGTGCCGTGCGCCACGGCGTCCATCATGTCTCCCTCGCGGTTGGGCTGCACACCCAGCTCAGAATCATCACGTCGGCGTTGGTCTCGTGGCCTCATGGCGGAGGGCGCGATCGGCGACGATCCGCACGTCCACACCGGGTAGGAGTTCCATCAGTTGTTGCGCCAACGGGACACGCAACCGGTTCAGTCCGCGAGGTCGGCGAGAGCGGCCCATGAGGATGTAGGTCGTGTCGCGCTGCGTGGCGACGCGCGCAACGGTCGCCGCCACTTCGTCGGCCTCCTCGATCAGGAGCTTCGCGCCGAGCATGGACGCGAGCTGATGCTGGGCGGTGAGCGTGGCTTCCTGCTCGGTAGTGAGCGACGCGGCCGGAGGCTTGACCCAGAGGAGGTCAAGATCGGACCCCAGTCGCTGTGCCGATCTCCACGCACGACGCACGAGCCGTTGGGAGCTGGGATACGGCTCGACGAGGGCCATGAGACGCTCGCCCACGGGCTGTGGAGCGTCATGCACGAGCAGTTCGCCACTGGCCCCGACGACGTCGATGTCGACCCGCTTGGCCTCCACCTCCTCCGCGAGCTGGCGTAACGTGATCTCGCGGAGCGCGGCGAGCGTCTCGATGCGAAAGAAGTTGTTGAGGGCCTCGTCGACCTGCCTAGGCGGGTGGACCTTGCCCGCGCGCAATCGGTCAAGCAGCGTCTCCGGTGACACGTCGATAAGCACGACCTCGTCGGCTGAGGTGAGCACGAGGTCAGGCACGGTCTCGCGTACGGTGATTCCCGTCAGCTCAGCAATGCGATCGTTGAGCGAGTCGAGGTGCTGGACGTTGAGGGTGGAGGTGACGTTGATGCCGGCGTCGAGGACATCCTCGATGTCTTCATAGCGCTTCCTGTGCTCGACGCCGGGCGCGTTGGTGTGCGCCAGCTCGTCGATGAGGCAGACTCCCGGCGAACGGCGCAGGATCGCGGGGAGGTCCATCTCGTCGAGCGGGATGCCGCGGTAGACGACACCACGGCGCGGGAGCACCTCGAACCCAGCCAGAAGCGCGGCGGTGTCAGCGCGCCCGTGAGTCTCGACCAATCCGACGACGACGTCGCGGCCGCGCTCGAGCTCCGCGTGGCCCTCCTGAAGCATTCGGAACGTCTTGCCGACGCCGGCCGCCATCCCGAGCAGGATCTTGTGGTGGCCGCGCTGCTCGCTCATGGCGGGGCAGATCGGAGCGGTCCAGCGGGAGCCGGGCTCATCGTTTTGGGAGCCGATCGGTGCGGACGTTGCACTCAGATCGCGTGAGCTCGTGGGGTTCGGTCAGTCCCGCACATCGAGCAGCTTGTCGACGATTTCCAGCTCCAGCCTCAGCGCGTCAGGGCGACTCGGGACGTAGCAGGGCCCGGCGCCGTCGGTGAGGATGTCGTTTAGGCGAGCGACGCCGCGCGCGTCCACCGGTTCGCGTGCTCGCAGGCGGTGGGCCATCGCAAGCATCAGGGGGCGTGCCTCGCGGACTTGTGGGCGGCAGGGCGGAATGACCGAGGTTCTGTAGGGCGTCGGCGGCTCCTCGGCCAGCTCGACCAGACGCTCCAGGGAGCGGGCGAGCGTGTCGCGGTTGCGGTCGCTCGTCAGCTGGCGCGCGCGGGCGGCGAGCGTCGGCGACTGCCATGGTGGGACCCCGGCACCGAGCTGGCGATCGAGTGAGCGGGCGCGGAGGCGAGCGGATAGCCATGCCGCTCGGGGATGCCGGCGACGCCAGCCGAGGAGCGGCGCGGGTATCACAGCGCCCGCGTCCTTCATGCGCCGAGCAAGTTGTGGATGACCAGGTCGATGAGCTTGATCCCGACGAAAGGGGTGATGATGCCGCCGAGTCCGTAGATCCAGAGGTTGCGCCGCAGCAGCGCGCTCGCGCCGATCGGGCGGTAGCGGACTCCCTTCAGTGAAAGGGGGATCAGCGCCGGAATGATGAGCGCGTTGAAGATCACGGCCGAGGCGATCGCCGAGCTCGGGTCGCCGAGGCTCATGATGTTCAGGACGTGCAGCGGTCCCTTCGCGCCGGAGCTTGCCGCGTACGTGGAGATGAAGATCGCCGGCAGGATGGCGAAGTACTTGGCGACGTCGTTTGCGATCGAAAATGTCGTGAGTGCGCCACGCGTGATCAGTAGCTGCTTGCCGACCTCGATGATCTCGATCAGCTTCGTCGGGTTGGAATCGAGGTCGACCATGTTCCCGGCCTCGCGTGCCGCCTGAGTTCCCGTGTTCATCGCGACGCCCACGTCGGCTTGGGCCAGGGCCGGAGCATCGTTGGTCCCATCACCGGTCATCGCCACGAGATAGCCCTCGTGCTGGCGCTCGCGGATCAGCGCCAACTTCGCCTCGGGCGTCGCTTCGGCGAGAAAATCGTCGACACCCGACTCCTCCGCGATCTTGGCGGCAGTGAGGCGGTTGTCGCCAGTGACCATCACGGTCCGGATGCCCATCGCGCGCAGCTGGTCGAAGCGCTCGCGGATGCCCTCCTTGATTGTGTCCTTCAAGTAGACGACGCCGAGGATCTGGCTGTTGCGTGCGACCGCGAGGGGTGTGCCACCCTCGCGCCCAACGCGATCTAGCTGGGCCACGAGCTCGGGTGGAGCCTGGCCGCCCTCCTGTTCGGCGAATTGAATGATCGCGTCACCAGCGCCCTTGCGGAGTTGCTGGCCGTCGAGATTCACGCCGCTCATGCGCGTCTCCGCCGTGAAGGGAACAAACTCAGCCCCGGCAGAGCCCATGTCGTGCTCGCGGATACCGTAGGTCTTGGCTAGCACCACGATCGAGCGACCCTCGGGCGTCTCATCCGCCAGAGAGGCAAGCTGCGCGGCCTCCGCGAGATCGGCCTCCTCGACGCCGGGCATGGGGATGAACTCGGAGGCCTGTCGATTTCCGAGCGTGACGGTCCCGGTCTTATCGAGCAACAGGACATCGACGTCGCCGGAGGCCTCCACCGCGCGCCCGGAGAGGGCGAGTACGTTGCGACGCACCAGTCGGTCCATCCCGGCGATCCCGATTGCCGAGAGCAGCGCCCCGATTGTGGTTGGAATCAACGCCACCAGGAGCGCGACCAGGGTCGTCTCGGAGATGCTGGTCTGCGCGAAGAGGCCAAACGGGCGTAGCGTGGCGACGACGACGATGAAGACGAGGGTCAGCGCTGCAAGCAGGATCCCGAGTGCGATCTCGTTCGGCGTCTTGCGCCTCTGCGCCCCCTCCACGAGCGCGATCATCCTGTCGAGGAAGGAGTGCCCGGGCTCCTGGGTGATCTCCACCACGATCCGATCGGAGTTCACGCGGGTGCCGCCGGTCACGGCGCTCCGATCCCCTCCTGACTCGCGTATGACAGGAGCGGACTCACCCGTGATCGCGGACTCGTCGACCGTGGCGATGCCTTCGATCACCGTGCCGTCTCCGGGGATCAGCTCCCCGACCTGCACGACCACGATGTCGCCACGCTGCAGGTGCGACGCCGGCATCGTCGAGCCGTTACGCAGTGTGGCGACGGTCTCGCGGCGCATTGCACGAAGCGTGTTGGCCTGCGCGCGACCCCGCCCCTCGGCGAACGCCTCCGCGATATTTGCGAACACGACCGTCAACCACAGCCAAATCGAGACCGTGAAGGTGAACCATGTCGGGTCGTGCCCGCCCCCGAGCGGCTTTCCACCACCGACCTGTATCAGCCACGCGACTGTGGTCAGTACGGCGCCAATCTCGACGACGAACATCACGGGATTGCGCACCTGCACGCGGGGATCGAGCTTGATCAGGCTGTCGAGAAGGGCGCGGCTCACGATGTCTCGCTGAAACAGGGAGATCGACTTTCGCTCGGAGCTTGCAGCTACGGACATCAGCGGCCTCCTGACATGCGCGCGAGCGCGAGGTTGAGTTCGAGCACGTTCACAGCTGACTCACCGAAGACGCCGAGCGAACGGTCGCTGGTGTGCTTCGCGATGAGTTGCGTCACGCGCGAGAGCGCGAGCCGGCGCACGGTCGCGATTCTGTGGGCCTGGACGCCGGCGTTTGCCACCGAGATTTCGGGGTCAAAGCCCGATGCCGAGGTGTTGATCGCGTCCACCGGGATCTCTGCGACGGTGAGCGCCGGATCGTAGGGCTTGTTCAGCGCGAGATATTCCTTGATCCGTTCAGCGTCCCCTTCCTCGGCCTTGACGCTGTTCGGGCCCAGGTTTGAGAACGTGCTCGCGGCGGCGTTGTCCGCCCCACCTTCGGTGGCCGAGGGACGCGTCTGGAAGTAACTCGGGTCGGGTTCGGTCACCAGTGCGCCTTTTACTTCCTTTGGCTTCCCGTTCTTTTCGAGCACTGCCGTGCCGAAGTTCTGGCCGATGATCTTCGATCCCACCAGCCTGCCCGCGCGGTGGATCTGTTGCCCGTTCGCGTTCCCAGGAAACGTCACTTGACTGATACCGGTGATGGCAAGCGGATAGGCGATGCCGAGCAGCACGGTCATCACGAGCATCGAAAGCGCGGCGGCGATGATGTTGCGACGAACGTCCATTTCAGTAGAGATGTCCTGTCAAGGCTTGGACGATCGGCCCAAGGATCAGTGCTGGGAAGAAGGTGAGCGCACCGACTAGGACGATCACGCCGAGGAGCAGCACGACGAACGTCGGATTGTCGGTGCGCATGGTGCCGAGGCCAGCCGGGCTCACCCGCTTGCCGGCGAGCGAACCGGCGACCGCAAGGACAAACAGGATCGGTGCATATCGCGCAAAGGCGAGATTGAAGCTGCCGAGCAGGTCGGCGAAGGTAATCCCGTGTGAGCCGACGCTGCCGGCGTTGGGCTGGATAAAGCCCGTGTAGCCCGCGAACGCTGAACCATTGTTGTTGGCCTGTGACAGGTAGGCATAGAACGTCTCTGAGAACCCCTGCGGTCCCGTGTTGAAGATCGACACGCGGCCCGCATGGTCGGCGATGGCGATCGCGGTCGCAGCGAGCGCCGTGAGGGGGGTGATCAGAATTCCCAGCGTGGCGAGCTTGATCTCTCTCGCCTCGATCTTCTTCCCCAACAGCTCCGGAGTTCGCCCGACCATCAGGCCGCCGATGAACACGGCGATGAGGGCGTAGAGGAGCATCACGTAGAGACCGCTGCCGACGCCACCGAAGATCACCTCTCCGGTCCCTAGGTTCGCCATTGGCACGGCACCGCCGAGCCCAGTCAGCGAGTCAAACGCCGAGTTGACGGCGCCCGTCGAAGTGGCTGTGGCCGTGGTGTCAAACAGCGCCGATCCGGCCGTGCCGAAGCGCAGCTCCTTGCCTTCCAGGTTTCCACCGATTGAGCCGTGAGTCGCGACGGTGTGCAGACCCGCCGCGTGCTGGGCGGGCGAGCCGTGCACCTCGGCCGCATAGAGGACCGTGAAGCCGACGACGAACATGACCGTCATCGCTGCGAAGAGCGCCCACCCCTGGCGGCGGCTCCCGACCATGCGGCCGTAGGTGGCTGTGAGCGCCGCCGGGATCGCGAGCATCAGCAACGGCTCGAGGATGTTCGTCAGCCCGCTGGGGTTCTCAAACGGGTGCGCCGCGTTGCTGTTGAAGAATCCGCCGCCATTGGTGCCCAGGTTCTTGATTGCCTCCTGAGAGGCCACCGGCCCCATCGCTATGTGTCCGCTCAGCCCAGTCGGGCCGGTGAAGCTCAGATAGTGGCCCAAGGTCTGGATTACCCCTTGTGAGACGAACACCAGCGCGGCGATCACCGAGATCGGTAGAAGGACATACAGGACCGTCCGCACCAGGTCCTGCCAGAAGTTGCCAAGCCCCTTGCCGCTGCGACCGACGATTCCGCGGATAAGGGCCACGGCGACGCAGATGCCGACGGCGGCGGAGACGAAGTTCTGTACCGTCAGCCCGGCCATCTGGCTGAAGTACGTCATCGTCGTCTCGCCACTGTAGTACTGCCAGTTGGTGTTCGTCAGGAACGAGGTGACGGTATTAAATGTCACGTTCCATGGTGCCGAATGAAAGCCTTGGGGATTGAACGGGTGGACGGTCTGTGTCCGCAGGATGAGGTACAGCAGCAGCCACCCGGCCAGCGAGAACAGGAGCAGGCTCGCCGCGTAGGCTTTCCAGTCCTGCGCCTTGCGCGTGTCGACGCGAATGCAGCGGTAGATCGTTCGCTCGAATCCACCAAACACGCGCGAGAGCAAGACGTTCTCGCCGGTGTACACCCGTGCCATGTACGCGCCCAGCACCGGTGTAATGGCCACCAGGATGGCGAAGAACACAACTGCCTGAGTCCACCCACCAAGTGTCATGCGCTAGAACCTCTCACCGCGCAAAAGCGCATAGACGAGATAGAGGATCACGAGCACAGAGACGAGCAGCCCGAAGAAGTCCGCTCCGCTCATGTGAGCCACAAATGAAGCGACCGGAAGTGAGATGCTCATATGCGATCAATGCCCTTGATCGCCGCCAGCATGATGGCGACGAATACGACGGCGAGTAGAATCGCGACCGCGTCCATGAGGCTCATTGTGTGCTCACGGGCGTACAGGCCGTGTACCGAATTGCACCGCCGGCGTACCGATTTCGTACATGCCGACGATGCGGTTCTCAGCCGACCACCGGACCGCCAGACTCGTCAGGATTGCGGCTTGCTGGGCGCCGCGATCATCCTCCGACACGCCGAGGGTGACTAGTAAGTTGCGCCCGGCGCGTGGTCGGTGATCTTCAGGTGTGTGAGCGGCAGTTACTTGGGGTCGAACCGATAGCCGATGCCGGGCTCGGTCCGGACGTAGTGCCGACGCGGCCCCGCGTCCGGCTCGATCTTGCGCCGGAGATTTGCAATCTGGCCACGCAGCACCGTGATGTCGTCGGCGTACTCGATCCCCCACACGTCGACCAGCAGATCCCGGTGGGTCATCAGCCGCCCGCGATTGCGGACCAGGACCCGAAGGAGCGCAAACTCGGTCCGGGTCAAATGGATATCCGCGCCATCTCGCCGGACGGAATGGGCCGCGAGATCGACCTCCAATCCTGAGGCGGCGATCACGCTGTCCTCCGGGTCGGGCGACGCGCGCCTGAGAGCAGCCTCCAGCCGTGCCACGAGCTCCTGCGGACCGAACGGCTTGGTGATGTAGTCGTCAGCGCCCGCTCGCAGCGCTCGGACCTTTTCCTCCTCTTCACCGACGGCCGAGAGGACGATGATGGGCATCGAGCTCCACTCACGCAGACGCTTACACAGGTCGATGCCGTTTCCATCGGGGAGCACGAGGTCCACAATCGCTGCTTCCACCGGCGACAGCGCCACGACATTTAGCGCCTCCTCCATGCTGGCGGCGGCCAATACCTCGAAGCCCTCCGGCCGCAGCACGAGCTTCAGCGCGCGAAGAATCCTCAGCTCGTCATCGCAAGCGAGTATCCGCCGCCCGTTCCCACTGCCGCCGGTCATCAGCCCTCCAGCCCGGCGACGGCAGGCAACGCCACCACAAAACTCGTCCCCTGGCCTGGGGCGGACTCGACCTCGATTGTCCCTGCGTTGGTCTCGATGAATCCCTTCGCGATGGCAAGCCCCAGACCGGAGCCCGTGTGTGTAGCTGCGGCTACGGCCGGAGCACGATAGAAGGGCTCGAAGATCCGCTCCTGCTCGACGGCCGAGATTCCTGTGCCGCGATCGATCACACGGATCACGACTCGGTCGCCAGCCGCCCTGGCGCGTACGGTTACGGTCGCGCCGTTCGAGTAGCGACTCGCATTCTCGAGGAGATTGGCGAGCGCGCGCTCTATCTGCACGAAGTCCGCGCGCACCGAGTGGAGTGCCGCATCGATGCGCACGTCGAATGCAGCGCCAGACGGCTGGGCGGCAAGCGCGGCATCGATGACCTCCTCGACGGAGAACTCAGCCGCCCGCGGAGCGGCGGCCTGTGCCTCCAACCTCGAGAGGTCCAGCAGATCCTCGATAAGCCGCGATAGTCGCGCGCCCTCCTCGACCACCAGCCCGCCGAGCTCATCGCGCTCAGCCAGCGTGAGCTCAGGCGCGCGCACAGCGGCGCCCGCGGCGACCATTGCGGTGACTGGGGAGCGCAAGTCGTGCGAGACGGCACGCAGCACGGCCGTCTTGACCGCGTCGCTACGCTGGAGCGCCTCCGTCTCCACCGCTGCCCCGATCAATCGCTCGCGCTCCAGGGCCACGGCCAGCAAGAATGCGAGCGCAGGCACCACCCGCTCGCGCAGGCGCGCGGCCAGGCTCGGGCGCAGCCCCGCGGGGACGACTAGCGTGCCCAGCCGCCGCTCAGCGACGGACAGTGCGATCGCTTCGCGGCGCTGGTCCGCGCTCTCCTCGCCAAGCGAGATCGTGGCCCACGGAAGATCCAACATGGCCGCCAATCGACGGCCCATCGGCGGCAGGGCACGCTCGACGTCCACACGCGCCAGCAGGGTCTGCGCCATCTCCGCGGTGAGGTCGGCCTCAGCGCGACGCCGCTCAGCCTCGACGGCCCGCGCTCGAGCCAGTTCACTCACGGAGCTGGTCGCGAGCGCGACGACGACGAAAGCCGCCAAGGCCACCCAGTTGCGGGCGTCAGCGATCGTGAATTCATCCACCGGAGGCAGATGAAAGAAGTTAAATGCGGCGGCGCTCAGCACCGACGTGGCCACGCCAAACCACACGCCCCAATACGCCGAAACAACAACGACGCCCAGCAGATAGACGACTCCCAGCGAGGAGACCGTCGTTACCTGCTTGAGCGGGTAGATGAGCAGCGTGCAGGCCACCACGACGACAACGGTCGTCACGGCACCAGCGAGATGAGAAGGGCGCGGGCCACGCAGAAGCATCAGATCGAGCCTAGCTAGGCTTCGTCCACTGCTCGCGTCATGTTCCAAGGTGACGGCGGAAGCGAGCCACCCGAATCCTCCAGTGCCCAGGGGCCACCGGAGTGCCGACGTGGCCGTCATCATTCTCGTCGCCGGCCGGGACAGATAGGGGACGGGCCGCTCAAGCCGCCATGCACGTGGCACGGTCCGTGCATGTCCTAGTGGGACTGCCACGCGCCAGCGGCCGGCTTCTCGCCGGCCGTCAGCGTCTGGCCCGCCACCGCATGTACGCCAACGGGTGCAAGAAAGCGTTCCGCGCCACGCTGGGGTCCCGCACCGCCAGCACCCGCTCCAGGCCGCGGTCGACGACCTCGACCGTGAGGTTGTGCGACCGCCGGTTCCACAACGGCCTGACGCGCACCCCGCCGCCCTCCGTTTGGCGGTAGTCGAGCTCGCGCCGGTACGTGCCCGTCATCCGCCTACTCCTTCAAGAACCGATCGACCTCGCCCGCGAATTCGACCGGGTACTGGAACAGGAAGGCGTGCGCCGCGTCCGGGTAGATCTTCAGCCGTGCGTTCGGGAGGCTTTCGGCGAGCAGGTACGAGTTCTTCGTCCCGACCATCCGGTCGTTGTCGCCGTTCGCCACCAGCACCGGTTGAGTGATGCCGGCGAGGCGATTGAGCCTAGTTGGGTCGGGAATGCCCCATGCGGTGACGGCGTCCATTTGGGCGTCCCGCACCTTGAGCGCGGCGGGCGTGTCGCGGTCCTCCGTGCGGGTGAAGATGCGCTCGATGAACTCGCGGCCCTTGGCGACGCTGGTCTCGCTGCGCGCGAAGAACAGCGTCAGGATGTCTTCCGGTGCAATCTGGTCGTGGGTCCCGTGTTCGAAGATCTCGTCCGTGAAGCCGTGCATGTCCTCCCCACCCTGCGGCCCGGTTCCGGCGAGCACAAGGCGGCGGACGAGCCGCGGGCGGATCAGTACCAGCTCCTGCGCGATGTATCCGCCGAGCGAAAAGCCGAGCATGTCGATCTCGTGCAGCTCCAGGGCGTCGGTGAAGCTGAGCGCGTCGTGCGCCATCGCGGTGATGGTGCGCGGGACGGTGCCCGTCGATCCGCCCACGCCGGCGTTGTCGAACAGGATCACCTCGCGAGTCCTCGCCAGCGCGTCGACGAGCTCGGGGTCCCAGTTGTCGAGGTTGCCGCGGAAGTGCTGAAGCAACACGAGCGGCGGAGCGCCCGCGGAGGGTTCGCCGAGCTGCCGGTAGGCGTAGCTGACGCCGTTCGCGGCCTCGACGGTCAGATTGGGAGCGGTGAGCTGTGTCACCTCGGCGGTGGTGGCGGACATTCGTCTGGGTCCTTTCTGTTTCTGAGGCAGTTGGTCGTGGCCACGTCGTGCCACGACGGGCGCAGCGGTCGTTTCGAGCATGAAATCGGTCACGACGGCAGGTCGTCCCGGTCTGCTCGGCCACCATGTAGGAGGCGCACCGGGCGAGTCGGTTCGTGCCTTGGTGTGACCGGGTGTAACAACGGTCCCTCGATTTCGCGGAACTGGAAAGGCGATCGGCGAGTCTGTCAACACATATACGTCGCGCTCCTTCGTCAGCTGGAGGGTCAGCGGAGTCTGACGGTGGCGACTTCGCTCGACCTCATACATGTGTGTGATCTCCTATTCGTAAAGTCCGAAAACGCGGTCGAGTTCGACGCGACCGAGCCGAACAGCGGCTCCTGGTCACCCAGCGCGCCCCAGGTCGACCAGACACGCGCCGCTATCGGCGAGCATTACCACCAAATCCCGGATCACACGGCCGGGATCACCACCACGCCCTGTCGGTCCGCCCTGACCTCTACCTTCACGCAACGGTCACCACGCTGCACCCACAAGGTGATCCTCCTGCGCTTGATCCACGACCCTCGACAAGCCTAAGAATCACCGCCCAGCCGACGTTCCCGCGGCCCCCGACCACGGGGGCGGGTGCTTACTGCACGCCCCGGCTACACTCCTACTCCCCAATCGCGCCGCAACGCATCTGCAAGCACGACGGCGTGATCGTAGGTAAACACGTCCGCTCCGCCGAGGCGATCACGCCAAGACGGCAGTACCCTCTCGGTCACTTTTCGTCCAATCGACCGGAAGTATGCGTCGAACAGCAACCAGTGGTTCCCGGCCCCGGGCTTTGAGGGATCCATGTATCCGGTCTCTGCAATAAGGCCGGGGAAGTCGACCGCCTGCAACTCGTCGACGGCCGTGTCGCGCAGCTCGAGAAGATATTGCTTACCGATCGCCACGTCCTCACGGGTGCCGAGTCGACCGACGTGACCCGGCACGAGCGTCTCGAAGTCATATTCTAGTGCAACGTCATGAGCCTCGATGAAGCCTCGGAGGTCCTCTGAGACCGCTAGGTTCTTGAACGGCACCCATCCCGGGTAGAACACATCGACCTTCATCAGTACGCCCTGGTCGGGAGCGTAGATGAAGAGATTACCCGGGTCGTGATCGGGACCCTTATAGTCCAGTATGAGTCGCTTGGTGCCTACCTCGAGTGTGTAGCTAAGGTCAAATACGACGTTGACGCCGGGTCGCCGGGGGTCGGCTGCGCGACTGACCAGGGACGCGGTGTCGGTGTGCGCGATCCGCGGGACGCCCTCCGGCAGTAGATCGGCGGCGCCGATGTGGTCGGCATGGGAGTGGCTGTAGACGATATGGGTAATGGGCTCCTTTGTTACCTCGCCGATCGCAGTCAGCAATTTGTCGGCGATAGTAGGGCATGCATCAACCACAATGACGCCCTCGCCGGTCGTCAGAAACATCGACTGGTAGATACCCTCGGTGACCCAATAGATGCCGTCGCGGATCTCCCCGCAGTAAAAGCCGCGGTCTGGTCTTACCTCCGGACCATGCGCAGTTGCAGGAACGGGCGCAATATTTTCAACGGTCTCACTCATTACTGTTCTCTCTTCCTCGGGTCCCGAACGCCGTTACTGGGCCTCGAGCGCCCCGGTCGACTGGCCAACCTCGATCAGGTGCCCGTCCGGGTCGCGTATGTAGCAGCGGATCTCGCGCCCATGATCCTTCCGCTCGGTGAGGAACTCGGCGCCGCGCGAGCTCCATTCTCCGTAGATCTTCTCGATGTCCGCCACGCGGATGTTGAGGAAGCTGCTCGCCATGCTCGGGTCGCTGGGCGCCCGCATTGTGACCTCGGCTTGTCGTCCGTCGGCCCGCCGCCGACGTTGATGATCACCCATGTGTTGGCGAGCTGGGAGTACGAGAAGCGTGGAGTTCATGGTTTACCTCCCAAGGCGTAGATAAGGGTCCCGATGAACAGACGCTAAGTCGAGACGACGGTTCTGTCCAAGACCTGTCACTAACGCGATCGTTAGCCTTGGACTATCGATCTCCTAGAGGGCCGTGAGATGTCCAGTTCGGCATGCATGGCGGTAGCGCCCGGGTTGGTGCTTTCGCGCAAAGGAGCACTCCCGCCGTGGGCACCGTTTACTACCAGGAGGCGTCCTCGGCCGGGTTGGTGACCGTTGCCCAGCGCTCAGCGATCTTGTCGCCCTCGAAGCGCCATAGGACGAAGCCATGGAGGCCCATCCTCTTGCCGGTCTGAGCGTCGGTCCAGCGCCAGTGGTTCCTGCATACCACCTTGTCATCCTCTGCGATCAGCTCTTCGATCGTGAGATGCAAATCGGGCATGATCGTGTACATCCGACGCATCATCTCTTCGGCGCCTGAGGTGTCGGTCGGCTCCCCGCCCGGCCCGTCGTGGTCGTAGAAGTCCGGCGTCATATTTGTCCGGATCACCTCGGCCTTGCGGTTGTTGACGAAGTCCTCAAAGTGTGATCGAACCCTTGCCTTCATCTCATCTGTATGGAGAGTGGTCGGCATCGAGCCTCCTTAATTCCGCGTCGCCTGGCGAAGCTAGTTGGGCCACGCGTGGTTTTGCGCGCGTGATGGCGGGTTCGCGGTCCCGTACGGCCTCTCCGCCGAGCACGTCGGTGTAGAAACGCCGCGAGCGCTCGACATCCTCAGAAACAATGAACCGTGTCAGGACGATCCCTTCCTGCGGTGCGGGGGACTGGGCCATCTCGAGCCTCCTTAGGGCTGGCGGGTTCGGCTTGCACGATCCTCGCAGCAGCGGTGCTGGGGCGTTCCCGGTCACACCGGCGGCGGCCGGGGTAAGCGCGAAATCGGTCACGAGGGCAGGTCCGTCCCGGCCTGCTCGGCCGCCGCGTAGCAGGCGTATCAGCCAAGCCCGTTCGTGCAGACATGTCGCGTTCCTTTCGTGAGCTGAAGGATGACCGGAGGATGACCCTGGGGACTTCGCCCTACCTCATACATGTTT
Source organism: Solirubrobacteraceae bacterium (assembly GCA_035566835.1). Classification (GTDB taxonomy): domain Bacteria; phylum Actinomycetota; class Thermoleophilia; order Solirubrobacterales; family Solirubrobacteraceae; genus Palsa-744. Next base: position 24,314 of record DATMQG010000019.1, read on the forward strand.
GTGATCTCTTATTCGTGAAGGCCGCTGGAGAGCTCGAAATCAGACGCGGCGACGGCCACGGGCGTCGGGTGCTCGCGGTCAGAGACTGATCGAGTCGTCGAACACCGGCGAGCTACGCGATCCGTTTGACGCATCCTGTTGCGGGCGTCCCGTCAACCCTGCTCGCCCCCGATCGGCTCTCGAAGGGCTTGACCTATCGAGCAGGCCAAGTCGGTGCAGGAGGACTCAGGGCGTGCGGCTGACGCGAGCAGTCTCGGGGTCGTCCTCGCTGCTGCGTTCTGTGGCGAGCCTCGTCAGCTCTACCCGGGACTTGACGCCTACCTTCTCGAACACGTGGCGCAGATGTGTGGTCACCGTGTTATGCGACACAAACAGACGTTTGGCGACCTCGCGATTGGTAAGGCCGTCGGCTACGAGGTCGGCCACGGCGAGCTCTGCCTTCGTCATCGCCGCCCACCCGCTTGTTGGTCTCTCGCCTGTCGTAACCCGGCGGCGAATCCCGAGCGTTCGCAGGCGGCTTCGGACTCTGGCTTCATCCTGCGTCGCTCCGGCTCGCGCAAACAGGACTAGAGCTTGGGTGAGAGCATCGATCCCCGAGTCCGCGCTGCCGTCTTCCTGGTGGGCCACGCCGAGGTCTTCGTACGCGGCGGCGAGCGCAAGCGAGTGGGAGGTTTGCTTGAACAGACTCACGGCCGCGAACAGCGTGTCGGTATCTCGGTTCAGGAGCCCGGCGGCGTGGGCCGCGGTGGCGGCGAGCGACGGAACGCCGGGCGAAATCTCGGCGCGTCGGCCGGCGTACGCAACGGCGCTCTCGGCGAGCTCACGGTCGCCGACCGCAACGGCCATACGGACCATCTGCGCCTCGTCGCCGACACCCGGCCAGAGCCTGGAGAGCACAAGCGTGCGCTCCGGCTCGCCCATGGCGCAGAGCCACTCGTGAGCCCGCCGCGGGTCGCCGTCGGCCGTGGCTTGCAGACTCAGCAACCAGGCGGCCTGACGCCGCCTGCCCGGCGTGCTCTCGTTCAGCATCTTCTGAGCGATCTCGCCCGTCTGGCGAACCCGCCGGCGGTCACCGGTATGGAGCGCCAGTCGCCCCAGCGCGACCACACCAGTGGCGTCCGCGACGTTCATGACCGGGGGTCCGTGGGGATCGAACCGGCCGTTCAGCACCACGGCAGCCTCGTCGAGGCGGCCCATCTGCAAGAGGAGGTGTCCCCGCGTCATCTCGGCGCCCTGCAAGAAGAAGGCGAACCTACGCTTGAGCGACTCGGCGATCAATCCATCGACCGCCTGGAGGGCGTCTTCATCGCGATCCAGCGCGACGAGGGTGTTCGCGCGCCACCACCGGGTGAGGAGCTCATCGAGTCCGTGCTCTTCGGCGAACCCGTCGCGGATAATCGCCTCGAGCAGCGCGAGTGCGCGCTTGAAGTGCCCGCCGACGTATTGGAGAGAGGCCTCGCACAGCGCGAGCGGGAATCCGGCGGCTCGGTCACGGCGCGCACCCGAGCTTATGGCCTCAGATAACGCCGTCTGAGCCTCCTCAGTCCGTCCCGCCGACGCGAGGTTGTAGGCCAGCCTCGCCATGTGCTCACGGCGCAGGCGCCCGGGCAGACCCGCCAGTTTCAACGCCTCGCGACTCGTGTGGACCCTCACGTCGAGAGAGACCGCCCCCATCCAGGCGATGCCGAGACGCACCTCCGCCTCCTGCGCTACCGGAAGCACCTCCCGCATCGCGTTATCCGCGAACGCCTTCGCCTCCTCCATCCGTCCCGCCGCGTGGAGCGACATCGCGGCTTGCACGACGAGCGGACCGCGCAGGGGGTGCCTCTCGGCGGCGAGCTCGAGTGCCCGCCGGCTGAGGTCTGCGCTCGCCCCCGGATCGGTTGTCGCCAACGCCTGCGCCGCCGATAGGAGCGTGGTGATCGCGACCTCGTCCCCGGGCGCGGCGCTGGCGGCAAGCTGAATCGCCACTTCGACCGGCAATGCCCCCTGTGCGAGCATCACCTCCGCGGCTTGTCGGTCGAGCGCCTGGCGGACCGATGGCGAACACGCGCCCCGCACCGCTTCGCGGACGAGATCGTGCCGAAAGCCGAGCTGCTCTCCAAGCTCTCGCACGATGCCGGCCTCGAGCAGCTCCTCGACCGGGGTCAGCAACGAGGCCGGGGAGAGACCGAGCATCTCAGCGAGTTCGGAGACCGAAAAAGTTCGCCCCAGCGACCCCGCGACGGTGGCGACCTCACGCGCCGGGTCGGACATTCGGGCTAGGCGATCCCGCATGCTCGCCCGGACGCGCTCCGGGAGCCTGTGGGCGATCAAGGTCGCCTGCCCGGAATCAACGCGGACGAGCTTCTCGTCTCGTAGGCCCTCTAACAGCTCGACAAGCAGAAATGGATTGCCGCCCGCCTCGGCGGCCATCTGGAGCACGGCCTCGTCGGGTTCGGCTCGCATCACGTCTCTCGCCACCTGAGTCACCGCGCCCTCGCTGAGCGGCTCGAGCACGAGGCGTTCTGCACCCTCGTCAACGAGGTATTCGACGGCGCTCCGAAGTTGCCCCGAGGCATTATCAGGGCGCATCGCTACGACCCATCCGATCGGAAGCGTGGCTAGAGGCGGCGCCAGCGCGCGCAACGCGGCCGCGGTGCCGCTGTCGGCCCACTGCGCGTCGTCCAGGAGAACGACTAGCGGGCTTTCCAGCGCTGCGCGCTCGAGCAGCGACTGCAGATCCTGCAGCCGCCAGTAGCGCTGCTCCGGCCCCGCGTGGACGCTGGTCAGCCCAGCGCGATCGAGCAACGGCTGCGGTCCGTCGAACAGCGCCCTGAGCAGCGGCGCGAGCTCGGCCACAGCCTCAGAAGGCTCAGCGACGCCGATCCCGACTGGGAACCCCAGGCGGTGCGCCATCTTCTCGCCCTCGGCGATCAAACGGCTCTTCCCCATCCCGGGCGCTCCCTCGATCACTAGAACCGCACCCGAACCCGAGCGCACACGAGCCAGCACATCGCCGAGCGCGCCAAGTTCCGCGTCCCGGCCGCGGATCACCGGGCTAAACGCGGATGCCAGCGCCATAGGTGCCATCCATCCTAGCCCCAGCGGGCTTGGGTCCCGGGCCGCGGACGACGCCGGCCGCCCGCTCGGGCCGTGCACGTGGGAGACCTCCATAGTCGGGCCGTTGGAGCTCAGCACCGCCCAGGGACCGCTCGTACGCCGGCTCTACGACGAGGTCTTGGCTCTACGGGCTGCCGACAACGGCAGAGCGTCGTCGCGCGTCACTGCCCTACTCGAGCGGGCTGACCGACGCCCGCGCCTCTCCGAGGATTAGTCCTATGGAATAAGAGTGTTCTGCTCCCCCTGCCGCGGCCACTTCGTCAGGTCGTGCGATCTGTTGGTGGCACGCCGTTGGCGTTGATGATTGCGGTCACGCGCTCCGTCAGTTGGGCTGAGAACCGGATCACGGCGTCGAGCGGGCGGTGGTGCAGCGCGATGCGGGTGATCCGGCCTTGGGTGTCCTTGCTCAGCGCCGTGAGGCCCCAGATCTGCAGACCGAGCCCGCGCGCCTCCCATTCGAGATACGTCCGGTCGGGCGAGACGACCTCGTGCGTGAACTCGAGAATGTCGTAGAGGCTGCCGGACAGCCTCAGAACGCTCCATATCGCGTCGCGCCCCGTGATCGGATCAGCGAACACGCTGCCCTCGAGCACCGCGTCGGACGCGACGATGTCGCCGAATTGCCGACCGGAATCGTCGGCGAAGGCGGCCTTCCAGCCCGCCAGGTCGGCGCCGTTGGGCGGGACGCCAGTTTTTCCGGTTTGCATTGGTCCTCCGTTGTCGTGTTGGAATGGCAAGCGTCACGGACTGCGGGGCCTCCGATATCCCCTGTCCCTGTGATCTTTTCTGTCTACGCGAAACGCTCATGGAGTACCGCAGTCGCCGTGCGGGTCGGTCGTCTGTCCCTCGATGGACGGCGATCCGTCGGACCCGTGGCCCATCCTTCTTGAACCGACCTGCGTATTGGTCGGCCCGCGCGTGAAAGATCGCCCCACCGGCTCAGATTGCAGCGAGCGTCGACTCAGCGCCCGGCGATGCGTTGACGAGCTCACACCACGATCCCACACCTTGAGCCGGGTATGGTCGGCTCGGTATGGTCGTGAAACCCGTCTCAACTCCCGCCGTTCGCGTCGGGCGCCTTGTCAAGCGCTTCGGTGCCACTACAGCCCTCGCCGGAGTCGATCTCGAGGTCACCGAGGGGACGGTCTTTGCGCTGCTCGGCCCCAATGGGGCCGGCAAGACGACACTCGTCCGTGTGCTCGCAACGCTGCTCGAGCCAGACGCGGGCCGGGCCGAGGTGTTCGGCCGCGACGTTGTGCGAGACGCCGTCGCTGTTCGCAAGATGCTAGGACTGACCGGGCAGTTTGCGGCGGTCGACGAGATCCTCAGCGGCCGGGAGAACCTCCTCATGTTCGGCCGCTTGTTCGGCCTCTCCAAGGCCGAGACGCGCAAGCGGGCCGACGAGCTGCTGGCGCAGTTCGAGCTCGCCGATGCGGCCGACCGCCCAGCACGGACCTACTCCGGCGGGATGCGCCGCCGGCTGGATCTTGCCTCGAGCCTGCTTACCCGACCGCGCATTCTGTTCCTCGACGAGCCCACGACTGGGCTCGATCCCCGTAGCCGCAACGAGATTTGGACGACCGTGCGCGAGCTCGTCCGCGAGGGAACGACGCTGCTGCTTACCACTCAGTACCTCGAGGAGGCGGACCAGCTGGCCGACCGGATCGCTGTCATCGACCACGGGAGGGTGATCGCGCAGGGCAGCGGCAATGAGTTGAAGGACCAGGTTGGTGGGCAGATCCTCGAGGTCGAGCTTGCAAGCCCCGCTGAGCGCGACCGCGCCCAGGCGGTGCTCGCTGGCGTCGGCTGCGGTGATCCCGAGCCGAGCGAACGGCCTGACAGGCTGACGCTTCCAGCTCCCCGCGATGGCCTTGAGCTGATCGAGGAGGCGGCCGCTGAGCTCCGTCGCGCCAGGATCGAGGTGAGCGACCTCGGGCTCCGCCGGCCGACTCTAGACGACGTGTTCCTCCAGCTCACGGGCTCGCCGCCTAGCGAAGACGGCTCCGCTTCGTCGTCGGTCGCGGCCGAGCCTGCGACGGACCGCGTCGAGCCGAGCAAGACGGGCGGGCGCTCGGCGCCGCTCGTCCGGCTCCGCGTGCCTTCCCTGTCGGAGCTGCGCTCGGCGATCACCGACGCCGGCGTCGTTACAGGGCGCAACCTGCGTCACTTCATCCGCCAGCCGCAGTTGCTCATCTTCTCGACCATCCAACCGATCATGTTCGTGCTGCTGTTCGTCTACGTGTTCGGCGGCGCCGTGAAGGGTTCCCTCCCCAACGGGGTCACCTACGTCGACTTCCTGCTGCCGGGCATCTTCGTGCAGTCGGTCGCCTTTCGAGCCACGCAGACAGCGATCGGACTCGCGGAGGATCTCGAGCGCGGCGTTGTCGACCGTTTTCGCTCGATGCCGATGGCACGGTCCGCCGTGCTGCTGGGCCGGACGTTGGCGGACCTCGTGCGCAACGTCATGATCATCGCGCTGATGATCGGTGTGGGCTACCTGGTCGGCTTCAGCTTCCACGCCGGAGTGCTGCAGGCGCTGGCGTCAATCGCCGTCGTTGCGGCCTTTGGGTTTGCCCTGAGCTGGATCTTCGCGTTCGTGGCACTTACCGTCCGCGGCGCCGAGGCCGCACAGGCGGCCGGCTTCGTGGTGATCTTCCCCCTGGTGTTCGCGAGCTCTGTGTTCGTGCCCGTCGCTACGATGCCGGCCTGGCTTCAGAGCTTCGCGCGCGCGAGCCCGGTCACGCTCACGGCGAACACCGCCCGCTCGTATGCGCTCATCCCCGGCACCCCGAGCTCGCTGGGAGAAACGGCTGCCTGGATCGGCGGCCTGCTCGTCATATTCATTCCTCTGTGCGTATGGCGATACAGGCGGATGAGCTGAGCGCATCTGGCCAGCCCCGCTCGGCGGCCTCGGTTCGGGCCAAGGCTGCCCACCGTGACCCAGCCAAGTAGACTCCACGCCCGACCTGGGGGTGGTTTACGTCTCGCTACGGGGACTTCTACGAGAATCGGATCACGGGCGAGCGAGTCGTGGTCCTGAGAGGCGACCAGGATAGGTCACCTGGAGAAAGCGGCCTCGCCCATCTGACCGTGCGACCGCACGGGGCGGTTGCCGGGGAACACGTCCATCCCCAGATCCGGGAGCGGTTCGTCGTCATCTCCGGCACCCTGGGCACGCGCGTGGGAGGCGTCGAGCGCGAGCTTCGTGCGGGTGAAGAGGCAACAGCGACACCAGGCACGCCGCATGATTGGTGGAATGCTGGAGAGGATGAGGCGAGCGTGCTCGTCGAGGTCGACGGTTCGGACGAGCAGGCAGCGCGTTTCGAGCGGATGATCGCCACAATCTTCGGCCTCGCCAACGATGGCCGCACCAACGCAAAGGGACTGCCAGGTCCGCTTCAGCTCGCGTTGCTGGCGCGGGAGTTCGACGATGTAATCCGTTTCACGCGCCCGCCGCGAGCTTTGCAGATGTCGCTGTTCGCCGTGCTGGAAGTATTGGGGCGGATGCGCGGCCTCCGGGGCGTATATCCCGAGTATCTGCATCCCCACGGCAGGACCAGCCCCGACCGCGAGGCGGTTCGCCGCGCGGGGATAACAGCTCCAGTCGAGCCTGCCTAACGCAACCTGGCTCCGGGAGCCCTGGCCTTTCTGCCGTCCTCCCGGTCAGTCCCCGTAGGCCCGCCGGATCGCTTCCACCTCCGGCAGCGCGGCCATGAAGGCGTCGAGCACCTCGGGGTCGAAATGCGAGGCGCGTTCGGCCTGCATCTTGTCGATGGCCAACCGAACGGGGAATGCGGGACGGTAGACGCGATCGGAGGTCAGCGCGTCGAACACGTCGGCCACCGCGGCGATCCGTCCGTCCCGGGGGATCTCCTCACCGGCAAGCCCGCGCGGATAGCCGTTGCCGTCCCAGCGCTCGTGATGGGTGCGCGCGATGAGGGCGCCCATCTGCACGACCTCCGACGCGGAGCCAGCGAGCATCTCATAGCCGATCTCGGCGTGTGTCTCCATCACTTCCTGCTCCGGGGCTGTGAGCCTGCCGGGCTTGCACAGGATGCTGTCGTGGATGGCGACCTTGCCGACGTCGTGCAGCTGACTCGAGAGTCGCAGCAGCTCGCAGTGATGCTCGGGTAAGCCGAGCTGCCGCGCGAGGATCTCGCAATAGGAGCTCATGCGCTGCACGTGTTGGCCGGTCGCGTCATCGCGGAACTCCACGATGCGAGCCAGCCGTAGGATGGTCTCGGCCTGGGCGACGGACACCTTGCTCTCGGACAGCCGCAGATCCTCGAGCGCGGCCTCCAGCTTCCGGCTGCGGTCGTCCACCGCGTCCTCGAGACTCTGCATGCGCCGCTGGCTCGTCAACTCGCGCCGGCGGCGGTGGAGGGCGTTCGCCACGCTGATCAGCAGCTCGCCGGACCTCAGCGGCTTGACCATGTAGCCGTAGGCACCGTGCTCGATGGCCGTCATCGCGAGCTTCGGGTCATCGTGACCGGTGATCATCAAGACGCCCGTCCCGGGGTGAGACGAGCGGGTGCGCGCTAGAAGTTCCATGCCCGATTCGCCGGGCATGTTCACGTCGAGCAGGACGAGGGAATAGGCGCCGTGCTCCAGGCACTCTCGGGCAGCGGCCGCGCCGCCCGCGCTGTCACAGGTATAGCCGCCTTCCCGCATGACCCGCTCGGCCCAGCGCCGAAGAGGCTCGTTGTCGTCGACGATCAGCAGCTCTGCCGTGCGCTTCTCCTCGGCGCGGTCCTCTCGAGCGATCGGATTTGCCCGGTACCGCGGTTTGACCCTCGTCGATACCGTCATGTGCCTTCCGTTCCGCGTTTGAGGACCTGGCTCACCTTCGCGAGCAGGGTGGCTCCGGAGAATGGCTTCTCGATCAGGGTCACGCCCGTGTCCAGGTGGCCGCCGGATTCCAGGATCGGCTGGGCGAAGCCAGACATGAACATCACCCTGATCGACGGTCGCACGCGCTGGATCTGCTCGGCCAGGTGGGGGCCGTGCATCTGCGGCATGACGACATCGGTGAGCAGGAGGTCGATTGGCTCGGCCTGCTGTTCGGCAGCCGCTAGCGCCTCGTCGCCGTTCGCCGCCGTGATCACCCGATAGCCGGTGCCCGCGAGGATGCGACGAGTCACCTCGCGCAGGGCGTCCTCGTCCTCGACCAGCAGGATCGTCGCTTCTCCTCGCAGCTGGGCGGCACCGATCTGCTTCGCCGTGCGCGACGGTGTCCCGTGGGTCGCAGGGAGCAGCACGGTGGCCGTCGTGCCAACGCCGGACTCGGAGCGGATTTGTGCCCGCCCCCCCGCCTGCTGGACGATCCCGTAAATGGTGGCGAGCCCGAGGCCGGTGCCCTGGCCCGCGGGCTTGGTGGTGAAGAACGGATCGAAGGCTCGTTCGGCAACCTCCCGGGTCATGCCCTTGCCGTTGTCGCTCACACGCAGGTCGACGTACGGGCCGGGCGAGAGCTCGACGCGGTGGGCCGTGTACTCCTCGTCGACCTCGACGTTCGCGGTATGGATCGTCAGCGTTCCGCCCTGCGGCATCGCGTCTCGGGCGTTGACGGCGAGGTTGACGAGGATCTGCTCGAGACGTCCGGGGTCGATGAGAACGGATCGCAGGTCCGGCGCGAGTTCGCTCCGCAGCTCGATGTGCTCCCCGAGCGTGCTTTTGAGCAGTTGCTCGACATCGGTGACCACGGCGTTGACGTCGACGACCTCGGGCTGGACGACCTCGCGGCGCGCGAAGGCGAGCAGTTGGTGGGTGAGGTGGGCGGCCCGTTGGGCCGCGAGGCTGATCTGCTCGACATCGGTGCGCATCGCGCGCCGCTTCTCCTCATCCCTGGATGATGCCGCGGCGTCCAGGTCCTCGGCGACGAACGCGGCGTAGTTGATGATCACTGCGAGCAGGTTGTTGAAGTCGTGGGCGATGCCGCCGGCGAGTTCACCGAGGCTCTCCAGCCGCCGCGCGTGGTCGAGCTCGTTCAGCAGACGCTCCTTCTCCACTTCAGCCTCGAGGCGCTCCTTCTCCACTTCGGCCTTCAGGCGCTCCTTCCCGCGGACGACCGCGATGCGCTCGCTGATGTCGCGGATCGTGGCCGTAGCGAGAACCTGACCGTCGATCTCGATGCTCGACAGGCTTATCTCGGCCGAGAATTCGCCGGCGTCTCGGCGGCGCCCGGTCACCTCCAACCCGACCCGTATCGGTCGCGTGCGCGCATCGGCGAAGTGGGCTGCCCGCTGGGAGGCATGCGCGTCGGCGAAGCCCTCGGGTATCAACATACCGACCGGCCGGCCGATCAGCTGCTCGCGCCGATATCCGAACAGAGCCTCAGTCTGGGCGTTCGCGAGCACGATCTCACCGCTGGCGCCGATGCCCACGAACGCATCCGGAACCAGCTCCAGCAGCGCCGTCTGCGAAATCAGATCGCGCAGTCGAGCTGGGGGCAACCCGTCGGCGCGCTGCGCGGCGGCTGCGTCGGCAACGTCGGGGGTGACGAGCTCCGTTACGGTATCGACCATCCGCGTCTCCGGGAAAGGCATACGGGTCCTATCGACGACCCACAGGCGCCGATGAGCGCGCTGGCGCAAACTAGCCAAGTGAATAGCGCCCGTATATGCGAACCTGGCGCGCCGGACGAGCTCGCAAACTCCCCGCTGAGCCGGCGCTTGCGCCGGTAGTCCGCCCGGCGACCTCCCGGACGCCCGCCGGTGGTTGCAAATTGGGCGGGCCACGCGGGCCGAAAGCCCCCGCGCGCGCTGGGGCTTTCGTGGGTTCGGTGCTCCCAGCCGTCGATCGAGACGAGCGCGCCGAGACGCACTCAGTCCGCCGTCCAGCCCCCGCGCGGTCCTCATCGGACACGCGTGCTCTCGCCGGCGTGCCGTCTCGAGCCTCCATGAGGGACGATGCCGGCATGCCGCCCTCGCTCATGCTCGCAACTCTGACTGACCGTCGCGACTTCGCCGAGGACTGGCTACTCGAGCGAAAGTTCGACGGTGAGCGCTGCGTCGCGCGCAAGGATGGCGCCGGGGTCCGGCTCGAATCGCGTACTGGCAAAGACCTCACCGGTACCTATCCCGAGGTTCGGACTGCAGTAGCAGCCCAGCGTCCCCGGCAAATGCTGCTTGATGGCGAGGTGGTTGCCTACGACGGCGAGCAGACGTCCTTCAGCCGCCTCCAGCAGCGCCTCGGTGTCGCCGCGCCGTCTCCCCAGCTCGTGGCGGCATACCCGGTCGTGTACTGCGTCTTCGACGTGCTCGAGTTCGACGGTGACGATCTGACCGACCAACCTCTCCTCGAGCGCCGCGCCAGGCTGGCGAAGGTGATCCGGCCGGATGCGGCGTTGCAGCTCAGCGAAGCCTGGCGCGGCGACTCGCAGCGGCGGTTCGCCGAGGCTTGCAAGTCCGGTTGGGAGGGGCTCATGGCCAAGCGTGCCGACGCGCCCTACACGCGTGGCCGCTCGAAGGATTGGCTGAAGCTGAAGTGCTCGTGGGAGCAGGAGTTCGTGATCGGCGGCTTCACCGATCCCGCCGGCAGCCGCACGGACTTCGGCGCTCTGCTCGTCGGCTATCACGAGGACGGCCGGCTCTTGTACGGCGGGAAGGTCGGGACGGGCTATACGGCAGCTACCCTTCGCGACCTCGGTGTGAGGCTGCGCGAGCTGGAGGTGGCGGAATCACCGTTCGTCGACGCCCGACCGATCCCGCCCGGCACGCATTGGACTCGGCCCGAGCTGGTCGCCCAGGTGGGCTTTGCGGAGTGGACGACCGACGGTCGGCTGCGTCAGGCCCGCTTCCTTGGTATGCGCGACGACAAGCCTCCGGCCGAAGTCGTGCGGGAGCGGGCACGGTGAGCGGCGACGGCGATAACTACCCCGTCGAGCAAGCCGCCGCGTCGAGCCGTTCTAGGTACCAAGTGAGAGTGGAGTGTGGGCCGTCAAGAACTCCCGCACCGCGACCGTGGCGACACCAACGTGCTGCGGGTCCTTCCAGGGCTCGACGAGGCGGGCGTGAGAAGCCAGCGCGGCGATCTCTCGTCCGGTCGCCGTCGGGTGGTAGCGGTCGACTCCCGGCAGCACCAGCAGCGGCGTGGAGCAGTTTCGGACGAAGTCCCTGGAGACGCTCAACACGAAATCGCCGGCCCGCATCCGAGTGCCGAATGCCTCCAGCTGGGCCGGATCCAAATCGGCGCGGCTCCGCGCGAGCTGATCGGCCCAGCCCCGCCACATCGCCTCGTAGAGCTGCTCGTTGCCGCCGGTGATTCCGACGGGCTGTTGAAGGACGGCGGCGATAACCCGCTGTGGGGCCTGCTCGATGAGCTTCAAGGCGAAAGAGCTCCCGATGCAGGCGCCCATGACGTGGAAGCTCTGAATACCGAGATGGTCCAGGAGCGCAAGTTGATCCCGCGCGTAGGCGCCCCACGGGTCAGCGACCTCGAGCGGGCCCGTTGAGCGCCCGGCGTTGCGCTGATCCATGGCGATGAGTCGGAAGTCCCCGCTGTAGGCATCAAGCGGATTGATCGTCGCTCCAGACCAGAGGTCGATCGCCGAGTCCATCGCTCCTGGCGCGATCAGCAGCAGAGGGAATCCGGATCCATGCTCTTCGTAGTAGATCGCCGTCTCACCATTTGCAAAGCGCGGCACGTGATCTCCTTCGTGAGGGTTGTGACGTTCGGTTACTCGTAAGTGGTCAGGCGGCGAGCACCGGGTGCCATCGAGGCGGTCACAGCGGCTCGGAAAAGTCCAACACCAGTCGTCCTCGCAGGCCACCGCCAGCCAGCCGCCGGTGGGCATCGGCAGCCCGTGTGGCCGGTATGACCTCCGCAACCCGCAGGGTAAGAATCCCATCTTCGGCCAGCTGGCGCAGATGATCAAAGAGCGCCGTGTCCCTAGCCGCATCAAACGAGGAGATGCGACCTCGCAGGACCTGGGGGCCGCCGACCTCAAGGCACCGCGGCAGCGACGAAGGCGCACATGAGCTCGATCGCGGCGGCCTCACCGAGTCCCTCCTCGCGCACGAGGGACTGCCAGGTCGAGAACGCAATCGCGTGCCCAACGGCGGCCTGTTTGCGAATCTTTGCGGCTCCTCGGAGCCTCCGCCCCTGCATGAGCGTGTCGCGCGCCGCTCCGAGGTAGCCGCGGAAAGCGGCGAAGCGCTCGCCGACGATCGGCACGGCGTTCTCGTCCCGAAACAGGTTCTCGAGCATCGCCTCGGTTCGGTTGTAGAAGGCGTAGAGCTCGCCGAGCGCAACCGCGAGGCGCGCTTCGGGGTCATCGAGCATCGACCAAGCCGCGAGATCGGGCGGCGGGTTCGCTGCAGCCCAGTGGGCGGTGCAGGCGTCAAAGAGCGCCGCCTCGTCGGGGAAGTGGCGGTAGAGAGTCGAGCGACGAACCCGCGCGTGCGCCGCGACCGCGCTCATCGATGTCCGTGAAGGGCCAAGCGTCCCGTGCAGCTCCACGGCGCTCTTCGTGATGCGCTGGCGGGTCTGCTGCTGGGATTCCGCACGGCGTGTCATGCGATATGGGCGAGGTTGATCGGTCATGGCCGTCCACTCAAGTCTGACACGCGTTCGGGCGCGTGTATAGTTGGCGCAACATAACTGTCTAATGAAATGAGGAGCGATGCAGACCTCTTCGAGCCGGGTAGTCGGGCCGACTGACGGCAAGGCCGGTTTTCTCGGCAGCATCGGAGTGCGCTTCATGCTCGACGGCCCTACGAGCGACGGCGGCTTTTCCCTCGTCGAACACCCGATGTCGGCGCGCGCCCTCGCCGCCCCGATGCACCGGCATACGCGCGAGGACGAGTACAGCTACGTGCTGGAAGGCCGCATGGGAGCGCTGCTCGGCGACGACATGCTCGAGGCGGGCCCTGGGGACCTCGTACTCAAGCCCCGCGGTGAGTGGCACACGTTCTGGAACGCCGGGGATGACCCCTGCCGGATCCTCGAGATCATCGCGCCGGCCGGATTCGAGCGCTTCTTCGCCGAGCTGGTCGACCTCGGTGGCGTCGCGCAGGCGGGCCCAGCGACGCTCGGCGAGCTGTGCGAGCGATACGCGCTCGAGATGGACCCCTCGAGCGTGCCCGGTCTCATCGAGCGCTTTGGCGTGCGCTTTCCTGGGGAGCCCCTCGCGCGCTGATGCGCCGAGGACCGCGCTCGCATCCCCGGCTGGCCGGGTGCTGGTCTCCGCGTCTGCACGGTGCCTCGCCGCTCCCAAACGCTGACCTGGGGCCGTCAGGCGCGGGTCGCATGAGGTCCACGTGTGCGCGAACGCCGGCGTCCCGGAGCCGAGCCAGTCGGGCTTGCGAGCTGGCCTATTTGCCACAGGCCCGCATCGTGTTGCACCTCAAGCCAGCGCTCGGCGTCACGTCGTCCGAGCGCGATCAGCTCGTCGATGAACTCGCGCGCAAGGAACAGGTAGCTCAACAGCTCGCCGTGGATGGGGCCGCGCTCGGCGTTGAGGATCCGCCCGAGCACTGCGAGATTGGTGTCGCGCACGAGGCCGCGAATACCGGCGTAGCGGCGTGCGTATACCTCGCGCGCGAGGCGCCCGATCTCAAGGCGATCACTCGGCGCGATAAAGATGTAGGGAATCCTTCGCCGCTTTCCGCGGCCCGCCGCGCCGCGGCCGGTGGACGATCTTGCGGGTGGGAGCGTCTCATTGACTGTGGCGAGCGTCGCGACATCGTCGGCGAGCTGATCGGCTAGTACCACTTGCAGCAGCTGTGCGATGCCGTCGATCGCGTCCGGCCTTGTTGAGGCCTGGGCAGGCGTCGACGAGGAGTTCAGGCCGATCACGACGACCCGGTCGGCGCCCAGCGCGAGCGCCGGCTTGAGCGGCGCGTTGAGGCGTACGCCACCGTCGCCGTACCAGCCCGCTGCCACCCGCGGGCGCCGAACCTCGACCGCCGGGAACGCGCCCGGGATAGCCGCCGACGCGAGTACGTGCTCGGGTCTGAGCGGAGTCGCGACGTAGTCGATCGCGCGCACCAGGTCGGGCCCGAGCGCCGGACCGCCATGGTGAAAGGCCACGCTGCGCGTGGTTGCGTAGGCAGTTGCAACGACGGCGGCCGCCGTCAGCGCCCCGTCCTTGACGTTACGCGCGATCGCCTCGAACGCGACGAACCGTCCGAGCGTGTCCCGCAACGGCGAGGGGTCAAGCAGCCCCGACAGGTCGACGCCGGGAAAGCCCGCGAGCATCGCTGTCGCGCCCACCAAACGACCGAGCTCGGACGGCGACAGCAGCGGGCGGAATGCGTCGCCCCAGCCCAGCTCACGCCACATCTCGAGCGCGGCTCCGGCCGTCGCCTGCAGTGGCTGGTCGGCGCGAGCCGCGAAGAAAGCACCATTCAGCGCGCCGATGCTCGTCCCAACGATGATGTCCGGAGCCTCCTCGCGAGTAGCCAGAGCGGGGGCGAGGGCAGCAAGCGCTCCGGCCTCGTAGGCGCCGCGAGCCCCGCCGCCGGCGAGCACGAGCGCGACCCGCTCACGGCTCCTGCCTGATTGAGCAGCGACGGCCATCCGTGGCAGCGTATCCAGTGCGGGCAGTTGGCGATCGGAGCTCTCTGAGCCCTCTCGCCCGCGGGCTGTAGCGGCAACCACCGAGCACGTACCGCGTGGTTGGACCTAACCTGTAGCTGTC
>DATMQG010000020.1:0-24124 GCA_035566835.1 Solirubrobacteraceae bacterium
TCAGCGCAAGGACCCGCGGGTGATCCAGGTGGTGCTCGACGAGTCCGCTGAGGTCCTGCGCTCCGAGCGAGGAGTTCTCATCTGCCGTACGCGCCACGGCTTCGTCTGCGCCAACGCCGGCGTCGATGCGTCGAACAGCGCCAGCCCAGACGTGCTCGTGCTGCTCCCGCGCGACCCCGACGCCTCGGCCAGGAGCATCCGCGCGCGCCTGCGCGCAAGTCTGCTCACTCGGTACGGGAGCGCCGCGACGGCACCCGCGGTCCTGATCAGCGACAGCTTTGGCCGCGCCTGGCGCCACGGACAGCTCGACGTCGCGATCGGCCTCGCCGGCATGCAGCCGTTGGATGACTGGCGGGGTCGCAGCGACGCGCGCGGCCTTCGCCTCCAGGCGACCTGGCTCGCCGTCGCCGACGCCGCCGCCGCGGCGGCCGACCTTGCACGGTCGAAGGACTCGCACGAGCCCGTGGTGGTGATCGACGGGCTGGCGCGGTTCGTCACCCCGGAGGATGGCCCGGGGGCCGCCGAACTGCTGCGAGGACTGGCGGAGGACCTTTTCCGATAGCCCGGACTCGGCTGCGTCAGCCGGCCACGCCGACGCCGAGCTGCCGGCTCAGGAACGGCATCACCGCGCGCTCGACGGCCTGCGGATCGTCCTGGAAGGGCCAGTGGCTGCTTTCCTTGAGAATCAGCACCTCCTGCACGTCGAAGAACTCCCGCTGGCGCTCGGCGTACTCGACGCCGATGAACGGGTCGGCGGCACCCCACACGACCAGCGCCGGCTTGTGCAGCTCGGCGAGCGCGGATCCCACCTGCGTCGCCACGTCGCCCGGATCTGGGGTCGCCCGGTAGAGCTTGAGCACCGTCCGCCGGGTAGCGCGATCGTAGTCGTCGTACATCTTCTCGACGAACTCGGGCGGCAGCCCTCGCGGGCTGGATTTCTGCATCGCGCGCCGCCATCCCGAGCGCGGGATCCAGGCCTGCACGAGCTCGCCGAGCACAGGCGTGCGCCAGCGTTTGGCCATCGCGTGCCAGGTGTAGCCGGGCATGATGCCGACGTTGATCAGCACCACGCTCGCCCACGAGTCGGGGTGCTGAAGTCCCCACATGAGGCCAAACGGACCGCCGAAGTCGTGCAGCACGAGATGAGCCCGCTCGATCCCGAGCGCCGTGAGCGCGGACTGCAGGAAGTCCGCGTAGGAGGAGACGTGGTAATCGAAGCCGGGTGGCGCCTGCGCCTGGCCGAAGCCCGGCATGTCCAGCGCGACCGCCCGCCCAAGCTCCCCGGCGCCGTCCACGAGCGCCGTCCAGTCGCTCGAGGAGCCGGGATTCCCGTGCACGAATACCATGGCCTCTCGCGCATCCTGCGCTCCGGCTTCGATCATCGGAGCGTGGACGCCGGCGACGTCAAGGCGCGTACGCCTGAGCGCGCTCATCGCGCGCCCTCGGATGCGCCGCCGCCGTCGGCTCGCGAGACGGATGCCACGGCGGGCGCCGCGCGGCGGCCGGCTGAGAGCGCCGTGCGCGCCGCGGCGAGCGCCGCGAGCGGCATCCCCGCGGCCATCATGCGAAGCGGTCCGATGTTGCGCGTGCCGAAAGCCTCCATCACGGCTGCCAGGCGCTCGTCGCGGGTGGCGCCCGAGAACAGCATGCGCTCCGCGGGGCTGAACTTCCGGCCGGTGGCGTAGTCGTAGATCATCATCGAATGGCCGCGAAGCGCCCGCGTGTGGCGGCGGCGGTAGCGCGTGAGGCCGCGTCTCAGCGGCTCCTCGCCCAGCAGCGCCGGGACCACGCTGTCGGCGAGCCACTCCGATGACTGCAAGGCCCACCCGCAGCCGACGCCCCACAGCGGATCGATCGCCAGCGCCGCATCGCCGACGAGCGCGACGCCCGGAGCGGTGGGGGCATGAGCCACGTTGGTCATGTCGAGCTTGCCCTGGACCGGGCCGACGAGACGCGAGGCGAGGATCGGAGGTGCGTCCGGCACGCGCGAGACGAACTCGACCAAGGCCTTCGCCGGGTCGCCGCGGAACGCGCCCAAGCGCTCCTTCGTCGGCATGCAGGCATAGAACGTGAGGCCGGCGTCGGTGGGAAACGCTGCGGCCATGTCGGGGTCCAGGAACCACAGCGAGGCGTCGGGCGCACCTTCCGGCGCCGGGCCCTCGAAGTAGCCGCCGTAGGCGAAGCGCCCGTGCGCGAAGGTCTTCGTGCGCACCGCGGCCAGCTTCGCCACACGTGAGTCGCGGCCGTCGGCACCAATCAGGAGCTTGGCGCGCAGTCGCAGCTCCTGACCGTCGCGGCTGCGCGCAACCGCGCCGCAGACGGCGTCGCCCTCGCGCATCAGCTCATGCACAGTGTGGCCCGCGATGAGATCGACCCCCGGCGTCTGCGCGGCGGTCTCGCGCAGGAGCGGATCCAAGATCTCTCGGCGCAGGTTGACGCCGCTCGGAACGCGGCTCTTGGCCGGTGGCTCGATCCAGCCCCAAGGCGTGCGCAAGCGCCCGCGCGAGCGAACCGCGCCGGCCTGCATCATCGGCTCGAGCAGACCGAGCCGCTCGAGGCTCGACACGGCGGAGGACTGGATGTAGTGCGAGCAGACGCGCTTGAACGCGCTCGCCTCGGGGCGCTGCTCGACTAGCGCGACGCGCGCGCCGGCGCGCCCCAGCATGGTCGCCGCCGCAGAGCCCGCGAGACTCGCCCCTACGATCACCGCGTCGTAGTGCCCGCCGCCGGTTACGTTTCCAGTGGTTCCCGTGTTGTTGCCCGTGACTCCCATCTCGCTCATGTCCTCACCTCCGGCGTCGGGACGCCTAATCGAACGTGTCTGCGGCGGATCACCGCCGCACAGCTATAGTTCGTTCCGTACTATACACATGGAACTATGAACGTCAAGTCCCCCACCCGAACACGATGAGCGACGACTCCACCCGTCTGACGGGCACGTCGTTCGCCGTGCTCACGCTGATCGAGCTGCTCGGCCCGTCCACCCCCTACGAGCTCAAGCGGGCGCTCGAGCGCTCGATCGCGAACTTCTGGATGGTTCCGCACACGACCTTCTACGCCGAGCCGACCCGGCTCGCGAAGGGCGGCTTCCTCTCAGAGCGACAGGAGTCCGGCGGGCGCCGGCGCAAGGTCTACTCGCTTACGGCTGCCGGCCGCAGCGCGCTCGAGGGCTGGAAGGGCTCCGCCGAGCTCACGCCTCCCCAGCTGCGCGAGGAAGGGGTGCTCAAGATATTCGCCGGCGGTGACCCCGTCCCCATCTTCAGGGCTCGATGCGAGTGGCACCGTGCGAAGCTCGCCGAGCTCGAGGGCTATCTCGAGGCCGTCACCGGAGCGGACCCCGCGTGGCAGGGCGTGCGCGCAAGCCTCATCATCGGCGTCGCCTACAACCGCATGATGCTCGAGGCGATGGAGGATTTTCTCGAGCGTCAGGCCGCGACCGGCAACCCGTAGCGGCGCCTGATCTCATACAGCGTCGTGCGCTCGGCGGCGGGGCGCCCGGCCTCGTGCGCGGCCGCCACGAGCTGGCCGGGGTCGAGCCTCGTGCCGTGATAGCTCCCGGCGAGGCGGCTGATCGACTCCTCCATCAACGTTCCGCCGAGGTCGTTCACGCCCCAGCGCAGCGCCTCGGTGGCGGCGTCGAGGCCCATCTTCACCCAGCTCGCCTGCAGGCTTGCGATCGTGCGCCCGAGCGCGAGACGGAAGACGGCCGTGTGCTTGAGGTTCTCCTCGCGTGAGATCTCCTCCACGCCGTGCGTGCGGCCGAGCAGCGTCTGGAAGGGGATGAACGAGAGCGGCACGAACTCGGTGATCCCGCCCGTGCGCTCCTGCAGCTCGCGGATCACGCGCATATGCTCGGCGAGCTCCCACGGCTCCTCGATGTGGCCGAACATGACGGTGCAGGTCGAGTGCAGGCCGGCCATGTGTGAGGCCTCGATTATCTCCACCCAGCGCGCCACGGGCAGCTTGTTCGGGGAGATGCGCGCGCGAACACCGTCATGCAGCACCTCGGCCGCCGTGCCCGGCGTTGAGCCGAGACCCGCGTCTTTGAGCTGCGCGAAGACCTCAGCCGGCGGCAGGCCGGAGATGTCGCACATGTGCGCGATCTCCATCGCGCTGTAGGCGTGAAGATGCAGCTGCGGTGCGGTGGCCTTCGCCAGGCGCAACCACCCCAGATAGTCTTCGAGCGTCCAATCCGGGTGGATGCCCGACTGGATGCAGAGCTCGGTCGCGCCGTAGGCGACTGCCTCCTGGATCCGCCCCACGAAGTCGGCCTCGTCGTGCTCATAGGCGTCGGGCGAGCGCTTGCCCTGGCCGAAGCCGCAGAACGCGCAGCCAACCGTGCAGATGTTGGAGATGTTGATGTTGCGGTTGACAACGAACGTGACGAGCTCGCCCGCGAGCTCGAAGCGCAGCTCATCCGCGGCCTGGCGCATCTCCTCGATCGCCTCCGGCCTGGTCTCGGCGAACATCGCCGTCAGCTCCTGTGGGCTGAGCGTGCGCCCGTCGCGGCCGCGCTCGATCGCGCGCGGGACGAGCGTTGGCCGGATCGGCGCCGGCGGGTCGGTTCGGCCCGACCCGCGTCGCGGGATGAAGCTCCAGTACTTGACCTTGATCGTGTCCATCACCCCCCGCGAGAGCCACTCGGGGTCGAGATAGCGGGGGTAGACGCACAGCCGCTCTGTCAGCGCGTAGCCGTCGCGCTGCAGCTCCTTGCGCACCTGATGGGGAGACGGGAAGGGGTGCTCGGGCGAGATGTGATCGCCGTTCGCGCTCAGCCCGCCAAGATCGGTCGCTCCCGCCGCGACCAGCTCGCCCCACCAGTCCGCCAGGTTCGGCGGCACCTGAATCCCCACGTCCGGCATCAGCCGCCGGGTCTCGGCGATCAGGCGCTTCATGTCCTCGATGCCGACCGAACAGGCCCACTCGGGCAGCGGCAGCTGCGGACGGCCGTGGGCAAGGCCCGTGCGCCAGTACTCGCGCGCGGCGGCATCTGCGATCTGCGCCGGCTCCTGCCCGTAGTAGCGCTGGTGGGGAACGAAGTTCTGGAGGATCACCTCCTGGATGTGCCCGTGCTCGGCGTGTAGCTCGGCGATCGCCTCAAGCGACTGCACGCGCTCCTCCTCGCTCTCCCCGATCCCCACGAGGATGCCGCTCGTGAAGGGGATCCGCAGCTCGCCCGCGGCCCTGATCGTCGCCAGCCGCCTCGCGGGATGCTTCGTGGGCGAGCCCGCGTGCACCGTCTCCATCAGCCGCTCGGAGATCGACTCGAGCATCAGGCCCTGCGACGCGGTCACCTCGCGCAGGCGCCCCAGGTCCTCCGCGGAGAGCACGCCGAGGTTCGTGTGCGGCAGCAGCCCGCGCTCGAGCGCCCGCTCGCACGTCCAGACGACGTACGAAGTGAAGTCCTCGTGCCCGTAATCGCGCAGCAGACGCGCGACGAGTGGATTGACCTCGGGGCGCTCGCCCGTCAGTACAAGCAGCTCCTTGATCTGACGCGCGGCCGCCCCGTCGAGGATCTCGAGCACCTCCGCGGGCGGATACAGGTGCGCCTGGTGGGTCGCGAACGCGCAGTATTTGCAATAGCACCGGCACGTCCGCGACAGAGACAGCGTCAGGTTGCGGCTGAACGTGACCCTGCGGCGCACAACCCGGAGTGTAGGCGCTCACGGGTCTCCCGCCAGGTCCGTCGAGGGCGTCCGTCCGAACGGGATCGTAGGTTTCACCGCGTGCCCGAAGACGCCCTTCGTCGCGGTGTCGCCGAGTTCGTTGGCGCCTTCACGCTGATCTTCGTCGGCGCCGGAGCGGCCGTCGCCGCCAACCAGGTCCACGACCCGTCGCTGATCGGCGTCGCGATCGCCAACGGCCTAGCGATCGGGGTCATGGTGTCGGCGCTCGGACACATCTCCGGCGGGCACTTCAACCCCGCGATCACCTTCGGCTTTCTCGTCACACGCCGGATCAAGCCGCCGCTCGCAGTCGTATATTGGGCCTGCCAGTTGGCCGGCGCGGCGTTGGCCGCGCTGCTCGTGCAGCAGCTGTTGCCCCGTGCCACGACCGAAGCCGTGAAGCTCGGCGTGCCGGCGGTGGGCGGCGGCGTGAACGCCGGCGCCGCCTTCGGGCTCGAAGCGATTCTGACGTTCTTCCTCGCATTCGTCGTGTTTGCCACGGCGGTGGACCCGCGCGGGACCTTCAAATCCATCGCCGGCCTGGCGATCGGTCTGACGATCACGATCGACATTCTCTTCGGCGGCCCCTTCACCGGTGGCGCGATGAACCCGGCGCGAGCGTTCGGGCCGCAGCTCATCGGCAACCACTGGACCAACGGTTGGGTCTGGTATGCCGGACCGCTGCTCGGCGGCGCTGTCGCGGCGGCGCTTTACGAGCTGCTCTACCTGCGCCCGCCGCCGCAGCCGGTCGGCACCGATGCGAGCGGGGTACGCGAGCCGCGGGCCGGCGAGCCGGCCTAGGCCCGGGCGGTGGCGAGCCGCGTCTACCTGGCCCGCCACGGCCAGACCGCCTACAACCTCGAAGGTCGCTTTCAGGGTCAGCTGCCGGTCCCGCTCGACGCCACCGGCCGCGCGCAGGCCGCCGATCTCGCCGAGCGGGCGGCCGCATACGGGTTCGCGGCGCTGTGGTGCAGCCCGCTGCTGCGCGCCCGCGAAACCGCCGATGTCGTCGCCCGCCGGATCGGTCTCGAGCCGCGCGAGGATGCCCGCCTGATGGAGACCGACGCCGGCGACTGGACCGACCGCAGCTTTGCCGAGATTCAGGCGCAGGCACCCGAGCAGTTCGCCGCCTTCGCAGCGGGCGACCCCGACTTCGCCTTTCCCGGCGGGGAGTCCTTCGCCGAGCAGGAGGTGCGCGTGAGCGCAGCCATCGCGGACGTCGAACGTGGCGAGCTACCCGCCCTCGTCGTGTGCCACGGGATGGTCATCCGCGCCGCCTTCGCCGGGCGCAGCGGGCATCCGGTCAAGCGCACCGAGCGCGTGCCCAACGGTGCGCTCGTGCCATTGGATCCCGTCGAGGCCGAACACGCCGATCTGGGCGGTGGCCTGGCGACGCCCTCGAGCTGAGCCGCTGCCCGGCACGAGGCGTAGCCGGTCACATTGCGAGCGAGTGAGCAGGAGCCCGGAACGCCGCCGGGCCAGATCGAACACGTAGGAGCGGCCGTAGGCGCCGCTGACGCCGGCGCCGAGCACGCCGCGGGGGCCGCAGGTGACGTTCGCCGCGCCGGCGATCGGCACTCCGATCAGCTTCGGGCTCGAATACGAGACCCGCGTCGCACTCGTGAGGTCGAGCGTCGTGTTGAGGACCGGGATGCCGGGGCCGACGGTTGCGGGCGCACCGTAGACGTACACCGTCGCCTCGCCCGGAAATCGCGAAAGCGCGGCGTGCATGCCTGCAAGCTCCGTGCGCTGGTCGGCCGCGGCCGCATCCCATGCGCGCGCGTCGCCGATCGACCGGGCGACATATCCCCCGCCCAGCGCGAGTGCCGCGGCGCCGAGGACGAGCGCGGCTGCGGCCTCCGGCAGGCGCGTGAGGCGCACGAGCATGCGCCCGCTCAGCGCGATGCACGAGTAGAGCAGGACGGCGATCCCGATCGCGGCGGCCGCGTTCACGCGGTTGACCGTCCCTGCGGCGCTCGGCGCGTAATGATCGCTCGCCGGCACGTACGCCGCCCAAGCGGCCAGCGCGGCGACGGCGCCGACGCCGGCGAGCGCGAGCCAGCGCCCGAGCTCGGCCCGGGCGACGTCGCCGCTGGGCAGCCGCAGCCGCACGAGCGTGGCCGCGGCCAGCACGGCGGCGATCGCACCGGCTCCGATCCACGGGCTGACACCCGTGACCGGCAGCGCGGCGGCGCCGAGGAGCCTGGCGCCGCGGGCGAGCATCAGGCCGGCATGGTGGATCATGCCCGCAAGCGACTGGGTGTGCGAGGGCGTGGCGACGTCGATCGGAAGAACGAAGCGGGCAACGGCAAGCGTGACGCCGATGACGAGCACGTCGAGGGCCCAGCGCACGCGGGCGCGGCGCAATCCGACGAGGTGCGCATAGAGCAGCCCGGCAAGGCAGCCCGCGACCGCGAAGGCCTCGTAGCTGAGGATGCTCGCGACGTACAGCGCGAGCGAGGCGGCGTGAAGAACCAATGCGCGGCCGCCCGTGTCCTGCAGTGCGCGCAGGGCGAGGATCACACCGAGCAGCGCAGCCGAGATCGCAAGGCTCGTGAGCGAGAGCACGCCCCAGAGCCAGACGCTGTCGCTGAACGGAAACGTGAGGGCGAGCGCGGCGATCACAGCAGCGTCGCGCACCCGCATGGCCAGGCATCGCAGCAACGCGTACAGGCACGTCGCCTGAAGCACGACCATCGCGCCGGCGAGCGCCAGACGCGGCGCCGCAGCCGTGCCGAAGGCCTCGTCGAGCGCGGCGTAGTAGAGCACCTGTCCCGGGCGCTGACCGTAATCCAGCCACAGCGAGTGCAAGAGGCCGCCCGTGCCCGGGAAGCGTCCGAGCGCGACGAGGCTCCAATCGTCGTAGTAGAAGCCACCGCGGCGGACGTGCGCGGCGCACATCAGCATCGCCAGCAACCCGAAGCCGGCGGCGCACGCGAGGATCTCGCCCCGCATCTGGCGCGAGCGTGTGAGCGCCAGCGTCCTGCGCCGCCCGAGCCCGGGAGCGACAGCGATGGCCCGCGTCCCGCCCTGGCTCACGCGATCACCTCAACGCGGGGGGAGCCTGGCCCGCCAGGCGGGTCACCAGCTCGGCGCCTTCGCGCGCCATCCGAGAGCGGGGCACCACCATGTCGAAGCCAGCCTGCTCTGAGAGTTCGCGTGTGTCGGTGTCCACGTGCGAGTAGAAGCCGAGGGTGCGAATCCCCGCGAGCTCGCCCGCGCCTGAAAGCGTCGCCACGAGCCCGGCCCGGGCGCGGCCATCGCTGGTCAGATCGACGACGAGCACTGCCACCGGCGGCGCGGCTGGGTCCCGCAGGCGGTCGCGAAGACGCTCGTGCTCGCCGATCAACTCGACGTCGTGGCCGGCGGCCCGCAGCGAGCCCTGCACGCGCGAGCCGAAGAGCAGGTCCGGAACGAGCGCCACGACCCGCGCCATCGCTACTGTGCCCGCAGGCGGCGGAACTCCTCTTGAGCCGAGTAGGGCCGGTCCCACGTCGGCACCACCTCGACGCGGCCCGTGCGGATCTCCCGCAGCGCGACCTCGCCTTCGATCCCGGCGTCGTCCAGCAGGCGCAGCGCGCAGTGGACGGCCTCAGCCGCGGCGGCGTGCCCGAAGCGATGCGCGACGAGTAGGCGCCAATGCCATTCGTCGTGAGAGTAGGGCTGCGCGTTGCACGTCGTCAGATAGAGGGCGGCTTCGACATAGCGCGACTCGTCGGCGATGCGCAGGTCCAGCTCGAGGTGCGTCCAGTCATCGGGCTGCGAGTCGACGGTCTGCTGGAAGATGTCTGCGAGACCCATCGAGGCACAGCCTACCGAGGCTATTCTCGAACAAGTGAGCACGCGCGAACGAGCGAGAAGATTCGACACGGACAGCCTCAGCTCCGAGCATCGGACGCTGACCGAGAGCTGCGGTCTGCTCGATCGCTCGCAGCGCGGCAAGCTCGCGCTCGCCGGCTCGGGAGCGGTCGAGTTCCTCAACGGCCAGGTGACGAACGAGCTCAGCACACTGCGTCCGGGCGAGGGTTGCTACGCCGCCTTCCTGACCCACAAGGGCAAGATGCTCGGCGACCTGCGCATCCTCGCTGTCGGCGAGGATCCCTCCGCGCCTCCCCACGAGCTGCTGCTCGACACCGAGCGCGCCGCGCTGCAGGGGCTGTTCGACATGATCCGCCACTTCAAGGTCGGCTACGAGGCCGAGCTCTACAAGCGAACGCTCGAGCGGGGGCTGCTGTCGCTGATCGGTCCCGACGCCGCGCGGATCGCCGGAGCCGAGCAACTGGCTCGGGAAGAGCACGCAAACCGCCCCATCGCAGTCAGCAGCATTGAGGCGCTCGCCGTGCGCACCGACGTTGGGATCGACCTCATCTGCCGGGCCGAGGAGACCGAGCAGCTGGCCGCAGCGCTGCAGTCGCGCGGAGCGACGCCCGTCGGCGAGCAGGCCGCCGAGTGCCTGCGGATCGAACGCGGGCGCCCGCGCTACGGCGTCGACCTCGACCAGACGGTCATCCCGCAGGAGGCGGGGCTGAACGAGCGGGCCGTGAGCTT
This sequence comes from Solirubrobacteraceae bacterium, assembly GCA_035566835.1. Taxonomy (GTDB): domain Bacteria; phylum Actinomycetota; class Thermoleophilia; order Solirubrobacterales; family Solirubrobacteraceae; genus Palsa-744. Next base: position 10,215 of record DATMQG010000020.1, read on the forward strand.
CACGAAGGGCTGCTACGTCGGCCAGGAGACCGTTGCGCGCCTGCACTACCGGGGCAAGCCCACCCGTCACCTGCGGGGCCTGGTCTGCTCCGAGCTTGCTGCCGCGGGGCAGGAGCTGCGCCTCGGAGAGCGGACCGTAGGGCGCATCACGAGCACGGCGCTGTCCCCGAGGCTCGGCCCGATCGGACTGGCGCTCGTGCGGCGCGAGGCAGAGCCGGGAAGCGTCGTCCGCGTCGGTGACGACGGCGCGACGGCGGAGATCGTCGAGCTTCCGTTCCGCGAAGCCTGAGCCGAGCGACCCGGCACTCGCTACCCTCCCCTCCGATGCTCGAGATCGTGACCACGGTCAGCAGCGAACCGGAGGCGGAGATGGTTCGCGACCGTCTGTTGGCGGCGGACATCCACGCGATCTCGCAGCGCACCATCGGTGGTCCCGAATGGGGCTTCTCGGGCGCGCGCAACGTGATGGTCGACGCGAAGGACCTGGACCGAGCACGAGCGGTCCTCGCCTCAGAGGAGGCGGCGTTCAGCGACGAGGAACTGGCGCGCTTGAGCGAGGAAGCGGGCCGCGAGGACGAGGCGTGAAGCCGGAGGGTGCGTGTAGCGCCTAGTCACGCCCGCCGCGCGGGGGGATCGCCGAGGGCCTCGGCGTGATCCCGCGACATCGCTACCCCGACAACCCCACTGCTTCACGGGCGGCCTGCTCGTCATAGACCCGCGTCCGTGCTCGCGAGTGACGACGAGCACATCGTCACCGCAGTCGATGAACCGCTCGGCCTCGAATCCGTACTCGTCCCATTGCTCTAGCCATCGCTCCCACGACCGATCATGTGTGATCCGCATCACACAGGCAATCATTGCGTACCTGATATGTTTGCACACATGCAAGCATCTTCCACGGTGACCGTCGATCGAACGGCTCTCACGCGCGACATGTACGCGCTCGCCAGCTACCTGATGCGCTCGGCGAACGTCGGGACGTTCAACGCAATCGGCGAGCTCGACCTTTCCGTCACGCAGCTGAAGCTGCTCTGCGCACTCGACGCCCGTGGCGAGGAGCGCTCGGTGAAGGCCCTCGCCGAGACGATGGGCGTCTCGCTTCCCACCATGAGCCGCGCCGTCGACGGCCTGTTCGAGCGTGGCTTCGTGCTTCGCGATGAGGACCCGGTCGACCGGCGCATGAAGCGGGTTCGCCTGACCGACGCCGGCCGCCAGGTGCCGCTGGCGCTGAACGAGGCGCGCCTCTCGGCCTTGCAGGAGCTGATCGGCTCCCTCGGGGATGGGGAGGCCGGCGCGCTCGAGCACGCTCTCGCGCTGATCCTCGAGCAGCGCGCCGAGATAGCCGCCTGTCGGCCAGCCCAGCTTGGAGGCGTGCGATGACCGAGCGGATTCGATCGCTTCAGATGAACGAGGACAACCGCCGCTGGTGGGCGCTCGGGGCGATGTGCTTCGCGCTCTTCATGATCATGCTCGACAACACGGTTGTGAACGTTGCGCTGCCGTCGATCCAGCGCGGCCTGCACGCATCCACCTCCTCGCTGGAGTGGACCGTCAACGCATACACGCTGTCCTTCGCCGTGCTACTGGTGACCGGCGGTCGCCTCGGCGATCTCTTCGGCCGGCGCAAAGTCTTCCTCGCGGGCGTGGTCATCTTCGCCGGCTCGAGCGCCGCGATCGGCTTCTCGCCGAGCGACACGTGGCTGGTCGGCTGGCGGGCCGTGCAGGGCGTCGGCGCCGCCTTGATGATGCCCGCCACGCTGTCGATCATCAGCAACGCGTTCCCGCCCGCCGAGCGCGGCAAGGCGATCGGCACGTGGGCCGGGGTCTCGGCGCTGGCGCTCGCGATCGGCCCCGTGGTCGGTGGTTTTCTCGTGCAGAGCGTCAGCTGGCAGTCGATCTTCTTCCTGAACGTCCCCGTCGCCGTCGGCGCGGTGCTGATCACGCTGTTCGCCGTACGCGAGTCCCGCGATGAGACTGTCGCAAGGACCGTCGATGTGCGTGGAGTGCTCACGCTCACGGGCGGACTCGGCGCGCTCGTGCTGGCGCTGGTCGAGGGCAACAACTGGCAGTGGGGCTCGCCTCGCGAGCTGGCCCTCTACGTGACCGCGCTCTTGGGTCTCGCGAGCTTCGCCGTCCTCGAGCGCCGGCGGCGGGAGCCGATGGTCGATTTCAGGTTCTTCCGCTCGAGCACATTCCTCGGCGCGAACATCGTTGCCTTCATCGTCAGCTTCGCGATGCTCGCGATGTTCTTCTTCCTGGCGCTCTACATGCAGAACATCCTCCACTACACACCGCTCCAGGCCGGAATCCGCTTCCTGCCCTCGACGCTGATGATCGTGTTGATAGCTCCGGTATCCGGGCGCCTCGCCGACCGCGTCGGTCCGCGCCCGCTGATGACGTTCGGTCTGCTCGCTGTCTCGAGCGCGCTCTTCTGGCAGTCGCATCTCACCGTCTCGAGCTCCTATGGCGCGCTGCTGCCCGGTTTCGTCCTGATGGGCGTCGGCATGGCCTTCGTGATGTCGCCGATGAGCACCGCGGCGATGAACGCGGTCGACAAGGCCAAGGCCGGGGTCGCCTCGGGGATCCTCTCGATGAGCCGCATGGTCGGCGGCACGTTTGGCGTCGCCGTGCTCGGCGCGCTCGTCAGCACGCTCGGGCGCTCGAAGATCGACCAATTGCTACCCGGCGTTCCGTCTCCGGCACGCGCACACCTGGCCGACAGCCTCGGCTCGGGTGGCGTCCTTCACGGCGTGCCCGTGCGGGTCGTGGACGCGAGCCAGCAGGCCTTCGTCTACGCCCTGCAGTACGGGCTGCGCTTGGGCGCCGCCGTCGCCCTGCTCGGGGCCGTGCTCGCGTGGACGCTCATCGGCCGCCGCCGGGAGGCGACCCGGGCGGCCGAGCTCCCGCCGGCTCCGAGCCGCGGCCAGGCTGCTGAGATCGCTCAGCTCTAGCGCCGGCGCATCTGTCAGGCGGGCGAACCCACAGGCACGACCCGGCCACACGCGGATAGGATGAAGCTCGTTTCCGATCCCTACAGACGAGGTCCAGAGCACGTGGCAATCGATCTCCAGCAAGTCTCATCGATAGATGTCGAGCCCGGCGAGCTGCCGAGCACGATGGCAGCCTGGGTGATTCGCGAGGAGCGCTTCGGCGAGCCGAAGGACGCCTTCCAGCTCGAGGAGATCGAGGTACCCGAGCCGGGCGCCTTCGAGGTAATCGTCCGCGTGATGGCCGCGGGCGTCAACTACAACAACGTGTGGGCGGCGCTCGGCAAGCCCGTGTCGGTGATGCGCTACGGCGACCATCCCGAGTTCGGGCACCACATCGGCGGCTCCGACGCCTCCGGGATCGTGTGGAAGGTCGGACCGGGGGTGACGCGCTGGAAGCCCGGCGACGAGGTTGTCGTGCACTGCAACCAGGCCTCCTACGAGGACCCCGAGGTGCACGGTCTCGATCCGATGGCCGCACCCTCGCAGAAGATCTGGGGCTATGAGACGACCTGGGGCTCCTTCGCTCAGTTCACCAAGGTGCAGGCCCAGCAGCTGCTCCACAAGCCGCGGGCGCTGAGTTGGGAGGAGGCCGCCTCCTACGGGCTCGTCTACTTCACCGCCTACCGCATGCTGATCGACCGCTGCAAGATGCAGGCCGGCAACCGGGTGCTGATCTGGGGCGCGGCCGGAGGTCTGGGCGTGTTCGCGACCCAGCTCTGCGCCGCGGCCGGTGCCCACTGCGTCGGCGTCGTCTCCTCCCCCGCGAAGGGCGAGCTCGTGAAGCGGCTCGGCGCCGTCGACTACATCGACCGCGGCGAGTTCGCCGGGATGATGCGCACAGGCAAGGAGACGCCAGAGGAGGAGAAGGCGCGCTTCGGCGTCTCGCGCGAATTCTCAAAGCGGGTCAAAGAGATTCTCGGAGACGCTCCCGACATTGTCTTCGAGCACGTCGGCCAGGCGACGTTCCCCACCTCCGTGTTCACGGTCAAGCCGTTCGGCAAAGTCGTCATCTGCGCCGGCACGACCGGCTTCAAGCTCGACTTCGACGTGCGCTACCTGTGGATGAAGCAGAAGGAGATCCTCGGCTCGCATTTCGCCAACGCGTACGAGTGCACGAAGGCAAACGAGCTGATCGAGAGCGGACAGATCCGGCCCGTGCTGTGGCGCACGCTCGGCTTCGAGGGCGTCGCCGAAGCGCACCAGCTGATGCTCGAAAACAAGCACCTCGGCAAGATCTCGATCCTCGTCGGCGCCGAGGCCGAGGGCCAGGGCAAGACGGCGGAGGGACCGGGCGCGATCCATGCCGAGGTGGGCGCCTGATGGCCGGAACGGTGATCGTGCCGTGGTACGCGACCGGCTTTCGCGGCGACGCTTTCGAGACCGACCTGAACGAGGTGGCCGCCACAGCGCTGCGCTACGGGGCGAGCTCGTATGCGGTCTACCGAGCGCGCGATGACCGCTACAAGTTTCAGCAGCTCGCGACCTTCGACGAGCACCTCGACTGGGAACGCTACTGGGACGGGCCGGAGATGATCTATTTCAGAGCAAGGCACTCGAGCTGGTACCAGGTGCCGGTCCTCTACGGCTGGTGGGATGAGACAACCGCGGGTGCGGTGGCGCCCGAGCCGATTACGAGCGGCAACGGCGGCGGCAACGGGATCGCGACCGGGGAGAGAGCCTAGCTCCGCCCTAGCCCTGCTCGAGCGGGGCCATCGTCAGCCCCGCACCCTTCAGCTGGTCCCAGTAGAGCTCGGCCGGCTCCTGTTGGCCGCTGTACACGACCGCCTTGCCGGCATGGTGGACTACGTTCGCGATCTCGTGGCCGCGCTCGAGCGTCACGCCGGGGATGAAGCGGGCCAAGGTACGGGCCACGTGGTCGAACGTGTTGTGATCGTCGTTGCAGACGATCACCCGCCACGAGCCCCCCAGACCGCTCCCCGGGCCACCGATGCGGGGCTTCTCGACCGTTTGGCTCACTTCCCGGCAGGATAGAGGCCACGGCGCAACCGTACAATTGGTCTCATGAGCGGCGATCAGTCCCCCCGCCTGCCAGAGCGCGACCGGCCCTGGATGATGCGCACGTACGCCGGACACTCCACGGCCAAGGCCTCCAACGAGCTCTACCGGCGCAACCTCGAGAAGGGCCAGACGGGCCTGTCGGTCGCGTTCGACCTTCCCACGCAGACCGGCTATGACCCAGACGACGAGCTCGCGCGCGGCGAGGTCGGCAAGGTCGGCGTGCCGATCTCCCACCGCGGCGACATGGCCGCCCTGATGGACGGGATCCCGCTCGCGGAGATGAACACCTCGATGACGATCAACGCCACGGCCGCATGGTTGCTCGCGCTCTACGTCGTCGTGGCCGAGGAGCAGGGTGTAAGCCAGGAGGAGCTCCAGGGCACGACCCAGAACGACATCATCAAGGAGTTCCTGGCGCGCGGGACATACGCGTTCCCCCCCGCCCCGTCGATGCGCCTGATCGCCGACATGATCGCCTACACGGTGGAGCACGTACCGAAGTGGAACCCGATCAACATCTGCTCCTACCACCTGCAGGAGGCCGGCGCGACGCCCGTCCAGGAGATCGCCTACGCGATGAGCAACGCGATGGCCGTGCTCGACGCCGCGCGTGAGCGCGTGGCCGGGCGGGGGCAGGAGATCATGGACCAGGTCTTCGGGCGGATCTCGTTCTTCGTCAACGCCGGCGTACGCTTCGTCGAGGAGCACGCGAAGCTGCGCGCGATGTCGATCCTCTGGGAAGAGCTGGGTCAGGAGCGCTACGGCGTACAGGATCCCCGGCACCTACGTTTCCGCTACGGCGTGCAGGTCAACTCGCTCGGCCTCACCGAGGCCCAGCCGGAGAACAACGTGCAGCGGATCGTGCTCGAGGCGCTCGCGGTTACGCTCGGCCGCGACGTTCGCGCGCGCGCGATCCAGCTGCCGGCCTGGAACGAGGCGCTCGGGCTGCCTCGTCCCTGGGACCAGCAGTGGTCGCTGCGGATTCAGCAGGTGCTGGCCTTCGAGACCGACATCCTTGAGTACCCCGACATCTTCGAGGGCTCCAAGGTCATGGAGGGTCTCGTCGGCGAGCTGCTCAAGGGCGCGCGCGAGGAGATGTCGGTCGTGGCAGAGCACGGCGGCGCGGTCGAGGCCGTCTCCTACATGAAGGCGGCGCTCGTCGACTCCCACCGCGAACGAATCCGGCGGATCGAGTCCGGGGAGCAGATCGTGGTCGGGCAGAACCGTTTCCGCGAGTCCGAGGACTCGCCCCTGACAGCCGACGCGGAGGGCGGCATCCTCGTGGTCGATCCCGCCCTGGAAGCCGAGCAGATCGAGGCCCTGCGCCGCTGGCGCTCCGAGCGTGACCAGGCGCAGGTGGACGCCGCGCTCGCGGCGCTGGCTGAGGATGCCGCAACCGAGAGCGAGAACCTGATGCCGGCGACGATCGCCGCCGCGCGCGCGGGGGCGACGACAGGAGAGTGGGCGCGCACGCTGCGCGAGGTCTTCGGCAGCTACCGCGCCCCCACGGGTGTAGGCGAGGCTGCCGCGACGCCCGCCGACGGCGAGTTGAGCGAGTTGCGCGACGCGGTCTCGCGGCTACAGGAGAAGCTCGGCCGGCGTCCGAAGATCCTCGTCGGCAAGCCGGGGCTCGACGGCCACTCCAACGGCGCCGAGCAGATCGCGGTGCGCGCGCGCGACTCGGGCATGGACGTCGTCTACGAAGGGATACGCCTCACGCCGGCGCAGATCGCCGCCTCGGCGCTGCAGGAGGGCGTGCACGTGATCGGGCTTTCGATCCTGTCGGGGTCCCACCGCGAGCTGATCCCCGCCGTGATCGACGCTTTGCACGAGGCGGGAGTCACCGCGCCCGTCGTCGTCGGCGGGATCATTCCCGACCAGGACGTGCCGCTGCTCGAGCAGGCCGGGGTCGCCGCCGTCTATACGCCGAAGGATTTCGACATCACCCGCATCATGCGCGACATCGTGGAGCTCGTCGGCGCCGATGCCGGGCGGGCAAGGGTTGCCGGCAACGGCTCCCTCGCCCCCGGCCCGGCGTGAGCGCAGACGGAGCGGCCCTCGGCGCGCGTCTGCGTGAGCGGGACCTGAGCGCGGCGCCGGCGGCCCTGAACCTGCTCGAGAGCACGGCGCCCGCCGACCGCGAGCAAGCTGCGGCGCTCACGCGAGAGGTGTCCTCTGCCGCGCTGGGCGGCGAGGCTCCCGGGTACCTGATCGGCTTGACGGGCCCGCCCGGCGCCGGCAAGTCGACGCTGCTCTCGGCGTTGCTGCACGCTTGGCGCGCGGAGGATCGCTCCGTGGCGGTGTTGGCGGTCGATCCGAGCTCTCGCCGCTCGGGCGGCTCGCTGCTCGGCGATCGCGCGCGGATCGACTTCGACCCCGCCGATCGCCGCGTGCTGATCCGCTCCACCGCCGCAGGCGAGCGGCTGGGCGGACTCGCACGGGCGACGCGCGCCGCCGCACATGCGCTGGCCGCGGCATTCGACCTCGTCGTGATCGAGACGATCGGCGTCGGACAGGCGGAGACCGACGTGGCCGACGTGGCCGACACCGTGGCGGTCGTCGTCCAGCCGGGCGGCGGAGACGTGCTGCAGTTCCTGAAGGCGGGCATCATGGAGATCCCCGACGTGCTCGTCGTCACCAAGGCCGATCTCGGTCAGATCGCGACCCGCACCCGACGCGACTTGAGCGCGGCCCTGCGCTCGCTGGGCTCCTCCTCCACGCCCGTGCTCGCGGTCTCCTCACTGTCGCCTCCCAGCGGCATCGATGAGCTCGTCGCCGCCCTCGATGAGCACCGCTCGAGGCTCGACGTCGTCGCGCGACGCGTGGCGGCACGCCGTGCCGCGGCGCTCGCCGACTTCGCCGTCGAGCACGGCGAGCGGGGAGTTCGCGTCCTCGGAGGCCGCAGGGCTGCCGCTTCGTTGCTCGACGCGCAGGACCCTGGCGTGGATGTCGCCACCCTTGTTGCCGTGCTCGAACGGGCCGTGGCGTGACTAAAGCCGCGGGAGCCGCGTGGCGGGAGCCCGCCTGACGATGGCCCGCAACGTGCTCATGATGTTCGGCGCCTTCATTCTCGCGAGCGGACTCGCGGGAGCGCTCGGCGCGGCCAATCTCGGGACGGCACTCGCGTTCGGGCAGATCGGCTTCGCGCTGATGACCGTGTACGTGCTGCTCAAGCGCTGACGTCCACTGGTCGCCGTGCTGATCGGGCGAGCGGTCGTGAGCTGGCTGTCAGGCCGCAATCCCAAAGGTTCTGATCAGCCACGGGCGTGGTCGGGTGAATGATCGGCGCGTAGCCCAAGGGGGCGACGTACCCTGAGGTTCGATGATCGTCCTGCTTGGCTTCGCATTGCTGGCCGGGGCGGGCACTGCCCTATCGCCGTGCGTGCTTCCGGTGCTGCCGGCGCTCCTGTCGGCTGGGGGCGTTGGAGGCCGGCGCCGGCCGCTCGGCATCGTGGTCGGGCTGTCCGTCACGTTCACCGTCACGATTGTCGGCGTGGCGAAGGTTGTCGATGGCGTGGGCCTCGGCAGCGATCCGCTTCGCGACCTGGCGATCGTGGTCCTGCTCGTGTTTGGCCTCGCATTGCTCATGCCCCGCCTGACCGAGCGCATCGAGGCGCCGCTGTCGCGCCTCGCGCGCTTCGGCCCTCGCTCGAGCGGCGACGGGTTCGCGTCGGGGCTGCTCGTCGGAGGAGCGCTCGGTTTCGTCTACACGCCTTGCGCGAGCCCGATCCTCGCGGCCGTGATCTCGGTGAGCGCGGCGTCGGGGAAAACGGTCGCGATCGCGCTCGCGTATGCGGCCGGCTCCGCGGTCGTGCTGCTCCTGATCACGCTCGGCGGCCGGCGCCTGTTCGAGCGCGTTCGCAGAGCCGGTCGCGGTCCGCAGCTGCAGCGCGCGCTCGGCGTCGTGATGATCCTCACGGCCGTGGCGATCATCACGAGCGCAGACGTCAGCTTCGATCAGTTCGTCGCTCAGAACATTCCCGACGTCAACCTCACGGCGGGCCTGGAGTGCTCCGGCTCGGTGACCGGCCGGCTGCACGAAATCACCGGCCGCAGGGTCAAGTTCGCGCCGGCCAACGGCTCCGCAGCCTGCTCGGGCTCGGCGACGACCGTGCACACCGCGAAGGCGAACGCGACCCAGGCGACGCTGATCGCCGACGCGCAGGGCCTGCCGAGCCTCGGCGCGGCGCCCGACTTCATGGAAACCCAGCGTTGGTTCAACACGCCCGGCGGTGCCCCGCTGACGCTCTCCTCGCTGCGCGGGCGCGTCGTGCTCGTCGACTTCTGGACCTACACGTGCATCAACTGCATACGCACGCTGCCCTACCTGAAGGCTTGGGACGCCGCGTACCGCAACCGTGGCCTCACGATCGTCGGCGTCGAGACCCCTGAGTTCGCCTTCGAGCACGACGCCGGCAACGTGGCCAATGCGGTCGGACAGTTCGGGCTGCGCTATCCGGTGGTCCAGGACAACAACATGGGAACCTGGAACGCGTACGGAAACCAGTACTGGCCCGCCGACTACCTGATCGACGCCCACGGGCAGGTGCGCTACTCGGCCTTCGGCGAGGGTGATTACGACAAGACCGAAACGGCGATCCGCGCGCTGCTCGCCGAATCGGGCTATGCGGTCGCCGGCAAGGGCCGACCGACGGGAGTGGTCGTTCCCTCCCAGCAGGCCACGCCGGAGACCTACCTCGGCACTGCCCGGGCCCAGGGGTGGTTGGGGGCCCCCAAAGGGGGACAGCATTACTACGGAGGACCCACGACCGCCGAACTCGCGGTGAACGAGTTCGCCTACAGCGGCACCTGGAACATCTCCGACCAGCCGGCCACGGCCGTCTCCTCGGCCGGGATCGACGTGGAGTTCCAGGCGAAGAACGTCTACCTCGTGCTCAGCTCGCCCGGCGAAAGACCGCTGCCGGTGCAGGTCCTGCTCGACGGACGGCCGATCGCGGCCAAGGATGCCGGCGCCGACGTGCACGCCGGCGTGGTCACCGTACGCGGGCAGCGCCTGTACACGCTCGTATCGCTGGCGCGAAACGAACGCCACCATCTGGCGCTGCGCTTCGCGCCCGGCATCAGCGGCTACGCGTTCACGTTCGGCTAACGCTGCAACATGTGTCCGAAAGCAGCGGGAGCAGTGCAGGCACGCTGCTAGAGGTCATTCTCGGGGCACCGATGACGAGGGCGCTGTATTCGTTCAGGAACGCAACGGTGGCAACGCTTGTGTTGCTGATAGCCACCCTGCTCGCCCCCGCACAAGCTCAGTCGAAGGTCTACTTCACCGCTTTCCTGCCGGAAGGAGGCACCGGGGTGCAGCGGGCCGGCTTCGACGGGGCCGGGCTGCAGACGCTGCAATCCGAGCCCGCCGGCTTCGAGGACGGTCTGGCCCTTGACCCGCTCGACGGGAAGATGTACTGGACCGACACGGAAGCCGGCGTGATCGCGAGCGCCAACATGAACGGCACTGAAATGCAGATCGTGATCGATGACTCCGGGCTGGAACCGCTCGGCATCGCACTCGACGTGGCCGGCGGGAAGATCTATTGGACCGACAACGAAGGGGTCAAGCGAGCGAACCTGAACGGCGGCGAAAGGCAACTGTTGACGAAAGAACCCGCTCGCGGGTTCCTGGCGCTGGACCTGACGGCGCGGCGGATCTACTGGGCCGACTGGCCGTCGGGCGAGATCAAGACCGCCGCGATGGCGCCCGCGCCCACGGTCAAGAACATCGTCACCAAACAGCCCGCCCCGTTCGGGATCGCGGTCGATCACGCCGGCGGGAAGGTGTATTGGCTGGAACTGAATCTCAAGAAGAAAAAACCCGAAAAGAACGAGATCCGCCGGGCGAACCTTGACGGGACCAAAGCCGAGACCGTGGTCGAACGGCCCGGCGCGGGCTTCGAAGGCGGGCTGGCGATCGACCCCGCCGCGGGAAAGCTCTACTGGGGCGAGGCCGAAACGCACGACATCGCGGTCGCCAACCTCGACGGAAGCCAGGCGCAGACGCTGTTCAGCACGAACGGAGCGATTCCGGAGGGCGTCGCGGTCGAGACCGGTGAACCGCATCCGATGGATACGACCCCGCCCTTCATCGAAGGCACCGCCCAGGTGGGCAGCCAGCTGAGATGCAACGCGGGACGCTGGACGGGCGTCGGCCCCCTCTTTTTCGGCTATCAGTGGGGTACGGCGGGCGGGAGCGTCGTGGAAGGCGCCAGTGGCAGCACCTTCGTGCCGGCTTCCGAAGATGAGGGCAGCACGCTCGTCTGCGTGGTGACGGCGTCCGACAACGTCGAAACGAGCACGGCTACCAGCGCCGGGGTGAAGATCGCGCCCTTCCCGAGTCCCGTCGTCACGCCGCAGCGCGCCCGTCTCGTCGCAGGAATCGCATCCTTGAGACTTAGGAGCACGGGCACAAAGGCGCACGTGCCGGTCTTCACGAGCCTGCCGGGCATCGCCACGCTCAAGGCGACACCGGTCGGCAGGCCGCGCAGGAGCAGGAATAAAGGCAGCTACAGGCGGCGGGCCGGGCCAAGCATCGTCACCGTGAAACGGAGGCTCTCGACTGGTCGTGCTGTGATCACCCTGAAAAGGCTCGTCCCGGGCGTCACCTATCGGCTGGTGCTGACGATCCATAGCACGGACGGCCAGGCCACGACGGACACGGCCACGCTGAACGTCGCCGCGCGCTGAAAGCCGGCAGCTGGGCGCCGACCGCATGGACGGCGCCCAATGCCTAGCGGATCATTTTTTGCCTTTTTTGTGTTTTTTGGGCACGCATGTGTGGAACGTGCGCGTGTCCTCGTAGGTGTCACCCTTCGAGGATTTCGAGGTCAGCTCGACCTCGAATGTTCCCTTTGGCAGTCCGACCAGGTTGACCGACGTCTGGCGATTGGAGAGTCTGCCGCTCTTGACCAGCGTGCCGTTGATGAACTCTTCGAAGCTCACCAGCTTCACGCCTCTCGGTCCCTTTGGGTGGATTGGGAATTTGCGTTTGCTCACGCACCCCTTCTTGGATCTCAAGCCGAGGCTTGCCTTCTTCGCTACCCGCAAGACCTCGCTTCCGCAGGCGCTCGCCGACGGCGCGTTGAGCGCATCTCCGCTGTAGGAGGCCCGCCAGTAGTAGGTGCCCACCGCCGGCTTGACGAGGGCCGAGGGGCCCGCGACCCCGGCCACGACCGCCGCCGCGCTGCCCGCGAGTGCTGGGACCGTGCATTTGCTGTCCTTGTAGAGAACGTAGGAGACGGTGCCGGTCGCGCTTTTCCCGAGCGGGCCCGCGATCAGCGCTTGGTCGCTTACGGCTGTTCCCACAGGAACCGCCAGTGACGCGCCGAGCGCTTTCCCGGTCGACTGGATCGTCGTGGTCGTGGTGGGGGCGAGGACTGTCAGCACCTCGCTCCCGCACGTGCTCGTCGCTGCCTGAGCCGAAAGGCTCCCCGAGTAGTGAGCCTGCCAGTAATATTTTCCGGGCCCCAGCGAGGAAATCGCCGTTGACGGGCCAGCCGATCCGCCGGCCAGTTTTGGTGAACCTGCCGCGGCCGCCAGCGTTTTGCATGCGGGGTCGCTGTAGACGTTGAAGCTCACCGGACCGGTCGCCACAGTGGCACCCGTTCCGCTCAGCGTCGCTGTGTCGCTTACCGCAGTGCCTTGTACCACGCTGATCGAGGCGCCGCTCTGCCCGCCACCCGAGAGGGTCGTGCCGAGCGTGGACGCGCTGCCGAAGCCGCCCACCGGAGGAGACTCGAGCGAGAAGTACGTGTGCCCGCCCACAGGGACCGCCGGCGAGAAGTTGACCACGCCAGAGCCAGTGGCGAACGTGCCGGATGGTCCAATGTTCGTGAAGTAGGACGTTGGTCCCTCATAACCGGACACAGGGTCTCCGTTAGCGAGCTCGCCGACCGGCGAGACTCCTTCCGGGAATTTTTGCCCCGGCGGCTCTCCGCCTTCCGGTTCGAAACCACATGCTTCGGTTTCCGGCGGGCATGGTCCGCCGGCTTTGGGGTTCACGGTGCCAGAGGTGCTCTTCGCCAGCACCTTGCAGCCCGGCGCTGGTTTGGTCATCTGGCAGATACCGTCGAACTCGAACCCGAACAGTTCGATTTCGGCGGAGAAGGCAATCGAAGAGAGCGGTTTGGAGGAGTTGTTCTGAATCCCGATCAGGGTGTCGTCGCCGCCCGGATCGAATGGACCGAGCGCGGGATCTGATTCCACGATCTTTTCGGCGTCGGTAACCGTGACCAGGAACTGGCAGCTACCGTCTAGTTCGACGGCCGGACACTGCGTGAACGCAGCGTTGGCCACTGATGGCCCGACCAGCACGATTAGCAGCGCGATACAAGCGACTGCGAGAACTGCGACACGCCTCATGTCAAACCCCCCAATGTTCTCGTTGTCCGGGCTCCAGCACGGTGCCGAGAGGCCCTGATACCTGCGTACAGCCGCGTACACCGTACACATTCCCCACGGCATGCGGCTCGTCGAGCGTGGTGCCGAGTGCGCAAACAGCGAGATCCTTGGAACCCGCAGCCGCCGCCTACAATGCCCCTCATGGAGGGCTCGATGTCAGAGACGGGCGCGCGCAGCTGGCTGCGCTGCTACCGCTGCTGGTCGCAGGACCTCGAGGTGCAGGTCCACTACGAGGGCATCCACAAGATCGATCCCGCCACCGGGGAGCGTGCGGAAGTCGTGGACGAGCTCCAGGAGGCCGTCGTCCAGTGCCTTGACTGCATGCACGACCAGCCCCACCTCGGCTTCAACAACGGGCGGGTCGAGCCGATCGAGGATCGCTGGGAAAGGATGATCGCCGGAACGCCATGGGTCGCGTCGTGCACCGTCGCCGTCGACGCGCAGGACGTCGAGAGCTGCTCCGGTCCCGAGGCCGGCGACGCGCTCTCCTAC
>DATMQG010000021.1:0-12768 GCA_035566835.1 Solirubrobacteraceae bacterium
GAAATCAGCAACTTCTTCGAGCGAATCGCGTGCGAAGTGATTTTCGAAAACGGCCTGACGGGCGTCACCGCTACCACCGAACTGGCCGCCCCGGCGAGCTCGATCGTCCTCAACGCGCAGAACCTGATCGAAGCCGAAGGGACGGCGCTGTTCTTGCCGGTGAAGGTCAAGCTGGGCAATCCGCTGCTCGGGGAAAGCTGCTACATCGGCTCGAACTCGTCGCCGATCTCGCTACCGCTCACGACAGGAACGACGAGCCCGCCCGCACCGAACAAACCGATCACGGGCAAAATCGGTAAAGTCGAATTCAAAGACGAAGCCGCTCTAACGATCATCAGAGAAAACTCGCTCGTGAACAACTCGTTCGCGGCGCCGGCGGCCGAAGGCTGCGGCGGGATCTTCGCATTCCTGATCAACCCGCTCGTTGACGCCAAACTGGGCATCCCGTCGGCGGCCGGTCACAACACCGCGATCCTTAACGGCACACTGCAGCAAGGCAACGCAGCGGCCGTGAAAGCAAGCGAATAGCAGCCAACTAAGAGTAGTAGCCAGCACGAAAGCACACGACGGGATAGTCACGCAACACAGGGGCCCGCCGCAGGATGCGGCGGGCCCCTGTGCGTCCTGGACGCATCCACCTCGAAACCATGCAGGGACCACACTCTGTTCTGGATAGGTCAGAAACAGCCCTTGCTCCGCTCGCTGTCGCGTCTATAGACTACTTGCGGGGTTGTGGGCTTGGCCTGCTGCATGGCGGGTACGCTTGCGCCCAACCTATCCATAGGCAGAGACGGAGGTTCATGTTCTATGACAAGGCATCAAGTGGAGAGTACGCCGGTTTCTCGGCGCGGGATGGTGGCGGTGGTGGCGCTGTTCGCGTCGTTGATCGTTCTCGGTTCGGCTTCGTCGGCGCTGGCGACCGAACACCATCCCAAAGGAGACTTCGCGGTGTTCAACCAGTGTCCGTTGAGCAATCCAGCGACGAACGTTTGCATCTTTGCGCAGACCGAAAGCGGCGAATTCATCGTCGGCAAAAAGACGGTGCCGATTAAAAACACGATCACTCTCCAGGGTGGCGTGCATGTGATCTTCAACGCAGAACGGGAAATCGTGGGGACCGAATTCATCGGTGCGGAAAACGGTGTGACGCTCTCGAAAACGCCGCAGAACGTGCCGGGTGGTCTCGCGGGTCTGGTCAATTGTTTCGAAATCAGCAACTTCTTCGAGCGAATCGCGTGCGAAGTGATTTTCGAAAACGGCCTGACGGGCGTCACCGCTACCACCGAACTGGCCGCCCCGGCGAGCTCGATCCTCCTCAGCGGGCAGAACCTGATCGAAGCCGAAGGGACGGCGCTGTTCTTGCCGGTGAAGGTCAAGCTGGGCAATCCGCTGCTCGGGGAAAGCTGCTACATCGGCTCGAACTCGTCGCCGATCTCGCTGTCGCTGACGACGGGCACGACGAGCCCGCCCGCACCGAACGAACCGATCACGGGCAAAATCGGTAAAGTCGAATTCAAAGACGAAGCTGCGGTAACGGTCATCAGAGAAAACTCGCTTGTGGACAACTCGTTCGCGGCGCCGGCAGCGGAAGGCTGCGGCGGGATCTTCGCATTCCTCATCGACCCGCTCGTCAACGCCAAACTGGGCGCCCCGTCGGCGGCCGGTCACAACACGGCGATTCTCAGCGGCACGGTGGAGCAAGGCAACGCAACGTACGTCAAAGCAAGCGAATAGCAGTCAACTAAGTACAGAAGCACACGACGGACACAGTCACAGCAAAGGGCCCGCCGCAGGGATGCGGCGGGCCTCTTGTCGAGCCAGAAGAGGCGGATTCGGAAACACCACCCCACGACCGCTCTCCGAGCGTGTACAACTAGACAAGGTTCGCCGTCCCTCTTCCGGCGAACTGGCGTGTTCGAGACCGAGCCGGTCCCGTGCCCGGAGGTGTCCCGGGGCGCTGTGGCTTCCGCAGGCCACGGCGCCCGCGGGGCGAGCGTGGGTCGGCTACCGGTCTCGGACGCGTTCGGGGCGCGTCGGACGTGATTTGGCCGGCCTTCACATGTGCTTGACGCCCCACCGCGCCAGTGCGTCCGCGATCGGCAGCAACTCGCGCCCCGCCTCGGTCAGCGAGATCTCCACGCGCGGCGGCATTTCCTTGAATCGCCTGCGTAACAGCAGCCCCAGCGTGACCATCTGCTGCAGGTGCCTGTCCAGCACGCCCGCGCTGATCCCCGGCAGCCGGTGTCGCAGTTGCACCGGGCGCTGGGGGTCGCCCGCGAGCGCCAGCACGATCGACAGCGTCCAGCGGTCCCCCGTAGCACCCAGCGCTCGCGCCAGCGGACTCCACTGGCTGTTGTGGCGCGGTTGCGACTGCTCGGCGGCGGCGCCCTCATGCACGATGCGATTTTAGTTCCACTCTTCCGATTCGCCTAGCGTTTTCGAAGACTGTTTCCCAGTCGTGACGAGTGAGAAACACCAATGGAAATATCTGATATTGGAACTAAAGTTAGATAGGGAATACGATAGATAACCTCGCCTTGGTCGCCGCACAGGGATGTGCACCAGCGGCCAGGAGCTCGGGCATTGTCCTACCTCTCCGGGCGATGCTCGAGTAGAGATCGAGGCGTCCCCCCGACGATGCCAGGTCTCCGCGGGCGCCGCGGCCATTGATGGCGCGGCGCCTGTGAAGGCCTGTCCGCGGGGCGCGGCCTGCATCCCGCGCCCACGCTAGCCTCAACGCACAATGGCGCCGAGCGACAGCAGCAGCAATGATCCCCTGTCGAGCTTCTCTCCTCGCGTCCGCGACTGGTTCGGGGCTGCCTTCTCGGCCCCGACGCCCGCCCAAGCGCAGGCGTGGCCCGCGATCGCCCGCGGTGAGAACGTGCTGCTGTCCGCGCCCACCGGCTCGGGCAAGACGCTCGCCGCGTTCCTGTGGGCGCTCGACCGTCTCGGCGGTGGTGATGACGACGTCCCTGCCGAGCGCGTAGCCGGCGGCGAGCCC
The DNA here is from genome assembly GCA_035566835.1 of Solirubrobacteraceae bacterium. Classification (GTDB taxonomy): domain Bacteria; phylum Actinomycetota; class Thermoleophilia; order Solirubrobacterales; family Solirubrobacteraceae; genus Palsa-744. Next base: position 3,002 of record DATMQG010000021.1, read on the forward strand.
GGGGTGGGACTCGCTCGAGCGGATGCACCGGGTGGGTCCACTACTACCCGTGTCGTCTACATCTCGCCGCTGAAGGCGCTGGCCTACGACATCGAGCGCAACCTCCGCACGCCCCTGCGCGGCATCGGCATCGCCGGCGCCGTCTCGCTCGCCATCCGCACGGGCGACACGCCCCAGCGCGAGCGCGCGGCGATGGTGCGCAACCCGCCGGACATCCTGATCACGACCCCGGAGTCGCTCTACCTGATCCTCACCTCTCGCGCCGCCGCCATGCTCGCCGGCGTGGAGGCGGTGATCGTCGACGAGATCCATGCCGTCGCCCACTCCAAGCGCGGCGCCCATCTCGCGCTCACGCTCGAGCGCCTGGACGCGCTCGTGTGTGAGTCGGCCGCTCCGGAGCAGGGGCCCTCACGAAAGGGGAGACCCTCACACGGCCCGCAGCGCATCGGTCTCAGCGCGACCCAGCGCCCGCTGGAGGAGATCGGGCGCTTCCTCGTCGGCCCCCGTCGCGAGGTCACGATCCTCGACGCGACCGCGCCCGCCCGCCTGGACCTCCGCATCGAAGTCCCCGTCGAGTCGATGGCCGAACCCGGCGCGCGCGAGGAGGCGGCCGACGGCGCCGCGCCGGATCCGCTCCAGGCGCTCGCCGGAGGCGAGTCCACACGCGGCTCGATCTGGCCCGCGATCTACCCCGAGCTGTTGCGCTCCGTGCGCGAACACACCTCCACGATCGTGTTCGTCAACAACCGCCGCGCGGCCGAGCGCGTCGCGCTGCGGCTGAACGAGCTCGCCGCGCGCGAGGATGCGCAAGCCGCCGCCGGCGATGCGGACGCCGTCGCGGTCCCCGCTCCCCGGGAGATCGCCCGCGCGCACCACGGTTCGCTCGCGCGCGAGGAGCGCACCCGTGTGGAGGAGCTCTTGAAGGCGGGCAAGCTGCCCTGCCTCGTCGCCACCAGCTCCTTGGAGCTTGGCATCGACATGGGCGCCGTGGATCTCGTCCTGCAGGTCGAGTCGCCCAAGTCCGTCGCCCGCGGACTGCAACGCGTAGGACGCGCCGGCCACGGCGTGGGCAAGGTCAGCCGCGGACGCTTCTTTCCCAAGTTCCGCGGCGACCTGCTCGAGTGCGCCGTCGTCTGCCGGCTGATGCGCGCCGGCGAGATCGAGCCGACGGTCGTGCCCCGCAACGCCCTCGACGTCCTCGCCCAGCAGATCGTCTCGATCGCCGTCGCCGCGGAGGACGAGGACGGCGTCTGCGTCGATGACCTGTATGCGCTCGTCACCAACACCTGGTCCTACGCCGAGCTCTCGCGCGAGCTGCTCGAGCGCGTGCTCGACATGCTCGACGGGCGCTACCCCGACACCTCCTTCGGCGACCGCTCGACGATCGGTCTGCGCCCCCGCATCGTCTGGGACCGCGTCGCGGGCGTCATCCGCCCGCGACGGGGCGCACGCCAGCTGGCCGTGTCCAACGCCGGCACGATCCCCGACCGCGGCCTCTACACCGTCACGCTCCCCGACGGCCGTCGCGTCGGCGAGCTCGACGAGGAGATGGTCTACGAGGCCCGCGCCGGACAGGCGTTCATGCTCGGCGCCTCCACCTGGCGGATCGAGGAGATCGGCCGCGACCGCGTGATCGTCACCCCCGCCCCCGGCGCCCTCGGGGCGGTGCCGTTCTGGAAGGGCGACACGCTCGGGCGCCCCGTCGAGCTAGGACGCGAGATCGGCGCCTTCTCGCGCTGGGCGGTCGAGCAGGACGCCGCCACGCTCCAGCGCGACTGCGACCTCGACGAGCGCGCCGCGAGCAACCTCATCGCCTACCTGCGCGAGCAGCTCTCCGCCACGCGCGTGCTCCCCTCGGACCGCACGATCGTGCTCGAGCGCTTCCGCGACGAGATCGGCGACTGGCGGCTGTGCGTGCTCTCCCCCTACGGCGCCCGCGTCCACGCTGCCTGGGGCCTGGCGCTGTCCGCCCGCGTGCGCGAGCGCTACGGGCTGGAGGCCGACGCGCTGTGGTCCGACGACGGCATCGTCCTGCGCCTGCCCGACCTCGACGAGAACGAGGCTCTCGCGCTGCCCTCCGCCGCCGAGCTGGTCCTGATCGAGCCCGACGAGCTCCAGCAGGCGGTCATGGCCGAGCTCGGCTCCTCCGCCCTGTTCGGGGCGCGCTTTCGCGAGGCGGCCGCCCGCGCCCTCTTGATCCCCCGCGCGTGGCCCGGCCGGCGCACGCCACTGTGGCAGCAGCGCCTGAAGGCCCAGAACCTGCTCGAGGTCGCGCGCGAGCACGCCGACTTCCCGATCGTGCTTGAGACCTACCGCGAGTGCCTGCGCGACGTGCTCGACATGCCCGGCCTGGACTCGCTCCTGCGCGGGCTGCACTCCCGCGAGATCTCCCTGGTCGAGGTCGAGACTCCGTTCGCCTCGCCGTTCGCCTCCTCGCTGCTGTTCGACTACGTCGCGACGTACATGTACGAGGGCGACGCCCCCACCGCCGAGCGCCGCGCCGCCGCGCTGTCGCTCGACCGCGACCTGCTGCGCGAGCTGCTCGGCTCCGAGGAGCTGCGCGAGCTGATCGACCCCGGCGCGCTGGTCCGCGTCTGCGAGGATCTGCAGCGCCGCTCCCCACTGACCCGCGCCACCGGGCGCGACGAGCTGCACGACGTACTGCGCCAGCTCGGCGACCTGACCGCCGCGGAGATCCGCGCGCGCGTGCTCGACGGGATCGACTCCGAGGACCTGCTCGCGGGGTTGTGCCGCGAACGGCGCGCGATCGCGCTGCGCCTGGGCGGCGAGCAACGCTACGTGGCCGCCGCCGACGCCGGGCTCTACCGCGACGCGCTCGCGGCCGTCCCCCCCGGCGGCCTGCCCGAGGCGTTCCTCGCCGACGTCGATGACGCCCTTGCCCAGCTCGTGGCGCGCTACGCGCGCACCCACGGGCCGTTCACGACCGATGACTTGCGCGCGCGCTACGGCGTCGACGCGAGCGCCGTCCTGCGCGAGCTCGAGCGCGCCGGCACGCTCGCCCGGGGCGAAATCGCGCCCGCCGGCAGCGGGGAGGAATGGGCCGACGTCGAGGTCGTGCGCCGCCTGCGCCGCGCCTCGCTGGCCGCCCTGCGCAAGGAGATAGAGCCTGCCGCTCAGAACGCCCTCGTGTCCTTCCTCCCGGCCTGGCACGGCATCGACCGCCATACAGCCGCCGGCGCCGGGATCGACCGTCTGCGCGAGGTGCTCGTGCCTCTCCAGGGGCTTGCGCTGCCCGCCGAGACCTGGGAGCGCGACGTGCTCCCCCGCCGCGTCGGCGCCTACTCGCCGGCGTGGCTGGACTCGCTCTGCTCCAGCGGCGAGCTGGTGTGGGTCGGGGCGGGACCGCTCGGGCGCTCCGGGCGCGTGGCGCTGTACTTCCGCGAGGACGCGCCGCTGCTCGGTCAGCCGCCCCTTCCCGGGGCCATCGCCGTGCCGGACGCCCCCGAGCACGCGCTCCTGCGGGACCGCCTGCGGGCCGGTCCCTGCTTCTTCACCGACCTGCTCGCCGAGCTGGACCTGCCCACCGAGGAGATCCGCGCGGCGCTGTTCGACCTCGTCTGGGCGGGCGAGACGACCAACGACTCCTGGGCCCCGCTGCGCCGGCCGATCTCCGATCGGTCCCGCCTGGCGCTCGCCGGCACGCGGTCCGATCCACGAGCCGGTGGCGGGCGGGCGGGTTCTCGGGCGGGTCCGATGACGCCTCTCCCCGGGCGCTTCGGCGCGCGCCACCGCCGCGCCCGCGCCTCTGAGCGCGGAGCGGTGCACCCGCCCGGGCGCTGGTCGCTGACCGAGCCGCTGTTTCGCCTTGGGGCAGACGGCCCGTCGCTCACCGAGCGCCGCCGCGCGCTCGCCGAGCTGCTGCTCGAGCGCCACGGGATCCTCACGCGCGAGCAGGTCCTGGCCGAGCGAATCGAGGGCGGCTTCGCCGGGCTGTACGAGACGTTGTGCGACCTCGAGACCCTCGGCGTCTGCCGCCGCGGCTACTTCGTCGAGGGCCTCGGCGGCGCGCAGTTCGCGCTTCCAGGCGCCGTCGAGCGGCTGCGCGCCGAGCGCGCCGAGCAACTCGTGATCGCCGCAACCGACCCCGCCCAGCCCTACGGCGCCGCGCTGCCCTGGCCCTCCCTCGCACGGGAGGGACCTACTCCTCACGGGAGCGGACGTCACGGGAGCGGACGTGGCGCTCGCCGCCCCGCGCGCGTGCCTGGCGCCCACGTCGTGCTCATCGCCGGCGCGCCCGTCCTGTATGTCGAGCGCGGCGGGCGCGGCCTGATCGTGCTCGCTCCCGCCGCCGGCGCGAGCGCCGACACCACCACCGCAGCCGGCGAGCACGTGCGCGCGGCGCTGAACGCGCTCGGCGAGGCGGTCCGCGCGGGGCGGATCGGACGGCTCGCGCTGGAGCGAATCGACGGCGAGCCGGCGATCGGATCACAGTGGGAGACATTGCTCGCAGAATTCGGCTTCCGCGCCGGTCCGCGCCGGCTCACACTCAGCGCCTGACCCGCGTCCGTCCGACCCCCGCGCCGCGACCTCCGCCGGACCCTCTCGAGAGTCGAGGAACACTGGGCTTTGAAGCTATATCCGATGATTGGAACATGCGCTGTTTGCGTCTGTTCGAATCCAAATGTCTGTCGGACATTCGGAGGTAGCGGAAACATGGCTGGAAACATTCGACGGATATTGTTATAAAAAACTTGCAATTCATTTCGATTTCGCCTATCTTCCAGAACCGTGGGGATGAGCGGAACTCAGAGGGATCCTCAGATGGATCCAGCGCCCTTGTACCGGAGACTGCCGCACGGGCCGCACGGTATGGACCGCGAGGACGTCGCCAGACACCAGCGCGCGCGCCTCTACGGAGGAATGATCGAGTCGATCGCCCAGCGCGGCTACTCCCGCACCACCGTGGCGCACGTGATCGGGCTGGCAGGCGTCTCGCGGCGGGCGTTCTACGAGCAGTTCGCCAACAAGCAGGAGTGCTTTCTGGCGACCTACGACATCGTCGTCGCCCGCTCGCGCAAGCTCGTGCTCGAGGCGTGGAGCTCCGAACGCGGCTGGGCCAACCGCCTGCACGCCTCGTGCAAGAGCTTCCTCGACGACATCGTGCAGGAACCGAAGGGCGCCCACCTAGTGCTGATCGACTCGCTCGGCATCGGCTGCAAGGCGCGCGAACGGTTGCACCTCGCCGGCAACGCCTACGAGCGCCTCGTGGCCGCCGCGTTCAGGGTGTCCCCGGACACGGCGCCGCTGCCCGCGATTGCCTCCCGCGCGATCGTTGGCGGCGTCCGCCACGTCGTCTTCAGCCGCATCCGCGAAGACCGCGTCTCGGAGCTGCGCACGCTCACCGACGAACTGCTCGACTGGGTCGAGGCCTACCGCTCGCCCGCCACGACCCGGCTGAACGCGATCGCGCTGAAGAAGCCGCCCGAGATCCCGCCCGCGCCGGCTGCCTTCCTGGCCAGCGACGACAAGCGCGCGCGGGTGCTCGGCTCGGTCGTGCACCTCACGCTCGACGAAGGCTACGGCGAACTGACCGATCCCCAGATCGCGCAGTTCGCGGGCATCTCCACCGAGGCCTTCCACAAGCAGTTCTCGAGCAAGGAAGAGTGCTTCCTCACGGTCGTCGACGAGTTCGCCTCCGAAGCGCTGCAGGCCGTCGAAGCCGCGATCGCGCCGATCTCCTCCTGGTCGGACGCCGTCCCCGTCGCGGTCAGCTCCTTCATCGAGCACATCGTCTCCCATCCCGCGCTGCTGCGGATGGCGTTCATCGATCTCTTCGAAGTCGGCCCCGGCATGATCGGCCGCATGACCAAGTCGATCGACCGCTTCACCGGCATGCTCGCCGACAACGGCCCCGAGCCGCGCCGCGCTCCCGAGATCGCCTCCGAGGCCATCACCGGAGCGGTCTGGGACATCATCAGCGCCTACTCCTCGGCCGAGCGCATGCGCTACCTGCCCTGCCTGTCCGATCACATCGCCTTCGTCGTGCTCGCCCCCTACATCGGCCCGAAGGTCGCGATCGACACGATCGAGCAGGCGCGCATCGGCGCCGGGCGCCGGCGCAGCCTGGTGGCGGCGGCACAGCTGGCCGCGCCGCCCGTGGCCCAGTCGGAGGCGAGCTCCGCGGCGAAGACAGCCGGCTCCGGAGCGAAGACGGTCACCAAGCTCGCCTCCAAGACATCCGCCAAGACCGCGGCCAAGGCCGCGAAGCCGGCCGCCAAGCGCGCGTCGAAAGCGACCGCCAAAGCGGCGAAGGCCGCCAAGGCCGCCGGCAAGACGCCGGCCACGCCCGCGGCGAAATCGGGGACGAGCCAGGCCTCTCAGACGGCGACGAAAGCGACCGCAAAGCCCGAGGCCAAGAAGTCCACCGCGCAGGCCGAGCAGCCGGCGCGCCTGCCCAAGCGCCCCGCGTCGCGCTCCACGCCGAGCCCCGCCGGAACCAGCCGCTCCCGCCCGCGCCCGCCGAAGTAGACCGCCGTCAGCTGATCAGACCCGGCGCTTCCAGGGGCGTCGCTGGACAGGTGAGGCAAGGACGCAGGGAGCGTGGCGTGCTGGCCGATTGGCGATCCCGTCGATCGTCGGTACGCGAGCGACTGAGGACGCAGCCTCGCGCCCGACCCAGCGACGTCCCTAGGGAATCGTGCACTCGGCTGCGCTGTAGCCCGGCGGGTCGGCCTTCGCGACGTTCGGATGCCCGGCGCTCGACGTCCGTGTCGCCTGATGCACGACCCTGCCGGCCCGGCGCCACTGGAACGTCACGACGCCCCTCATCGTGTACCCCGGCTGGCTCTTCGGCGCTCCCAGCCGAAAGCTGCTGCCGCCCTGACGCCCCGTCTTTGCCACTCCGACCAGGACGTATCCCGAGTCCGCGCCGTGCGTGGGAACGCTCCATACGTTGCTCTTCGTGTCCAGGTATTCCAGCTGAAAGCGCATGTACATCGCGTCCTTTTCATGCCCGTCGCCGGGCATCGAGCCGCGGATCCCGACCGTATCCGGCTCTTTCGCCGGGTTGCACACGTCGATCGTCGCCCACAGTTCGCGCGACTGCAGCAGCGAGTGTCCCTTCGCCGCACTCCTCAGAGGCCCAGCCGCCATGGCGACCGGCGCCATGATCGCCGGCGCGAGCGCGAGCAGCGCGACCGTCGAGAACCCCAGTGCAAGCGCCCTCCCCCGGGCGGCGGTCCGAGCCATCCCTGAAAGATACCCCCGAACGCCGCCCCTGGAGCCGGTAGGTCGGCCCGGGCGGCGTCTGGAAAGGCGCCGGGCGCGGTGTGATATCCCTGCGCCGTGGCCGGTATGCGCTCAGCCGAGGTAGTCGAGCTGCTTGCAACTCGCGTGCCCGTGTTCTCAACGCTCGTCCCCGCCGACCTGCAGCGCATCGCCGAGCTCGCCGTCCCCCGCGAGTTCGATCCCGGCCAGGTCGTCTTCCGCGAGGGCGACTCCAGCGACACCTGCTACATCGTGCGCTCCGGTCGCGCCCGCGCCGTGCGCGAGCACTCCGACGGACGCGTCATCACGCTCGCCACCTTCGGGCCCGGAGACATCTTCGGCGAGCTCGCCATGTTCGAGGACGAGCGCCGCTCCGCCACCGTCGAAGCGGTCGAGCCGACGACCGCCGTGGCCGTGCTCGGCCCCGACATGCGCCGCCTGATGACCGAGCACCCGGACATCGCCACGCGCCTGGTGATCGCCCTCGGCCGTCGCCTGCGCGAGTCCAACGAGCGCCTCTCGCGCCAGTCCTTCCAAACCGTCCAGTCCCGCGTCGCGGTCGTCCTGCGCGATCTCGTCCAGCAGGAGCTCGCGGCAGGCGCCGGCCCCACCGAGGTACTGCTTACCGCCACCCAGGCCGACCTCGCGCAGCTGGCGGGCTCCTCGCGCGAGTCGGCCAGCCGCTTCCTCGCGGTGCTGGAGCGCGCGGGCGTGATCTCCCAGGGCCGCGGCCGCCTGACCGTGCACGACCCGCGGGCGCTCGATCAATATGTCTTCTGATCCAGGCGGCCCCGCGCACGGGCGCGGCGGCTCGCCCAAACGGCGGACGACCGGTAAGGACACGGGCACGGGCACGGACGGAGCCAGGGGAGCGCGCAAGCGGGGGCGGGCCCCCCGCGAGATCTCCGCCGGCGGCGTCGTCGTGCGCGGCGAGCAGGTCGTCGTGATCGTCCCCACCCGCCTCGCGGGCGACGGCTCGCGCGTGCTGACGCTGCCCAAGGGCCACATCGACCCCGGCGAGAGCCCGCTGCAGGCCGCCACGCGCGAGGTCCGCGAGGAGACGGGCGTCCTCGCCGAGCCCCTCTTGGAGCTGGGCGAGTCGCGCTACTGGTACCGGCGCGACGGGCGCACGGTTCCCAAGACGGTCACCTTCTACCTCTTCACCTACGTTTCGGGCGACACCGACGACCACGACGACGAGGTGCTCGAGGTCCGCTGGATCGACCTGCGCGAGGCCCGTATCGAGCTGAGCTACGCGGGCGAGCGTCGGATGGTCGAGCTCGCGCTGGCCCACCTTGACAAAGACCGGTAGCCTGCCTGCGGTCATGCAGGTCCTCAACTTCTATTCCACGATCTTCGCCGACGAGCTCCTGCGCGGGCGCAAGACCGCCACGATCCGCCTCGGCGACAAGTCCGGCAAGTACCGCAAGAACCAGGCCGTGCTCGTCACGATCGGATACCAGTACTCCCCCCGCGAACGCATCTTCGAAGCGGTCATCGACCAGGTCGAGGTGATGCCCCTCGCCGACCTCTCCCCGCGCGACATCAAGCACGACAACCCCGAGTTCCGCCGTCACGAGGAGCTCATCCACTTCCTCGAACAGATCTACGGCCGCTCGGTCACGATGCAGGACACCGTCACCGTCGTGCGTTTCTCCCAGATCCTCGACAAGCCTGCCGGGATGACCGAAGCGATGAAGGGCTTCGGCGGCGCTCAGAATTGAGCGCTCCCGCAACGCCCACGGCTGCGGTAAGCGGCTTGGACCGCTGTGGGTGGAAGGACCTGGCTGTGGCTTACCCATAACGTTCACCGGCAGGTTCGCGATTTCTTCTATATATTGTGGTGAGCGCATTGGCACTCTCTCCCTGGGAGTGCCAGGATCGCGATGTACTGTCCCCAACTAGCGGAGGTTCTTTCGACATGAAGCTCAAGCCCCTGGGCGATCGGCTGATCGTGCGGGCGATCGAGGAGGAGGAGACCACGGCATCCGGACTCGTCCTGCCCGACACCGCCAAGGAGAAGCCGCAGAAGGGTAAGGTCCTCGCGGCCGGCGACGGTCGCCTCGACGACGACGGCAAGCGCGTCCCGCTCGACGTCTCCGAGGGCGACGAGGTCCTCTACAGCAAGTACGGCGGCACCGAGATCAAGGTCGACGGCGAGGACCTGCTCGTCCTGCGCGAGTCCGACGTGCTCGCCAAGGTCCTCTAGACGAGGCCGGCCACTCCGATCGCACAAATTTTCAAGCACTGTCCAGCACTTTCAAGCAGCGGGGCCGCCGGTCTCGCAGAGGAGATTTATCGACATGGCACACAAGGAGATCAAGTACGACGCCGAGGCGCGCAAAGCGCTCGAGGCGGGCGTGGACGCGGTCGCCAACGCAGTCAAGGTCACGCTCGGCCCCAAGGGCCGCTACGTCGTGCTCGACAAGAAGTTCGGCGCGCCCACCATCACCAACGACGGCGTCACGATCGCGCGTGAGATCGAGGTCGAGGACGTCTTCGAAAACCAGGGCGCCCAGCTCGTCCGCGAGGTGGCCACC
>DATMQG010000022.1:0-8044 GCA_035566835.1 Solirubrobacteraceae bacterium
GATGGTCGAGGCGCGATCGCTCGACGTCGATGAGGCGATGCGCTGGGTCCGCGAGATGATCGGCGACGACCCGCGTGTCGAGCGGCTGGCGGAGCTTCGAGCCCAGCGGCGCTCGCAGGCCGAGCCGCCGCCTCTTCGTCCCGAGCCCCGCGACGCGACGGGCGAGGAGCTCTAGAACTCGTCCGCGGTATGCGGGCCGACGACGGCCACGGCCAGGTTGTCGGCCACGCCCGCGGCGACCTCGCGGACCTCCTCGAAGGTGACCGCGTCGAGCGCGGCGATCGCCGCGTCCGGGTCGATCTCCTCGCTGAACACGATCGCCTGGTTGGCGCCGTAGCGGGCGACCGCGTTCGTGTTCTCGAACGCGAGCACCAGCCGTCCCGCGGCGTACGCGCGGGCGCGCTGCACCTCCTCGTCGGTCGGCCCCTGCTCACGCAGCTCGTCGACGATCCCTCGCATCCGCGTGTATGCCTCGATCGTCTTCGCCGACTCGAGGCCCGCGCCGAGCTGCAGGATCGGCACGTCGGCGAACGCGTGATCGCCGGCGTAGACCGAATAGGCGAGCCCGCGCTTCTCACGGATCTCCTCGAACAGGCGCGAGCCCATCGAGCCTCCAAGCAGCGTCGTGTAGATCGACAGCGCGGCCCTTTCGCGCACCTCCGTGACTGCGATCTGCGGCCGATAGATCATGCGCAGGTGCGACTGGTTGGTCTCCCGCGTCTCCGCGAGCCTCTCGGGGGCGAAGGCGGGCGCGGGGACGTAGGGGTCGGGTTGTGGGAGGGCCGGGAAGCGGGCGAAGAACTCGAGCAGCGGCTCCTCGGGCGGCACGTGCTCCAGGTTGCCGGCCAGGAACGCTCCACCGCGCGAGCCGGACCAACGGCGCTCGCGGAACGCGACGATGCCCTCGCGGCTGAAGCTCCTGAGGTTCTCCTCCGGCCCGAGGACCGTGCGCCCGAGCGGGTGCTCGCCGAAGGCGGCCCGGTCGATCAGGTACTCGGCGACGACCGACGGCTGGTCATACGCACGGTTGATCTCCTGGATCACGACGCCCCGCTCGCGGTCGAGCTCCTCGGAGTCCAGCCGCGGGCGCCCGACGAAGTCGCTCAGCAGGTCGATCGCCTTCGGGGCGCTCTCGGCGCGGACCGTGATGTGGAAGGCGACGAGGTCGTGGCTCGTGTAGGCGTTCAGCACGCCGCCCAGCCGCTCGGCGGTCTCGTTGACGTCCTTGTAGGTGGGGTAGGTCTCCCCGCCCTTGAAGACCAGGTGCTCGAGGAAATGAGCCATCCCGTTCTCCTCCATACGCTCGTTGCGCGCGCCCGCGTCGAACGCAACGAGCACGGTCAACGCCCGCGTCCCGGGAAGCTCGATCCGGTGCACGGGCAGGCCGTTGGACGGGACGACGCTGGAGCTGACGATGGCCATCGCCTCACACTAGAAGGTTCCCCCCGAAACCCGTTGCTACGCTCACCTGGAGCCTTCTCTCAACGGCCTGCATGAGCCCGTCTCGAGGGGCGGCGCCCCCGGCTACGCTTGCTTGCAGTCCATGCCTCCCTCACGACGACAGCCGTTGACAGCCATCCTCGTGGTGCTGGCGCCGATCCTGCTGATCGCCGGCATCTGGCTGGGCGGGCATCCCGACCGGCTGCCAGCCTTCGTCCGCAACGCGTTCGTTGCCGACCACCAGACACGCGTCGTCGACGAAGCGATTCAGAGGATCGCGAGCGACTACTACCGCCCGATCGCCACGAGCCAGCTCTCGAACGCATCGCTCGCGGGCGTCGTCAAGAGCCTCGGCGACCGCTTCTCGCACTACCTGACGCCGAATGAATTTCGCCAGTTCAACTCGCCGCCCAGCTTTACCGGCATCGGCGTGGCGGTCGGACCGCAGCGACGGGGACTGCTGATCGGGCGCGTGTTCAACTCATCGCCGGCAGCACGTGCGGGCCTGCAGCCCGGTGAGCTGATCGTCGCCGTGAACGGCCGCAGGCTCGAAGGGCTCTCGGCCAACGCAGCGATCTCGCTGATCAAGGGCCTGCCCGGCACCGACGTCAAGATCGCGATCGAACGCCAGCAGGCGCCGCCCGCCGGGCGCCGCGCCGCCCGCACGCTGACGATCACGCGCGCGATGATCTCAGAGCCGGTCGTCGACTCGGCGATCAAGACGGTGCACCGCGTCAAGCTCGGCGTAATTGCCCTCGCGACGTTCAGCCCGGGTGCGCACGGCGAAGTCCGCGAAGGCGTCGAACACATGCTCCGCCAGCATGCGCGCGGCATCGTGCTGGACCTGCGCTCCAACGGTGGCGGCCTGGTCGAGGAGGCGCAGCTGATCGCGAGCATATTCATCCCGAAGGGCACGATCGTCACGACCCGTGGACGCAGCCAGCCCACGCAGACGCTGGCCGCGACAGGCGACGCGATCCCGAGCTCGATCCCACTCGTCGTGCTCGTCGACTCCAACACGGCATCGGCGTCGGAGATCGTCACGGCGGCGCTGCAGGACCACCGCCGGGCGATCGTCGTCGGGACGCACACGTTCGGCAAGGGCGTCTTCCAGGAGGAGGAGCCGCTGTCGAACGGTGGCGCCCTCGACATCACCGTGGGCGAGTACTTCACCCCGAACGGGCGCAACCTCGGCGGCGGTGGCGTGAAGGAGGGCGCCGGCATCACCCCGGAAGTGCCGGTCGCCCGGGGCGTCGTGGACGGCCCGCAAGGCCTGAACGCCGCGCTCAGCACGCTCGCGACGAAGGTCAAGTGAGCAGCTCCCGCACGCGGCGACGGGTCGGCGACGTCGCCGGCGCGCGACCTGCGCCCGCCGGTGCGATCGTGGCGCTGCTCGAGCGCCGCGGGCGCTTTCTGACCGCCGAGCCGCTGTTTCCGCGACGCGACGTGGCCGCCAGCCCCCGGGACAGGCGAGGCTCGGCGCGGGTCGTCTTGGGGTCTTCCGGCCGGGGCGGCGGTCCTCGCGCGAGCGCGGGCGACATCGTGCTCGTGCAGCGTCCCGCGCGCGGATCGGGAGCGCGCGTCGTCCGCGTGATCGGCCGCCCGGACGTGGCGCGTGACGTGATCGAGGCGCTGATGCTCGATCGGGGCCTGCCTCGCGGCTTCCCCGAGGACGTCGAGCGCGAGGCGCGCGAGGCTGTGGAGCGCGCCCGGCGCTCCGACCGTGAGCGTCGCGACCTGCGCGAGCTGGCCACGTTCACGATCGACCCGATCACGGCCGAGGACTTCGACGACGCGATATCGGCCGAGCTGCTTGACGACGGCGTCGCGCGCGTGTGGGTGCACATCGCCGACGTCACCGCGCACGTGGCGGAGGAATCGCTGCTTGACTCGGAGGCGCGCAGGCGCGCGACCAGCGTCTACGTCCCCGGTGCCGTCGAGCCGATGCTGCCCCACGCGCTCTCGAGTGACGCCTGCTCGCTGCGGGCGGGCTTCGAGCGCCGCGCCGTCACGGTCGAGCTCGAGCTGCGTGGCGCCGAGCTCGTGCGTGCCGCGTTCTACCGCTCGCTGATCCGCTCCGACGAATCGCTCGACTACGGCCGCGTGGACCGCATCTTCGCCGGCAGCGAGTCCGCCGGCGAGCCCTGGGGCGAGGCCCTGCGCGTCGCGCGCGCCACCGCGGCGGCGCTGGGGCAAAAGCGTGAGCGCAGCGGCGCGCTCGTCGTCGACTCCAACGAGCCGGAGGTCTCCTTCGATCCGCAGGGAAACGTCGGCGAGATACTTTCGCGCGTCCAGACCGAGTCGCACCGGCTCATCGAGAATCTGATGATCGCCGCGAACGAGGCGGTCGCAGGCCTGCTCGAGCAGCGCGGCGTGCCGTGCCTGTACCGCGTCCACGAGCCGCCCGATCCCGACAGCGTCGAGCGGCTCGCCGGTCAGCTCGCCTCGCTCGGCGTGCCCACGCCGGCGCTGCCCGATCGGATGTCCGCCCAACAGGCCGCGGAGCTCGTGGCGGCGATCTCGCAGAAGGTTGAGCAGCACGTCCGGCGCACGGGCCACGGACGGCTCGCGCTCAACTCGCTCGTGCTCCGCTCGCTCAAGCAGGCCTACTACTCGCCCAAGAACCTCGGCCACGCCGGCCTTCGCTCGGCGAGCTATTGCCACTTCACGTCGCCCATTCGCCGCTATCCGGACATCGTCTGCCACCGCGCTCTGCTTTTCGCCGTCGGTGGCGGCGAGCGCGGGCCTCGCGGCGGTGAGCTGGTCGAGCTGGGGGCGTGGACCTCTGAGCGCGAGCGCGAGGCGATGACGATCGAGCGCGACGCCGACGACGTCGCGAGCTGCTTCGCGCTCGAGCGGCTGCTCTACGAGCGAGGCCAAGAGCGGTCGTTCGCCGGCGAGATCTCGGGGCTGATCTCGGCCGGCGCGTTCGTCGCCTTCGGCCCCGCAGACGCCGAACGGCAAGCTGACGCGGCCGCGCCCCCCTTCCAGGGCATGCTTCCCGTGAGGTCGCTCGCGGCGCTAGCTGACGGCGCGGCGCGTGCCGGAAGATCGGCACGGGCTCGCGGGGCCAGCGGCGCCCGCGACGGGCGCGGCTCCGCGCAGGGGCGCCGGGGCGCCGGGGGCGCGGCCGCGCGCTCCGCCGAGGGCGATCGCGGGCGCGAGTGGTGGGAGCTGGGCGAGTGGGGGACGATGCTCCGCGGCGAGCGAACCGGAGCGACATTGCGGCTGGGCGATGCGATCGAGGTGCGGGTCGCGCGCGTGGACACGATCCGCGGACGCGTGGACCTGACGCCGGCAGGCTAGGCTCGCTTCACCGTGGCAAAGGGCAAGAAGCGCAAGATCGGCGCGGGCGACGTGGCGTCCAACCGCTACGCCTCGCATCGCTATGAGTTGATCGAGCGGCTCGAGGCCGGGATCGTGCTCGAGGGCACCGAGGTGAAGGCGCTGCGGGCCTCCGGCGCCCAGCTCAAGGACGGCTACGCGGCGGTCCGCGATGGCGAGCTGTGGCTCTACTCGGTGCACATCCCGCCCTACGGTCCCGCCTCGCGCGAAAACCACGAACCTGAGCGCCCGCGCAAGCTGCTCCTGCACCGGCGCGAGATCGACCGGATCGCCGGACGCGCGCAGGAGCGAGGCCTGACGCTGGTGCCCACGCGCGTCTACTTCTCCGGCTCCCACGCGAAGGTCGAGATCGCGCTCGGCCGCGGCAAGGACCTCTATGACAAGCGCCAGTCGATCCGCGAGCGGGAGACCAAGCGCGACATGGAACGCGCCGTGCGGGAGGCGAGGCGCTGAGCTGCGGCGAGAGGGCCCTGCGGGGTTTCGCCCTTTAGAGCGAGCGGAAGCTGTGGCCGGCGGAGGTGAGGATGTGGGAGTCGTACATGCCGAAGGCGAGCACGATGATGAGGCCGATGTAGACGGTGGCGACCAGCAGCCTGTTGCGGGGCGAGACGCGGTAGTAGGCCGCCTGCTCGAGCGAGCGCGTGCCGCGGAGCTTCCAGCGCCGCCACGTCTCCATGCCACCCAGCACGACGAAGATCAGCAGGAACGGATTCTGGGTTATCAGCACCAGCGCGACCATCGCGCCGAGGCCGATGAACCACATCCACGGCGCCATCGCCGCCATCGCGCGGCCGCCGTCGAACGGCACCAGCGGCACGAGGTTGATGAGATTCAGGAAGAAGCCGATGTAGGCGAGGGCGCGGAAGAAGTCGCTGTTGGTCACTTCGGCGAGCACGAGGCACGCCGCTGCGCCCGCCGTACCAAGGACCGGGCCGGCCAGTCCCACGCGCGCCTCGGCCACCGCGTCCTCGCCGAGGCTCTTCGCCATTACGACGGCGCCCAGGAAGGGGATGAACATCGGTGCACTAGCCTTGACTCCCTCACGGCGCAGCTGGATCACGTGGCCCATCTCGTGGATCAAGAGCAGCAGCACGAAGCCGAATGCGAACGTCCAGCCGAAGAACAGCGAGTAGGCGGCGACGGACACGAGCGCCGTCCCGCCGGTCGTGAGCAGCTTGAGCTTCGGCAGCAGCAACAGCACGCCTTTGATCGCTGCCCAGAACTTCGCGCCGAGCGCCACGATCGCCGCGAGCAGGCCTCCAAGACGCTTGCGCAGCTTCTGCCCCCCGCCGGCGAGACCGGTGGCCGGCTGGGCGAATGGATCCTCGCCGGCGCGCGTGCTCGGCGGGCCAGAGGGCCCGGGGAGCAGCGGCGCAGGAGCAGGTAGCGAAGCGTCGGGATTGTCCATCACTTCATTGTGGCAGCAGGGATAAGCGGCGCCTAACGGTGCTGCGCGGCTGGGAGCTGGACAGGCGATGCTTTTTTTGCGCAAGGTGCGGGTTGATGGCCTCGGAGGGGGTTGCAACGCCCGTCGCCCAGGGGTACTTTGAATCCAGACGCGGGACCGAGCCGCAAAGAGCGAGGCCACTGAGGTGTGAGGCCGCGCCACCCAAAACGAAAGGCCTTCGGGCCGGACGAAACCGGGTTCCTCAAAGCGGCTTGGAACCGCGTC
Source organism: Solirubrobacteraceae bacterium (assembly GCA_035566835.1). GTDB lineage: Bacteria > Actinomycetota > Thermoleophilia > Solirubrobacterales > Solirubrobacteraceae > Palsa-744. Next base: position 6,458 of record DATMQG010000022.1, read on the forward strand.
GCTTTGGTTTTCGGATCGTCGTGCAGCTTCCGTGGGCCGCTGCACCGCCGCTGCGGAGAGCCGCCGAACGTCCCAACGCGAGCCGGCGGGCTAAACTTGCTAGGCAAAGCATCCCCGGGGACGACAGGCTTCGACGTGGTCGGCTCGTGGGGGTGGTCGCGAGTCGAGGTCCCGGGCGGCCTCGTAAAACACCCGGGAAAACCATAAGTGCGGACTCTCACGAGTACGCCCTCGCCGCTTAGTCAATAGCTAAGCCGTGAGGTCTCGGGCCCCGCTCGCCTGTGGCGGGGAAGGCCGGGATCAGAAAGCAGGCTCACCCGGTGCGGTCCGCCTCCGCCAAGCCGGGGAAACTCAAGGAGGCTGGTCCCCCGCAACCCCGCCGGCGAGGCGAGCGGCGGACGAGAACAGAGCGCCGGATACGCTCGTAGAAGCCACTCTCACGCGATCACGGACGTGGGTTCGATTCCCACCGTCTCCACTTTTGGCCTGCAAATGGGCATGTTTTGGTGTTAACGGGCGCTATAGTCGTGTCCCAGTCGGGCACTTTTGCTGAGTCGGGTTTGCGCGCGATGACGCGCTCTCGGGCGCGGGTGACTCGCTCAGCCCCGAGCTGCGGCGGCTGGCTCGGGCGGCAGCGCGTGGTCGAGCTGATGACGCGAGCTGATGCCCAGCTTGCTGAAGACCTTGTGCAGGTGATACTCAACCGTGCTGCGGCTGATGAACAGCCGCGTGGCGATTTCCGCGTTCGAGACGCCCTCACGGGCGAGTCGTGCGATCTGAGCCTCTTGAACAGTGAGGTCGTCCCTGGTCTCAACGGTGCGCTTGCGGACTCGCTGGCCGGTCGCCAACAGCTCCCGCTCGGCGCGCCCGGCGAACCCCCCAGCACCCATCTCGGTGAACATCTGCTCGGCAGTGCGCAGCTCCTCCCGAGCGTCCACCCGTCGATTCGTGCGCCGCAGCCACTCGCCGTAGACGAGGTGCGCGCGGGCTAGTTCGGGTCGAAGCCTGGTGCGGCTCAATCGTTCAATCGCCTCGCGATACGAGCCTTCGGCGGCCTTGCCCTCGGCGAGCAGCGCCCGAGAGCGCGCGTGGATGCCCAACCCCCAGTCGGTCCCGCCGGCGCTTGTCGCCTCGGCGAGTTGCTCGAGCGCCTCGAGGGCAAGCTGGGTATTCCCCGTCCTCGTGGCCGCCTCGATCAGCTCGGGAAGCGCCCACGCGGAGACGAACAGCTCGGGCGCCTGCCCGCTGGCTTGTTGGGCGCTTGCGAGAGCCTCCTCGTAGCGGCCAAGACCGTTGTACATGATTCCGCATACCAGTTGACACCATTGGATCCCCACGCCCTGCCCAGCAGCTGACGCGTCCTTCTCCACCACCTCGATCAGCCGGGAGGCCTCGGCTTCTGCCCCCCGAAAGCCGGCGAGCGATACGGCCGCGTAACGGGCCAAGCGGGTCCCCGTCGCCTCCGCGATCGTGTCACCCTCCGCGACCAGAGAAGCGGCCGTCGCAAAATCGCCACGCCAGGTCGCAGTTACGCCGAGCGTGTTCAGGTAGATCGGCAGAACGGACAGCAAGCCCGCCTCGCGGACG
>DATMQG010000023.1:0-2418 GCA_035566835.1 Solirubrobacteraceae bacterium
CTCCGTCAGCCGGTCGACGTCCCGCTCGGTCATCGCGGCGACCTTGGCGACGTCGAAGCCCCGAAACGCCGTCCGGAACGCGTCCCGCTTGCCGAACACGATCGACCAGCTCAGCCCGACCTCGAACACGCCCAGGGTGAGGGCCTCGAACATCGCGGACTCGTCGTAGGTGCGGGTACCCCAGACCTCATCGTGGTAACGGCCGAACCCGCTGTCGCCGGCGCCGGCCCAGGCGCAGCGTGGCTTGCCGTCGTAGCCGGTGATCACGTCGCTGCTCATCCGTCCTCCTGCGCCTTCGCGGCGAGCTCCGCGCGCGCCGCCTGGGCGGGGTCGGCGCCGGTGTTGGCGTGCCCCGCGACGCCCCAATTCCCCTCCGGCGACTCCGTGAGCAGGACCCAAGTCCGCTCCACGAGGCCGGAGTCACCTCCGGCAGCCGCCACGATCTCGGTCAGCTCTCTTTCACCACGCCGAGCTGCTTCTCGCGATCGAGCACCCCGATTGGAGTCAGCACCTGCACCCGGACGTAGCTGCTCTCGCCGTTCACGTTCGCGATCGCGCCCGCGGGGAGCTCATGTATGGCCGCCGCCGTGTTGTTCCGGACAGCGGGAGGTCGGGCACCCGCTCCCATCGCATCACCGCGCTCGCCAGGTTCTGCGCGAGGCTGTGCTTGTCTTCGAACATCCAGGCTGCGGCATATACGTCGATCATCGGCATGGCTAGGAACCCTGACTCGAGGCCAGCTCGATCAGCCCGACGACCTCCGCGGGGTGAGAGACCATCGCCAGGTGGCCGGGAGGCGACCTCGATCGTGTGCGCCCCCATCCGCTGGGCGAACATGCGCTCGGCATCCGGCGGGATCGCTTCGTCGTTGGTCGCGACGAGGTACCACGAGGGCCGGGACTTCCACGCGGGCGTGCCCATCACGTCCTCGAACGCGCTCATCGATAGGCCCTGCTGGACCGCGTAGAGGACCTTCGCGTCAGCGGGATCGAGGCCGCTCGCGAAGTGGTTGACGAAGTCCTCCTCCGGCAGCCAGCCGAAGCTCTGCTCGTCGACGATGAGGTGTGCAAGTGACGGCGTCGGGGGCCCGCCTCCGAGCAGGGCACCGAGCGACTCGCCCTCCTCGAGTCCGAACGCCGCGACGTAGACGAGACCGGTGACATTCGGCGCATCGGTGCCCAGCGCAGTCATGACCTGGCCTCCCCAGGAGTGGCCGGCGACGATCGTCGGCCCGGACTGCCGCCTCAGGACGTGCCTTACCCGTGCGACATCGTCGGCAAGGGAGGTCTCGGGTAGCTGGGGCGCGGTGACGTTGTAGCCCTTCGCCTGCAAAGCGCGGATCACCGCGCTCCAGGAAGAGCCGTCCGCCCAGGCGCCGTGGACGAGGACGACGTTCGGCAGCTCGCTCATGACCACTCCTTCAGTTGGATATTCGGAGCAGCGATCGTCTCGCGCGGGCTTCGATCTCGCTTGAGTCATCCGACTGCTCATCGCGGGTGCCAGCCGCCGCGAGCGCGTCGCGCAGCTGCGTGCGGGAGCCGATTTCGAGCTTGGGGAAGATCCGGTAGAGGTGCGAGCCGATCGTGCGGTGCGAGAGGAACAGGCGCTCGCCGATCTGACGGTTCGAGAGGCCTTGCGCCGCGAGCTCGGCTATCTGCAGCTCCTGTGCGGTGAGCCGGTCGCGCGCGTCGGGCGCGCGTCGGGCGATCTTCTCGCCCGTCGCGCGGAGCTCCTGCCGGGCGCGCTGACTCCAACGGGCCGCACCGAGAACGTCGAATACGTGGACAGCCTCGCGGAGGTGACCGCGTGACTCGGCGCTCCGTCGCCGCCGTCGCAGCCAGCACCCGAAGGAGAACAAAGTCCTGGCGTGGAGAAATGGGTTGTTCGTCAGGTCCTGCTCCAGAGCCGCGACGAACAGCGCCTCCGCGTACTCGTCGTCGGCGAGGAGCGGCCTAGCGCAGGCCAAGCCTGCCCGCAGGATCGGCGGTTCGCTCTCCCGTGCAATCGCTTCGAGCTCGACGAAGGCGCCCGCGACCTGATCGGAACGCCCGCTGCGCGCCCCGGCTTCGGCAAGGTCGAGCACGACAGGCCAACGCATGAAGCGGTGAAACGAGCGCTCGCTGGGGTCGAAAACGGGCCACAGATGGCGGAACGCGTCCTCGTAGCGCCCCTCGCCGAGCGCCGAAGCGCCGCGCGCGAGGTGCGCGGGCGCGAGCAGGGGGCCACCGTTCATTGCAACGAGAACCTGCTCGGGACCGGTGATCATCTGCTCAACGCCGGGATCCCCGCGCAGTGCGCGCGCCAGCGTCGCGACGAGTTCCCCGATGAGTCCGAACTCGAGCTGGCGGCTGTCACCTGCGAGGCTTGCTGCCTCGACACCCGCCGCCTCGCCCCCACGCCAGTCGCCACCATGCGTTG
>DATMQG010000024.1:0-39955 GCA_035566835.1 Solirubrobacteraceae bacterium
TTCGCTTGGCTAGGCTCAACTGGCTCTGGTTATCCTCCAAGGCCGCCTGGGATGGCTTACCTGATACTTCTGAAAATACAGCGGTGACTGCGGCCGTCGCGACTCCGAGCGCGGCGACGGAGAGAACTATTCGAAGACGCATCATTGTTGGCCCCCTTGGTCTCGTCGTTGCTTTGAGTACGCGTCGTACCGCCACTGCCACAGACCGAGATCGGCGTAGCACTGTGAAAACATGAATGTTTCCATACATCGATGAGTTCCAACAGACGGGACTCATATATCATGGCACACCACAGCCATGATCGAAATCGCGGCTCTATCGATGACCCGAGAACGCAACGAGGAAGGCCTATCCGCGACTCACTGGTCGCTTCTGTCGAGCCGGCGCCTGCTCTCACGCCCCGGGCGTTGATCGTTAGCGCACGAACACGTCGGCGAGCGCCTCGTCGATCGCGGCGAGCGTCTCATCGCCGAGGGCGATGCCCGACGCCGAGGTGTTCGCGTGCACCTGCTCGGGCCGGGTTGCGCCGACGATCGCCGAGGCGAGGTTGTCGAGGCGCAGTACCCAGGCCAGCGCCATCTGCACCATCGTCACGCCCGCGTCCTGGGCGATCGGACGCAGGCGCTCGACCGCCTCTAGCACCTGCGGCTGGATCAGCTGGTCGATGAAGCCTCCCATGCTCTCGCTCGCGGCTCTCGAGTCGGCGGGCGGTGGCTCGCCGGGGCGGTACTTGCCGGTCAGGACTCCCTGGGCGAGCGGCGACCAGACGATCTGCGAGATTTCGTGGCGTTCGCAAAGCGGGATCAGCTCGGCCTCCGGCCGGCGCCAGATCATCGAGTACTGCGGCTGGCTCGAGACCCAAGGCTCGACGTCCGCCAGCCGCAGCGACTCTTCAACCTTCTCGACGGGCCACTCGCTGAAGCCGATATGGCGCGCCTTGCCGGCTCGGACGACTTCGGTGAGCGCCGTCATCGTCTCCTCCAGCGGCGTCTGATCGTCATAGCGGTGGCACTGGTAGAGGTCGACGTAGTCGGTCTGCAAGCGCTGCAACGAAGCGTCGATCTGCTTGTGGATCTGCGCGGACGAGAGACCGCGGTCGGTGCTCGACATCGGGAAGAAGAGCTTCGTGGCGAGCACGTAGGAGGAGCGCTCGTGCCCGGCGAGCACGTCTCCCAGCAGCGTCTCGGCGGCGCCGCGCCCGTAGACGTTCGCGGTGTCGAAGAAGTTGATCCCGTCCTCGAAGGCAGCCTCGACGCAGGCCCTCGCCTGCTCTCGCCCCACGCCACCCGAGTAGGTCAACCACGAGCCCAGGCTGATCTCCGAAACCTCGATCTCGCTCCACCCGAGTTTGCGAAAGTTCACGCCCGGAGACTACCCTGTATGCGTGGCGGCAATTGATCCCGGTCTGCGCGTCGCATCGGTGCGGCTGGCTGTGAGCGACCTCCCTCGCAGCGCCGATTTCTACGAGCGTGTGCTGGGGCTACCGCTGATCTCCCTCGACGCCGAGAGCGCCCGCCTCGGCCCCGATCTCGAGCGCCCTGCACTCGTGCTCCAGGACATCGCGGACCCGACGCCGCTCGCGCCCGCGAGCACCGGCCTGTTCCACGTCGCCTGGCTGCACCCATCGCGCGCGGCGCTCGCGGCCAGTGCGCGGCGGGTCGTGGCCCAGCGATGGCGTTTCGACGGCGCCTCCGACCACGGCGTCTCCGAGGCCCTCTACCTGACCGACCCGGACGGCCTCGGGATTGAGCTCTACGCCGATCGTCCGCGCGAGCAGTGGGAGAGGCCGGGCGATGGACGGGGGGTGAGGATGGTCACGCTGCCGCTCGATCTGGAAGACCTGCTTGCACAGGACCCGGGCGGCCCGGCGCCGGCGATCCCGGCGGGGACGACCGTCGGGCACGTGCATCTCAAGGTCTCCGAGGTGCCTCGTAGCGCGGCCTTCTACCGTGACGCGCTCGGCTTCGAGGAGCAGGCGAGACTCCCCTCCGCCGCGTTCCTCTCGGCGGGCGGCTACCACCACCACGTGGGGCTGAACTCGTGGCAGAGCGAGGGCGCGAGCGCGCCGCCAGATACGGCGCCGGGGCTGCGCGAGGTGGAGTTCGAGCTCGGCGACGCGCAAGGAGTGCGGGAGCTCGAGCGCCGCCTCGAGGATGCGTCCGGGATGCCGTCGGCTTCGCGCCGGCACAACGGAGCCGTGTCGGTGCGCGACCCGGACGGCCAGCTGCTCACCTTCCAGAGCAGATAGCACGGCAACAAACGACTCGTCACGCAATGACGACGTCGCCACGGCCGTCGCCGCCTCGAGGCTACTCAGCTCAGGCGCTGGCCGAGCCCAGCAGCTCGAGCTCCTCGACCGACAGCTGCAGCTTCGTCGCCGGCAACAGCTCGGCGACCTGCTCACGCGAGGTCGCGCTCGCGATCGGGGCCACGACGGTCCGCTGCGCAAGCAACCAGGCGAGCGCCACGGCTGCGACCGTCGTCGCGTGGGCCGCGGCGACCTCGTCGAGCGCCGCCAGCACTGCGAATCCGCGCTCGTTGAAGTAGCTCTGGCGCACGCCGGCGGCCCGAGGGCTCGACACCTCCTCGCCGCGCGCGCGGTACTTGCCGGTGAGAAAGCCCCTCGCCAGCGCGAAGTACGGCATGCACGCGAGGCCGTGGCGTTCGCAGACCGTCCGCAGCTCACCCTCGTATTGCGCTCTCTCGAGCAGGTTGTAATGGGGCTGTAGGGCCACGTATGAGGCCATCCCGTCCCGCTCGCCGACGCGCAGCGCCTCGCTCAAGCGCGCGGCGCTGTAGTTCGAGGCCGCCGCGTAGCGGATCTTCCCCCCGTCTATCAACTCCTGAAAGGCGCCGAGCGTCTCCTCGAGCGGCGTGTCGGGATCGTCCTTGTGTGCGTAGTAGAGATCGATCTGCTCGACGCCGAGGCGCGCCAGCGAGCGGTCTACCGCCGTGTTGATCGTTTCCCGCGACAGGCCGGGCAGGTCCGGGGATATGCCGACCTTCGTCGCGATCACGAGCCTGCCCCTGTCTTCGCGCGCGGCGATCCAGCGGCCGATGATCCGCTCCGAGCCGCCCGGCCCCTCCGCGCCGCGCCCGTAGGCGTCGGACGTGTCGATGAAGTTCCCACCGCCGTCTGCGTAGGCATCGAGCACCTCGAAGGAGCGCTCTTGGTCGATCGTCCACCCGAAGACGTTGCCACCGAGACACAGCGGGAAGACGTCGAGATCGGTGCGACCGAGACGTGCGATGGCGCTCAGGTTATCCCCCTACCTTCGCCGCCCACCCCCGAAGCTCTGCATCGGCGGCACCACGGCGCGCATGCTCGACCCCACCTCGGCGCCCGCCACCTGCTCCACGGCCTCGGCGTCGGCGTCGCGAGCGGCTGCAAGCTCGCGCGAGCCCGGCAGGTGGTGCACGCGCGCGGTGTCGGCCGAACCCTCGACCCCGCCGGGCAGGTAGCGCTCGAGCGCGGCCAGCTCTCGCACGATCACGTTCACCACCGGACGGATCTCCTCGACCTCCCGAGCTTGGTCGCGCGCCCTGCGTGCATCGTCCATGCTCCACACGCTCTTCTGCGGTCCCTCCTGCCAGCGCTCCAGGCGGCCGCGGGCGAGCAGCAGCGGCTCGGCTCGCGCGAGATGGCGGTGGCGATCGTAGACGGCCTTCGGGACGATCAGGTTGACGGTTCCGAACTCGTCCTCGAACAGCAGGAACATCGTCCCGTGCGCGGTTCCTGGCCGCTGGCGGGCGATCACGAGCCCTGCCACCGCGACCTCGTAGCCGGTGGGCAGCCGGGGGAGCTGGGCGCTCGTCGCGAGCATCGGGACCGTCAGCCGCGGGCGCAGGATCTCAAGCGCATGCTCGCCGACTGTCATACCGCTCGTCGAATAGTCGGCGATCAGCCGCTGCCAGCGCCCGAGCGGCCGCAGTCGCGGCGCCGCCGGCAGCTCGAAGGGCAGCGCGAGCTGCGTCGTCTCCCCGCCGGGCGCGGTCTCGCCCGGGGCGGCCAGCCCGAGCTGCCAGAGTGCCGAGCGCCTGCCCTGACCGCCGAGTAGGCCGTCACACGCGCCCGACCAGGCCAGCTGCTCGAGCGTCCCGCGCCTCACGGCGGAGCGCGCGGCGAGCTCGCCCAGACTGCGGAAGCGCCCGCCTCGCGCACGCTCGGCCACGAGCGCCTGCATCTCGGCCGCGGCGACATCCTTGATGTAGCCCAGGCCAAGGCGAACGCCCCCGTCCTGCACCGTGCACTGCACCTCAGAGTGGTTCACGTCGAGCCCCAGCACGGCGAGGCGGTTGGACGGGCTTCGATTTTTTGCCTCGCGCACGAGGCTGTCGGGGGCGTAGAAGCCCATCGGCTGCTCGTTCAAGAGCGCGCAGAGGAACTCCGCGCCGTAATGGACGCGCAGCCACGTCGACTGGTAGGCGAGCAGCCCGAAGGCGGCGCTGTGGGCCTTCGGAAAGCCGAAGCCGGCGAAGCCCTCGACCATCGCCCATACGCGCTCCGCCGTCTCGAGATCGGCGCTCACGTGCCGCATGGCTCCTTCGACGAAGCGCTCGCGATGTCGCTGGAGCGATTCGTGCGAGCGCTTGCGGCTCATCGCGCGGCGCAGCCCATCCGCCTCGCCGGGGGTGTAGCCGGCGAAGACTTCGGACACCTGCATCACCTGGTCCTGGAAAATGATCGTGCCGAGCGTCTCCCTCAGTACCGGCTCGAGCGCCGGGTGCTCGTTGGGGATCTCATATGAAGGGTTTTCGCGCAGGCGCCGGCGACGCTCGATGTATGGGTTCACCGCCCCGCCCTGGATCGGCCCGGGACGCACAATCGCGACCTGGATGGTCAGATCCTCGAGGTTCATCGGTCGCGTGCGCAAAAGCGATTGCATCTGCGCACGGCTCTCGATCTGAAAGACGCCGACCGTGTCAGCCGCCCGGATCGCCTTGAAGGTGTCCTCGTCGTCGAACGGTATGCGCGAGAGATCGATGCGCTCCCCGTGCACCCGCGCGATCTCCTCCACGCAGCGCTCCACGGCCGAGAGCATCCCCAGCCCCAGCAGGTCTATCTTCAGGAAGCCGGCGTCTGCGCAGGAGTCCTTGTCCCACTGGACCATCTGCCTGCCCTCCATCGCAGCAGGCACGACGGGGCAGCAGTCGATCAGGGGCCTGGTGGCGATGATCATCCCCCCTGGATGCTGGGAGAGGTGGCGTGGCAGCCCGTAAGCCTGCTCTGTCAGCCGCTGCAGCCAGCGCCAGCGCTCCGAGCGGTCGACGACGGCCCGGTCGTGCTGCGGCCGCTCGTGCGCCTGTGGCCGTTGCGTCCCCAAGGCGATGTCGTGCTCTGAGTCCGAGACGTAGCTGTCCGCGCTGCGCGCGAGCCGCTCAATCTCGCCGGCGGGCAGGCCAAGGACCTTGCCGAGCTCGCGGATCGCCCCGCGTGAGCGGAAGGTCGGAAAGGCCGCGACCAGCGCCGCGCGATCATGCCCGTAGCGCTCGTGCACGCGCGGAATCAGCTTCTCGCGGATGTCGCGCGGGAAGTCGAGGTCTATGTCGGGGAGCCCATGCAGGTCCTCGTGCAGGAAGCGCCCCAACGCCAGCCTGTTCGCGACCGGGTCGATATGGGAGAGCCCGGTCAGGTAGCAGACGAGCGAGGAGACCGATGATCCTCGTCCGCGCCCGGGAGCCAGCAGCGCCCGAACCGAGTCGGGCCCGCGCACCTCCAGCGCCACTTCGCGTGCCAGCTCGAGCATGTCGTGGTGAAGCAGGAAGAAGCCCGCCAGCCCGAGCCGATCGATCACCTGCAGCTCCTGCTCCAACCGCGCTTGCGCCTCGGCACTCACCGACGTGGCGTCGACCTCGCTGGACTGCCGGCCGCGGAGCGCTCCAGGGCCGTAGCGCTCCTGCAGGCGCGTTCGGCAAAGCTCGGCCAGGCGCCGTGAGGCGCTCTCGTCCTCGGCCCCCGGATAGCGGTAGCCGAGGTCCTTCGTCAGGTCGAAGGACAGCTGCTCGGCGAGCAGGAGCGTCTCGCGGACCGCCTCGGGATGATCTTCGAAGCGGCTTGCCATCGCCCGTGGTGAGCTCATCACGTGGCTGTGGTTGCCCCGGCGCAAAGGCTCGGAGGCGTCGAGCGTCGTGTAGTGGCGGAGCGCCACGAACGCATCCTGCAGCTCGGCCCTGGCGCGCGTGTGTGCATGAACGTCGCCGGTGGCCACGCATCTGACCCCCAGGCGCCGCGCGAGCGCCGCGAACGCGCGATTGCGGGCGCGATCGTCGCGGGCGTAGGGACGCTGCAGCTCCACGTACAGGCCCTCGGGGCCGAACGCGTCGAGCAGCCGCCGGGCGGTCGTCTCCGCGCCCGTGCCCTGACCGATCACAGATCGACCGATCAAAGATCGGCCAGCACAGCCCGTCAGGCAGACGAGGCCCTCGGCATGGTCGAGCACGGATCCCAGGCCCACGGCCGGCTCACCGAGCTCGCACCGCCGGGACGGGTTGGAATCAGATCCTCCGCGCGTGTGCGCGTGGGCGAGCGTGATGATCCGGCAGAGGTTGCTCCAGCCGCGCTCGTCGCGCACGAGCAGGGTGATGTGGCGGGTCTGACCGGGCCGCTGGCCGATCTGTGATCGGTCGGGCCCGTCCCCCGCCGGGCCGCCAACGCCGGCCGCATCGACGGCCACGTCGATCTCCGCCCCGTGGATCGCCCGCACACCGTGCTCCCCGGCGATGACCGCGAGCTCCATCGAGCCGGAGACCGAGTTGTGGTCGGTCAGCGCGATCGCCTCATAGCCGAGCTCGCCGGCACGCTGCGCGAGCTCCTGCGGCAGCGAGACGCCGTCCAGAAAGGAGTACGCCGAGTGGCAGTGCAGCTCCACGTATGGGGCCGTGGGTGCCATCTTCAGCTCCTCACGGACTCTGCACGAACCAACCGCCGGTGCAGCGGCCGCCGTCGGCTGCGGTCAGGTCGTGGAAGACCACCATGTTGCGCCCGCGCTCCCCCACCAGCTCCCAGTAGCGGCGGCGCAGCGGCGCAGCCGTCCACCAGCGGTCCTCCACCAGCCACGACTCGCGCAGCGACTCGACCGCTTCGCCGTTCACCTCGACCGGATGGCGGGCGGGGTGGGCGGGGTCGAAGCGCACGCGGGCGGGCCGGGGAGGGTTCAGGGCACGAGCAGTCATCACTCGGGGACCGGCGCCAGCACCACCCGCCGCTCGGGCACGCGCGAGTCGGGGTCCACGCACACGGCTCGCAGCGCCGCGTCCTGCCCGGCGAGGGCGCGCACCTGAGCGATGGCCTCCCGCAGGCGGGCGGCGCGAGCGAGGCGGGCCTGATCCAGCAGCGTGCTCTGCTCGTTCGCCGGTGGGCCGAAGCGCTCGACGGTCAAGCGCAGCGCCGAGGCCGGATCGGGGAGCAGCTGCAGGCGCAACGACAGCGCCAGCCAGATGCGCTGCGGATCGCAGAGCGCCTGGCGGAAGACCACACGCTCGCGCCAACCACCGCCAGTGATCAGGCGCGCGGAGAGCGTGACGGCGCGCAGCGTGCGTCCACGGCGCTCCGATCGTGCCAGCAGCCGGCTCACGAGCACCCCCAGCACGCGCTTCAGCGCGGGGCCCGAGTTCGCATCACCGACGCTCAGCGTCTCCTGGAGGTGCTCTTCGAGGAGCCTTGCGCGCAGCGGGCTGTCCTCGCCGCGGGCCAGCCGATGGGCGAGCACGCCCGCCGCGCCGAAGCGGTCGGCGAGCACCGTCCGCCCCAGCCCTGCCAGCTCGCCGAGCGTGCGCACGCCGAGGCGCTGCAGCGGCTCAAGCAGCGCCTCTGTCTCCGTCCGGTAGCCGAGCAGCCCGACCGGCTGGGAGGCGAGCCAGCGCCGGGCCTCCTTGCCCTCCAATATGAGCGGGCGGCGTGAACGGACAGCCAGGGCGCCCGCCAGCGCGCAGAAGCGTGTCGGGCCACCCCCGATGCGCGCGGGGTGCTCGAGCGCGAGCCGGGCGGCGGCGATCGCGCCATCGTCGGAGCCGTGGATCCCCCGCAACCCGTCCGTCTCGAAGTAGGCGAGACCAGGACGCTCCGCCTCGACGGCCGCGCCGATCGATTCCAGTGAGCGCGCCACCGCCTCCCAGCTCTCGGCGACCTTCACCGGATCGGCGCTGAGAAGGACGAGATCGGGACAGCGCGCCAGCGCCTCTCCGAGCATCATCCCGGGGATCACCCCGCGGGCTTCGGCAGCGCCCGAAACCTCCCCCACGCGTTGTTCGGATCCGATCTGCGGCGCCACCGCGAGCACCCCGCCCGCCAACGCCTGCTGGACGATCTCCGATCGATCTCCGGCGGCGACGAGCAGCTCGAAGCGGGGCAGATACACGCAGACGACCATACGAACATATGTTCGCATATGGCCGTCCGCGCGTCAATCCATCGCCAGCGGGCCCTCCGCCGATCCGCTGAGGAACTGGCGCACGAACGCGTTGTCCGAGGAGAACATCCGCTCGGCGTCGCCCGCCTCCACGATCCGGCCCCTCCAGAGCAGCGCTATGTACTCGCCGATCTGCCGCGCCGAGGCGATGTTGTGCGTGACGACGAGGTAGGTGCCGCTGTAGATGGAGTGCATCTCCTGGATCAGATCGCACAGCAACGCCGTGCGCACCGGGTCGAGCCCCGAGTCGGGCTCGTCGAAGATCACGATGTCGGGCTCCATCACCAGGGCGCGCGCGAAGCCGGCCCGCTTGCGCATACCGCCGGACAGCTGCGACGGCGGCAGGTCCACGGCATCCGCCAAGCCGACGTCGGTGAGCCGCTGGATGACTCGCTCGGCGATCTGAGCCTCCGAGAAGTCCGTGTGCTGGCGCAGCGGGAAGGCGACGTTGTCGAACACCGACATCGAGCCGAACAGGGCGCCATCCTGGAAAAGCACTCCGATTTTGCGGCGCAGGGTCAGTAGCTTCGGCATCGTCAGGCTCGGAACCGACTGCCCCTCCACGATGACGTCACCGGAGTCGGGAAACATCAGCCCGATCAGGTGCTTGATCAGCACGCTCTTGCCGGTGCCGGACGGTCCCAGCACAACCGTGATCATGTCGTCGGGGAAGGCGACGTTCAGCCCATTCAGCACGGGCACGCCGCCGAGGCGCTTGTGCAGGTCGACGCAGCGGATAGACCAGTTGCCCGCATCCGGGTCGCCCGAGAGATCGAGCTCGCTGGAGTGATACTGAAAGTCGTCGCTCATGGCTTTTCTTTTCCTTCGTAGATCGCGTGCGGGAACTGAGTGGAGTGACCGTTGAACGTGGACGGGCCCTGCTGGATGCAGGCCGGAGCCGCCACTTCGTTGGGGCCGCCCGGCTTGTTCGCGACTTTGAACGCCTGGATCTGGTTGATCACTTCTTCGGAGACGTTTGCATTCGCTGGGCCGCTGACCGATGGCGCCGAGTTCGCGCAGGCGCTGGTGCTGAACGCCGGCAGTCCGCTCGCCAATGAATGGTAGGTGCCGGGCAGCGGGTAGGCGTTGGCCCGGTCGGTGCCGACCCTGCTCGAGTAGGTCGCGAGGCTCTCCGGGCTGAGCACCGCCATCGTCGTCAGCAGGTGCTGCTTGGGCCCCTTTCCGAACTGGATGTTGCTGTTCCCGGCATTCGCCTGTGAGGCCGCCGTGAGGTTCGCAAAGAACGCCTGCAGCTCCGGCACGTACTCTCCCGTGTACTGCAGGAAGGGGTCGAGATTGTGCAGGACGGGCCTCAGGTTTTCGAGAATCGGCGTGGTCAGTTCGAGGGACTTCTTGAAGTCGGGCAGCCCGGTCTTGGCGGCCTTCGTGAGCGGTCCGAGCGCGGTCAGGAAGCTGTTGAAGGTGGGCGCGAACGGCTTGGCTGCGTTCAGGAGCAGCGCGAGCTGCTGCTGGGCCGGGCGGAATTCGTCGAGGAACGGGCTCGCGATCACGGCGAACTTGTCGAGTTCCTTCAGCGCCACCGTCGAGCTGCGCTCGAACGTGGGCAGCGCGCGGAAGGCGTCAGCGAACGCCTGGCTGCTTTCGGCAGCCGCGTGGAACGTGCGCTCGCCGTTTACGATCAGGCCTTCGAGCTGGTGATCGCGACCGGCCAGCGCGTCGAACACCACCCCCGTGTTGTGCACCAGCGCGCGAACCGCGCCTTCCTGTGAGGCGAGGATCGTCGTGAGCCGGTTGGCGTGTTCGACGAACGGTTCGAGCTGTGCGAAGGAGGCGTTGATCTGTTCGCCGCGGCCGTGGATCCCCACGGCGACCGATTGGAACCACACCTGCCAGGAGCGACGGGTCTTCGCATCGAACGAGGCGAGGATGTCATCGAGCGTGACCGAGGGTTCGACCTGGGCGTCGGGCAGCTGTGCTCCGTCGGCGAGATAGGGCGCGGTCCTGCTCTCGGGCACCAGCTGCACGTAGGTCTCCCCCAGCAGCGTCTTCTGGTGCAGCATCGCGTGCATGTCCGAGCGGATCGGCGCGTATTTGCCCGCGAGTTCGACGGTCGCGTGGGTACGGCCGTCCTTGCCGAGCTTCAGCGAGATCACGTGCCCGACGTTGACGCCGCTGATGCGCACGTCGGACTGTTCGGCCAGCAGCAGCGAACGCGGGAATGCGACGGTGAAGCGGTAGCCCTTCGGCTTCAGCGGCAGTGGACCGCCGAAGGACTCCCACAGGAACATCAGCAGCCCGAAGCAGCTGAGCACGAACAGGACGATTACGACGATGTTCCCGAGCGTGGGGGCCCGCTTCTGCATCTCAGCGTCCCCCTCCCACGCTCGCCGCCGCGCCGCCCGCGAACGGATGCGCTCCGAAGCCCGAGAACACGCCCGCGGTCGCGGCGCTCGCGCCGGCTGAGCGGCCAGCTGCGCGTGCGCTCGCCACTTTCCCCCCGGCGCCGCCGGCGCCGAGGCCCTCGCTCTGGCATTCGGCCTTGGTCGGAGGCTTCAACAGGTTGACGAGCAGGTTCACGGTCGGATTGACTTCCTGCACGCCCTTGAGGATTTCGAGGACTTCGCAGTTGAAGTAGATGACGCTGCGGCCGAGCGGGCCGTGGGCGTCAGCCGAGCTCACCACGCTGTTCAGGTCGTGGTTGGCCCAGTCGAGGAAGAACACGAAGCCGCCCTTGCTCGGCCCGGGGTTGTAGGCGAGCTCGTTGAAGAATTCGGTGATCACCGCGAAGCTCACCCTGAGTTTCGGGAACGATTCGGCCAGTTGCTGGGTCGCCGGCTGGAGCTGGTTGATCACCGGCAGGATCTGGCGGGCGAACGGCCGGATTTCGTTCTTCAGCACCGGCGTCGTCTGCTTTGCGAGGTTGATCGTTGCTTCGTTGGCTGGAGCCAGCGAGCTCGCGAAGGGCTGCAGCTTGTGAAGCGTCGGGCCGAGCACGCCGGTGGCGATCGCGAGCTTGCCGAGGCCCGATTCGGTCTTCTTGAGCGCGCCGGGGAGCAGCCCCAGCGTCCGTTCCACGTTCCTGTCCTCGGCCGCGAACGTCTTGAACACGGCGTTTGAGGAGTCGACTAGCTCGGCCAGCTGCTTGCCCTTGCCGCCGAGCGCTTCCGTCAGCAGGCGGAAGTTGTGAATCGAGCGCGCGATGTTCGCGTGGCGGATTTCGACCTGGCTTGCGATCTCCTGCGCGTAGCGGGCGGTCGGATCGAAGCGCTTGAGCGTCGCCGAGAGGGCTTTGCCGTTGTTCTTCAGACCCTGGCCGAAGCCCGCCAGCAGCTCCTGCAGGTAGGCCCGCGTTTCGGCGTCGAGCCCCGCCAGGAACTCGTCGAAGTTCACGTTCGGAGCCGTCTGCGAGAGCGGGATCGTTTCGCCGCTATGCAGGCGCCCGGCGTCGGGACTGCCGGGATTGACCTCGACCGTCATGTCCTGTAGCTGGGTCTTGGGGCGCAGTAGGAGTGTCGCATTGCGGTAGAAGCGCGCGTATTTGGGAGTGACTTTCATCGTCACCACCGCCACGCCCTGATTCAGGTTCACGCTGGCGATTTCCCCGATCTTCGCGCCGGCGATCGTGACCGCCTGACCCTGGCCCGGAGCCACGGCCTGAGCCGTCTGGAACTCGGCCTTGAGCGTGAAGTATTCGCGGCCGAGCACGGGCACCCAGCTCGGGAGCTTGAGGTTCTCGTGCGCGAGGATGTAGCCGCCGGTCACGGCGGCGATCAGGACCATCGTGACGACCGCGATGAACGCCGTGCGGTAGCGCTCGATCTGGTCGCGGACGCTGAGCCCGCCTTCGTGTCCTTTCATCTCCGGCGGGTTCATCATCCGCCCCCGTCCGCCGGCCCAGATGAGAGCGGGCCGTTGAAGTTGGGCAGCGCCTGCTTGTAGCAGGGCACGAGCGGCTGATAGGGCGGCTCTTCGGCGGGATACGCCGGGCGCGTCCCGAGCGGCGCCAGCGGCGAGTGGGCGAGCAGCTGGAGGTTTCTCAGGTCCGGCTTCGCGCCGACGACGTTCGCCTTCGCGGACTTCAGCGTCTGCCCGCTGTTGCCCGCCAGGAACCTGGTCACGGTCCCGTTGCCGTCGAAGGACTGGCCGATGCCCGCGAGGCCGACGAGGCTGTACCAGAACTCCTTGTAGCTTTCGACGCCGCTCGTGGATGCCCCGTCCTGCAGCTTGGCGTTCCCCGCCGGGATCATGACGTTCGTAAGGCATTTGTTGAACAGGTCCGTCTGCTGGTAGAAGGGGGTCTGTTCGGCCGTGAGCTGGGCGAGCGAGGGCGTCGCCGCGGCTAGCCCCTTGGCCACCCCGCCCAGCTCGCTCGGGGCGAGCGACGCCTGCACCTGTTCGATCCACGGAAGCGCGGCCGTGACGGTGGCCGGCGTCAGCTTGACGCCGGGGATGATGTCGTTGGCGAAGGTCTTCGTCGGCCCGAAGGCGGCGTCGAGCCCGGCGAGGCCGCGCGTGGCCGCGCGCAGCGCGCTCGGCAGCTGGGCGACGGTGGCGCTCAGGCTCGCCGACTGATTCGCGAAGGACCTGAAGAAGACGTTGAAGTTGGTGATCAGTTCACCGAGCTCCTGTTCGTGGACGTTCAGGGCCGCCGTGACTTTGCCGATGCTCGCGATGAGCAGCGAGAGGTCGTGGGCTTCGGTCCCTCCCAGGGCCTGGTTGATGACAGCGGTGCCGCGCAGCGAGGAGGGGCCCCGGTGGTAGGCCTGGTTGAGCGCCTGGGCGGCGTCGATCCCGCGTACTTCGGGTTCCTGATTCGCGTCTTCGGCCGGCGTCGGCTTGCGCGTCAGCCCATCGCCATAGCCGATCAGGAAATCCTGGAGGTTGGTTCGGGTATCGCTGTTCAGCGCGCCCAGCACCTGATCGAGCTGCACGGGGTTAGCGGTCTGCGTGACCGGCAGCTCGGCGCCCGAGGAGAGCGTGGGCGCCGAGGGGCTCCCCGGCTGGAGTTCGACGAAGTTGTTGCCTTCGAGGAAGATCCTTGGGCGGATCTTCGCCCTCGCGTCGGAGTGAATCGGAAGCCCGATGGTGTTGATTTCCATCGTCACCACGCCGGTGTTCGCCACACGGGTGACGGAGCTGACCTTGCCGACGTCGACGCCCGCCACGCGCACCGGCGACTTCGGCTGGATGTTGATGACGGTCCCGAAGGCGGCCTTCAGGCGGAAGCCGTGTTTGAACGGTATGTGCTTGGTGAAGCCGAAGTACACGCCGACGGCCAGGACGACGATCACGATGATTCCGTAGCGCAGCGGGTTCGAGCGCTGCAGCTCGACGACGGGGACCTCGTCGCGGCGGCGCCAGAAAGCCGGGCTCACTTCTTGCTCCCCTGCGTGAGGCCCAAGGCCTTGAGCTGTGCCGGCGCGTACTTTTCGCCGAACAGGTTCTGTTCGCGCGTCGTCAGTTCGCGGTTCGGCGTGACGGCGCTCGCCGGCAGGTTCGTCGTGACCGCTTTGCCGGGCAGCCAGGTGGTCTCGTTTCCAGCTTCGCAAAGCTGCGGCTGCCCGGGGCCGGCGACGTTCGGATACGGGTTCGCGTGAAGGTGGTTGTTGTCGATGATCGTAGTGCTGTGGAACGGGTGTTCGGTCGAGGGCCCATTGGCGATCGCAGACGAGGGGTAACCCTCGTTGTTGGGCCCCGTGGGCGCGAGCTTGAAGCCGGCGCGCGCGAGCGTACCGACACCGATGTTCTCCGACTCGAGGCTGGCGACGTTGCGGAACGCGAGCGTCCAGTAGTTGCAGATCGCCTGCTCCGGCGCGATGCCCGCCAGCAGGGGAGCGCCGATCTGCAGGGTCTGCGTGAAGTCTTCGAGGCCGAGTGTTACGACCGGGTTCGTGCCGAACGCCTGCAGCGCCTGCGCCGATTCGGCCAGCTCCTTGTTCAGCGAAGTCGCGGCCTTCAGGTTGACCGCGCCGACTTCGAAGGCGTGCCCGAGCGGCGGCGCGACCGTGATCAGCGCGGCGGCGCTCGGACGCAGTTCGTGCATGAACAGCGCCGACTTGCGGAGCAACGGAGCCTGGAAGGGAAGCGAGTGAATCGCCTGTTCGAGCGCCGGCGGCCCACCCACCGTGGCTTCTTCGAGTGAGCGCGAGGCGCCGGCGAAGGCCGTGAAGAACGTGTCGAGGTCGACGTAGAAAGCGGCCTGCTGGTCGGCGACCGGGGCCGCCTGCCCAGACGCTCGCTCGAGCGCGATGAAGAACTCGCGCAGGGCCGTCTGGGGCGAGGCGAGGTTGTGCAGGACGGGGACTGCGTTGGTGACGAGCGGACGCAGTTCGGCGATCGTCTTGTTCAGCCCCAGGCCGCGTCCGGCGACACCATTGCCGAAGTTGTTCGTGTCGATCTTCAGCGCCGTCCTCGTCGGCTGGTCGAACATGTTGAAGAACTGGTCAATGTCGACCGGTTCGCGCGTCTGCGCGACGGGGAGCGTGGCGCCGGCCTTGAGCGGCTGGGGCGAGGAGCCCTTTTCGAGTTCGAGGTACTTGAGGCCGATCGTCGAAACGGACTGGACGACGGCGTGCGTGTCGGCGGGAAGCGGTTCGAGGTTCTTTTCGAGCTTGACGCTCGCGATCGCGTAGACCTGCCCGGTCCTCGGGTTCTGGCGTGCGGTCATCGTGTCTACGACGCCCACGCGCGTGCCCGCGATCTTCACCTGGTTGGACTTCTGCAGTCCCGAGGCCTGGGGAAGGGCGACTTTGAAGTTGTAGGTGGGGACGAACGGCAAGCCGTTGTTCGCGTTGTAGGAGAGGAAGACGGCCACCACGACGATCAGCGTGGTGACCGCGCCGATCAGCAGGGGGTTGCCTGCCAGCGATCCGCCACGGCCCCGGTTCATGGTGTCTGGAGCGGGTCGCAGGTGAGCATTTCGTTTGCGAACGGCGAGGATTTGTCGGCCGCGGGCTGCGTCGCAGCGCCGGGACAGCGGCGCAGCTGTCCCGATTTCAGGTTCGCGAGGGCCTGCTGCGGTGTCGTGGGTTTCAGCGTGTTGTTTTCGCCGAGCGCGAACTCGGGCAGGATCGGCGTGATGCGGGCGTAGTGGCCGTTCGCGTCGTAGTAGGAGCCGCCCTGGCCGAAGGTGCGCAGCGTGCCCGCGAGATCGGGTGCGTAGGGACCGAAGAAGAACGTGATCGGGACCGATTCCTTGAGCGAGGTGACGGTCGCCGGCGAGCTCGAGGAGAGCGCCTGTGCCAATCCTGGCAGCGCCCGCGCGATGTCGGTCAGGTCGTTGTTCGGTCCGGGCCGGTTGAACGCCAGGCTGAAGTTGCCGACGACCGGCGTGGCGGTCGTGACGAGCGGCCGCAGGCGGGAGAAGAGCGTCGTGAGCGGCTTGCTCGTGGGCTTGGACGCTTCGACCAGGCGGGTGAGCGCGGCGAAGGTAGACGGCAGTTCGGCGAAGGTGCGGTTGCCGGTCTGCAGCGTGACGGGAAGCTCGCGCAGGCCCGCGGCGAGGTTCGCCTGCTGGGAGCCGATCGCTTGAAAGGTCGTGTTCGCGTGTTCGATCAGCCCGGCCAGGTCTTCCTTGCGCGCACCGATGATCGTCACCGCCTTGGCCGTTTCCACGAGGAAATGGGTGAACACCGGCTGATCGCGGACGAGCTCGGCGAAGAAGTGGTCGCTGGCCGCAAGCGCCGGCGGGAAGTATTCGGTCGATTCGCCGAGGGCGCGACCGGCTCCGACGTACTGCTCGGCGGAGCCCTGGAGGACTCCCTGCAGGCCCTTGAGGGTCTTGGGATTCAGCGTGTTGAACAGCTTGTCGAGGTCGACCACTTCTCTCGTCGCGCTGGTCGGCAGGATCGAACCGGAGCGCAGGGCGGGCGCGTTGTTCGGGCCGGGTGTGAGCGCGATATAGCGGTTGGCAACGCTCGAGAGAGACGGGACGCGCACCTGGCTGAGGGTGCCTTCGTGCAGAGGAGCAAGCGAGGATTCGACGTGAATCGTCACCTTGGCCTTGAAGTCGGGGGTGAGCACGATGTTCGTGATCGTTCCGACCGGCACCCCGCCGACCTGGACCTGGTCGCCCTTTACGAGCTGTCCGGCTTCGGGGAGGACGAGCGTGTAGTCGGCACCGCCCTTTCCGCCGAAGACCAGGAGGCCGACCACGACGACGACGGCGACGAGCGCACCGATCGCGAGCCAGCGTCCGAAGCGGACGGGAGAGCGGACGCTCCCGCGCAGCGGCGCACCGTCCGGAGGCGGCGGCGGGGGCGCGGCGGGCGGACTCGGGGGGCTAGTGGTTGCCATTGCCGCTGCCTTCCGTGGCGGGAGCGTCGCGGATCGCCGCTGAGGAGGGGGCGCTCTGGACGGTGGGGTCAGGTATTTCGCCGAGGCGCGCGATCAGCCTGATCCACCCCGCGGGGCTGAGCGGCGAGCTGAAGAACCGCGCGCCGTGCGCGCCGCTCTGGCTGAGCGGGCTGAACGCGACGTGGATCGCGCTCCGCGCGCTCGGTCTGGAGATCGCGCCGGCGGCCCCCGGGTAGCTCGTGAGGCTCACGATCTCGCGCGGCCTCGCTGCGCCCTCGAGCATCAGCAGCTTGCGAACGGTCGTGTCGGCGATCGAGCCGGTACCCTGGTGGCCGGCGATCGGGATGCCGTTGACGGCCGAGATGCTGACGGACACCTGCGTGGAGGCGATGCGCGGGCGTGCGCCCCCCGCCTGTGCGGACCCATCGCATTTGATGCCCGAGACGGTCGGCTTCACGCCGGAGACTGACAGGTACTCGAGCATCGCCAGCACGCGCCTGTCGAGCCTGCCCGTCTGGACGTCCTGGCGTCCACAGGCGCTGAGGTGGATGCTCGCGTCGTGCAGCACCTGCGGCTCGAGTTGGTGCTTTGACTCGAGCAGCACCTGCCCGACGGTCGGCGAGGTCGCGAGGAACGGGTTCTGGCCCTTGGCCCGGAAGATCGAGCTGTTCTCGAGAGCGACCCAGCCGTCGAGGATCGGCTTGGGATCGATCAGCGGCGCGTTCTGGGCGGCAGGCCGGATCTGGAAGAGCATGTGCGGGCCGCCTTCAGCCGCCCCGCCGATGTGCCCGAGGACGGTCCCGGAGATCACCTGCGCGCCCACCTGCAGCGGGTGCAGGAACACGTCGTTGGGTCCTTCCCGGAAGACGCGAGGGACCTTTGCCGCCCTCGGCTTCGCGGGGGGCAGCGCCGGAGGCTGCGCCGGCGGCGGGCCGGGCGCCTGTTCGAGCGCGGCCGCGGCTTCCTGGGCGAACCCTGAGACAGCGGCCCCAGCCGAGATCGGAGACCGTGGCTGGGCGCCGGCCGTCGCCGGCCCGGTGGGCGCAGGTTCGGCGGCCGCGCCGGGCGCCGCGATCCGCCTGCTGACGGTGCTCTGGGCATGGGGTGCCAGGACCGGGTACAGCGAGGACACGTCACCGAGCTGCGCATAGGTGTAGGTGTTGCCGTAGGCGTCCCGCAGCGAGACGTAGCGCCCGAGCGTGGGCGAGGATCCGATCTGCACGATTTCGCCGTCCTGGACGGCGATCACCGGCGCGCCGCTGAGCGAGTAGATCGTGGTGCCGGGGATCGACGTGGTCGAGCCCGATCGCCCCGCCGGAGCCAGCGGGAAGCCGTCGCTGAAGTGTGAGACGGCGTGGACGGGGAAGCGGGCCTCGGTCAGGCCGGTGATCGCCCCGAGCAGTTCGGAGGGGGTGCCCCCGAGCAGCTGCGCGCGTAGCATCACGGAGCCGACGTACGCCTGCGAGTGGTTGTAGGCGTAGACGGCTGAGCGGATGTCGCGCTCGCCCCCGGCCGCGCGCAGGTATCGAGCGGCGGCGAAGATCGCGTCGGCCGGGTTGTAGGGGTCCTTGAAGCCGTCGCCGTTGGCGTCGACGCCGTACAGGCTCCAGGACGAGGGCAGGAACTGCATCCATCCCTCGGCGCCGGCGCTCGAGACGCTGAGATCGCGGCCGTAGTCGGTCTCCACCTCGTTGATCGCCGCGAGCACCTGCCAAGGGATGCCGTAGGCGGTGCCGGCGGCCTGGTAGATCGGCAGCAGGAAGGGCGGGATGCGGAAGCTTTCGATGAAGAATCCGGGCACGCCGGCGATCGACGATTCGAGGCCGAACGGCAGTGCCGGCGTCAACGTGCTCGGAGACGGCGCGCGCGCGCTCAAGCCGGCTGCGCCGGTCGCGCCCGCGGTAGGTGCGCCCTGGGCCGCGGCGGGTCCAGGGGCGGGGGCGGCCAGCGTGTTGCCCTGAGAACGCTGCGCTTGCACGTGCGGCGTCGCGAGCACCGGAGAGCTCGGGGCGGTCGACGTCGGGGCTGGCGCTTCGACCGTCGTCGTGGCAGTTGGCGAGGTTTCCGTTTGAGTCGGGGCGGGCGAGCTCCCCGCCTGCGTCGTGCTCTGAGGACCGGTCGTTGCGGGTTCGCTCGCGAGCCCGGCCGCGGGCGCCGCGAGCATGACGACGGCCGCGGCACCGAGCAGCAGGCGTGTCCGTCGCGTCGTTGCGCTCATCTCAGTTGCCGAGCAGGTAGTTGAGCAGGAGCCCGCCGGCTTCGGTGCCTTCGCCGGACGGCTTGTAGTAGGTCGTCCCGGCGGTCGAGCCCCCGACCGGGTGTGCCGCGGCGCCCCCTATGGCGGGCGACCCGGTCGCGGGGGCTTCGCCGGCGCTCGTCACCGCACCGGGATATTTGGCCAGGGCCTGTGCCGGCGTCGCGCCCTTCAGCACGGCGAGCGTCCTGGCCATCACGACGCCCACCGTCCGTGGGTCGATCGAGGAGGCGGAGGCCGTGGTTTTGTTATTGCCGCTGCTGAAGAGATGCTGGTTACAGGCGGGGGCCTGCACGGTCACATAGGAGAGGCAGATGCTGGCGACGCCCTCCGTCCGCAGGAAGTGGCCGAGGGAGTCGTATCCGTTCGCGGCGCCGGCGCCGAGGAAGATGAAGTCGAGCAGCCGCTCGATACCGCCCGTGTTCCGAAGGCTCGTGAACAGTTCCGAGAGGCTGCCAGAGAAGGGCTTGGCGGCAGACCCCAATGTCTGCAGGCGTGCGAGTAGGGGCTGCGCCGCGACCAGCGCCGGGCCGGACAGTTTGGAGGTCTGACCGAGGTTCTTGAAGAACGTGGCCGAGCTGTTCGAGAACGCCGGCAGATTCGTGAAGGCCTGATTGATGCCCGGCGCCGCGATCCCGAGGTCGGTGAATACCGGTGTCGTTTCTTCGGCGAAGCGGGCGAGGCGTTCCATCGACGGACCGAGCTGTTCGAGGAACGGGGGGAACAGCTGGAAGTTGCGCGCGAGCGCGCCGCGATGAGCGGCGGTCGCCTTTGCGACCGTGTTGCTCTGGACGATGTAGTCCGCGACGTGCTGGCGCACGGCGGCGAACGGGGCGAGCGCTTTGTCGGAGTCGACCGCGAG
The DNA here is from genome assembly GCA_035566835.1 of Solirubrobacteraceae bacterium. Classification (GTDB taxonomy): domain Bacteria; phylum Actinomycetota; class Thermoleophilia; order Solirubrobacterales; family Solirubrobacteraceae; genus Palsa-744. Next base: position 19,782 of record DATMQG010000024.1, read on the forward strand.
CTTCGCCAGCACCTTGTTCTCGCCGGCGAGGATCGCGAGCACCCGATCGAGTTCCTGCAGCGCCGGATCGGCGCGGAGGATCACTTCGTGCAGATCACTGCCGCGTCCGGCCAGACCGGCGCCGAGCTCGTTGATGATGATCGTCAGCCGCTGGCGTTCGGGCAGCCGGCTGATGTCGCCGAGCAGGTCGACGTCGACGGGACTATGCGTGTTCTGCACCGGCAGGAGCCGGTCGCCGGCGCCTTCCTGCCCGCTTGGTATCACCCGCAGCGCAGGGGGCGGTTCCGTTCCTTCCACGCGGGGCTGCGTCGGCGTGCAGTCGATGAACTTCTCGCCGATCAGCGCCTGCGGACGGATCGTGCAGCTCGCGTCGGCGCGGAAGTCCTCGAAGCCGGGATTGTCGATGTTGAGGATGACCGCGGCCTTCGCCTGCGGCGTCGCCGTCACCGAGCCGACGGTGCCGACCTTCACCCCGTCGATCTTCACGTTCTCGCCGGAGATGATGTTCGCGGCGTCGTCGAAGATCGCGCGAATCGTGTAGGAGCCGTTCGATCCACCGGCTGAGAGGGCGAGCAGCACGACGGCCGCGACTGCGACGACGCCGAGGGTCCCGACTATTCCTAATGCCCCCCTTTTCGACCCAGCCTTCTGCTCCCTCACCCCAGTCCTTCCTTGCTTTCAACGATCGGCGGGCGGCCCCATCGCTCGATTGGGGCCGCCCGTCCACACTTCATGTGGGTCCAGCTTACGCCCTAACGGGCTTCAAACGCTGGCCGATGCCTATTTCCTGGGGCAGGGGGGCCTGTAGCTCACGGGCACATTGACCGGTTTGCTCGGGTCACCGTTTTCGGCGAAGATCACTTCGGACTTGACCTTGAAGCCGCCCTTCGGGCACTGGCCTTTCTTCGGCAGCGTTCCGTAGGGGACCAGCTTGTTGCCCTGCTTGAGGGCGGAGCCAACCTTGACCTTGATGAACAGCACCGACGCGAACGGGGCGCCGGGAACCGTCGCAACGAGGGGGACGTTGGTGATCAGCTTCGGTCCGAAGCCGCCGCCGCCGCCGGTGTTGATGTAGTGACCGGTGGACAGGATTTCGAGCAGCGTCGGCGAGTGGCCGAACGTGTAGAACTCGAGACCTCCGCCCGGGGCGTAGAACGAGGACAGTTCGGCTTTCTCTTCCACGCGCGTGCTGCCGAACGAAACGATGCCGAGCACTTCGCCCACGGGACCGGCTTTCGACTTGGGGGGGCACCCCGTCGGACCGGTTTTTTCAAGTATCGTCGCCGCGCACCCGGGGAAGCCCGCGGGGTGCAGCTTCGCTCCCGTCGGCAGGTCGAAGTTCACACCGATCACCGGCGGCGGGAAGCCGCCGTATTCGGTCCCCGAGATGTGGTATTCGGCTTCCACGGCGGCGCCGGCGCCGTAGATGTTGCCGGTGCCAGGGTACGTGCCGCCCCCGGGCTTGGGGATCGGAACGGCGATCGCTTTCAGGGTGACCGTCGGCGCCGCGGTGGCCAGGCTCGGCAACGCGAGCACGGCAAACGCCAGAAGGGCAAGACAGGTGGATGCTCTGCGCATCAGGTTTCTCTCCTCTGTTGATGACAGGTCCGCCTCGATCCGGGTAGCTCCGGAGCCATGCCGGTCCGGCGACATCGAGATCTCCGGCTGCGACCGGAGAACAGTGGCGATTTCTTTTGAACCATATACCGTCTAACACGAGCGGTTCAAGTTCGACGCGGTGCGATGAAAGACCGCTGTCATCAAGGCTCCGAAATGCTCCTCCCAGGCTCCGAAATGCTTCGCCCAGCCTGAACCATCAGGCTCGACCGGGGCTTCAGGGTTGGCTTGCAGAGAGCTCGAGCTCCGAGCCGGCAAAACGCACCCCGACGGGCTCGAGGATCACCTGCCTGGGTCCCTCCTCGACGTGTCCCGCCACGCTTGCCCGGAGCCCGACCTCGCCCGCCAGCGAGACGATCGAGTCCCCGGCGCCCGGCGCGCAGTACAGCGCCAACCCCACGCCCATGTTGAAGGTCGAGTACGCCGCATGATCGTCGAGGCCCCCCTCCGAGGCCAGGAAGCCGAGCACCGCCGGGACCGGCGGCAGCCTTTCGATCCGGTACGTGAGCGGCCTGTCCGGGCGCATCAGCTTCAGCAGGCCGTGTCCGGTGACATGGCTGATGTAAGTCACCGGAAGACCGGCCTCCAGCGCCGCGGCGACGAGCGGCACATAGATGAGCGAGGGCTCGAGCAGCGCCTCGCCAAGCGTCGTCCCGTCCTGCAGCTCCGTGGCATAGCCGTCACTCAGGCGTGCGGCGAGCAGGCGCGCAAGCGAGGCTCCGTTCGCGTGCAGCCCGCTCGAGGCGAGGAACACGATCTCGTCCCCCGCCCGCAGCTCGGCTCCGAGGATCGGAGCGCGGCCCTCCGGCAGCACCCCCACCGCCGCGCCGGCCAGCTCGATGTCGCGCTCGTCGAGCAGGCCCGGCAGGGTCGGCGACTCGCCGCCCCCCCACGCACAGCCGGCGTCGGCGCAGGCCCGGCGCCAGCCCTCCAGCAGGGCCTCGACACGCTCCGGCTCGCGATACCAATCCGAGGCGCCCGTGGCGAAGTAGGCGTTTACGACGAGCGGCAGCGCCCCGACACAGCACAGGTCATTGAGGATCGCGGCGACCGTGTCGTAGGCGACGTCGGCGAAGCGGTTGAGGCCCTGGCCCTCGAGCACCTGACGCGCGATGATCGACTTCGTGCCGAGCCCCTCCACCACGAAGGCGAACGCGCGGCCGTCGAGCTCGAACACGAACGCGGGCTCGCCGCGCGAGGAGTCCAACGCACGGGCGCCGCGGGCGGCCATCTGCGGGGACGTGGAGAGCGCCTTGGACATCGCCAGCCGCTTGCCGGCATCCAGTGCCTCGTAGTCGACGCCCGCCGCACGGTAGCTCGCGCTCTCGCCGCTCATCGTGGATGATCCTAGGCCCATTGCCCGCGAGGAGGAGAACCGATGGACTTCGAGCCAAGCCAGCGCTGTTCTGAGTTCAAGGAGCGCCTCACCGCGTTCATGGACGAGCACGTGTTCCCGGCGGAGCCGATCTACGAGCGCCAGCTGAGCGAGTCCGGTGAGCCCCATCACCAGCCGGAGGTCATGGAGGAACTGAAGGCGCGTGCGCGTGAGGCGGGCCTCTGGAACATGTTCCTGCCGGACGCAACCCTCGGAGCGGGTCTCTCCAACAGCGACTACGCGCCGCTCGCCGAGATCCTCGGGCGCTCCCACATCGCCTCCGAGGCGTGCAACTGCTCCGCACCCGACACGGGAAACATGGAGGTGCTCTACCAGTTCGCGACACCCGAGCAGAAGGACCGCTGGCTGATGCCTCTGCTCGACGGCGAGATTCGCTCCTCGTTCGCCATGACCGAGCCCGACGTCGCCTCCTCCGACGCCACCAACATCTCGCTGCTAATCGAGCGCGACGGCGACGAGTACGTGCTCAACGGGCGCAAGTGGTGGACGTCGGGAGCGCTGCACCCCCACTTCAAGATCATGATCGTGATGGGCAAGACGAGCACCGAGGGACCCCGGCACAAGCAGCAGAGCATGATCCTCGTGCCGCCCGGCACGCCGGGCGTCACGATCGTGCGCGGACTGACCGTGTTCGGCTACCAGGACCAGGAGGGCCATGCCGAAGTCCTCTTCGACGACGTACGCGTGCCGGTCGCAAACCTGATCGCGGGCGAGGGCGACGGCTTCATGATCGCCCAGGCCCGCCTCGGGCCGGGGCGCATTCACCACTGCATGCGCGCGATCGGCGCGGCCGAGCGGGCGCTCGAGGCGATGTGCGCCCGGGCGGTCTCGCGCACCACGTTCGGGCAGCCGATCGCCATGCGAGGCAACATCCAGGACTGGATCGCCGAGTCGCGGATCGAGATCGAGATGGCCCGCCTGCTGACGCTGAAGGCGGCGTGGATGATGGACACGGTCGGTAACCGCCATGCCCGCACCGAGATCTCGGCGATCAAGGTCGCGGCGCCCAACGTGGCCCTGAAGGTGCTCGACCGCGCGATCCAGGTGCATGGCGGCGCCGGCGTCTCGCAGGACTTCACGCTCGCCTGGGCGTACGCCCACCTGCGCACGCTGAGGCTCGCCGACGGCCCCGACGAGGTTCACAAGCTGTCGATCGCGCGACGCGAGCTGGCGCCTTACATACCGCGCGAGGTCCCAGCCTGACGGCGCCCGCCACAATCGCCTTCTCGCTCGTCATCCTGGCGAGCCTCTCCGCCCCGTCGCCGGCGTCCCCGCCCGCGCCGGAGCTCACGGCCTCTCTGGCGCCGGAAGAGCTGACGCTCGGCGCCGCCCTCGCGGTGACGGGTCGCCTGACGAGCGGTGGGCAGGCGCTCGCCGGCGTGACGCTCGCGCTACGGAGCGATCCGTACCCGTTTCGCCGCTCCGCAACGGTCGCCCACGTCACGAGCTCGAGCGACGGCAGCTTCTCCTTCCCCGGCATACGACCGGACCGCAATACGCGCCTGCGCGTCGTAAGCGAAGGCTCCACCGCCGTGAGCGCTCCGCCGCTCGTGGCCACCGTCGATCCGAAGCTCTCAAGCAGCGCACGCAGCCTCGGACCCGGACGGGTCCGCCTCACCCTCCACGCCCGCCATGCAATCACGGGCGATGCGCGCAGCGTCAGCGCCTGGTGGTTCCTGTCGGCACGCGCAAGCCGCGTCTTTCGCCTCGCGGCCGTCACCGCCACGCGCGAGCTCTCGCCCGGGGTCACCTATGCGAGCGTGATCGTCGACCCGCCCGTGAGGCGGTTCGTGTATCGCATCTGCATCAACCCACCGTGGGAAAAGGCAATGGGGCCGGCCGCCACGCACCGCCGCTGCCCTGAAGCGAGCTTCGTAGCCGGCGCTCATGAGCGCTGAGGGCCGGCTGCGGCGACGCCGGGCGGCGACTCTGTTGCTTGGCTTCGCGATCCTCGCCGCCCAGGGAATCCCGGCCGCGACGGCGCTCGAGTATCAGGGCGAAGGACACGGCATTCCCGTGGCGCCCTACCCGTCCGCGGGCGCGGTCGCAGCGGCGGCGCGGTTCCTCGACTCACGCGCCGGGGCGACGGCATTCGCCGTGGTGGACAGTCAGGGTCACCTAAGCGGCGCGCGCCTGCACGAGCACTTCCGCAGCGCGAGCGTCGTCAAGGCGATGATGCTCGTCGCATACCTGCAGATGCGAAGCGCTCAGCAGCGGGGGCTGAACGCGCGCGACCGCTCGCTGCTGTACCCGATGATCCACGTGTCCGACAACAACGCGGCCTCCGCCGTGCTGGGGACCGTGGGTGCCGCTGCGCTGGCACGCGTGGCCAGCGAGGCGGGTATGAGCGACTACGCCCCGGGGGTCGGCTGGTGGGCGTTCACCCAGACCTCCGCCGCCGACCAGGCGCGCTTCTTCGCGCTGCTGGCGCAGCTCATCCCGGGCCAGTTCTACGGCTACGCCCGCGGGCTGCTGATGGGCATCGAGCCCTCGCAGAGCTGGGGCATCCCCGCGATCGCGCGCCCGCGCTGGCAGGTCTTCTTCAAGGGCGGGTGGCTGCCAATGGAACGGGTCTTCAATCAGGTCGCTCGGCTGGAGCGTCCGGGGGTCACGTTCACGATCGCCGTGCTCAGCAGCGGGGAGCCCTCGATGGGCTACGGCGAGCAGACGATCGAAGGAGTGGCCGCTGCGCTGCTCGGGAACCGTCCATGAGCGCTCTCTACTACCGCGAGCGAGCCGCGGACGGCGAGCCGGACGGCCTGCTCATCCTGCACCACGGCAGGGGCACCGACGAGCTCGACCTGCTGCCGCTCGCCGACGTGCTCGATCCCGCACGCCGCCTGCATGTCGTGACGCCCCGCGCGCCCCTGCGTCTGCCGGCTTCCCCCGGCTACCACTGGTACGTCGTCCCGCGTGTCGGCTACCCCGACCCCCCCACCTTCCGCGATGCCCGCGACAAACTCGCCGAGCTCCACGACGAGCTCTGGCGGCGCACCGGCCTCGCCCCAACGCAGACCGTGCTCGGGGGCTTCTCGATGGGGTCCGTAATGAGCTACGCGCTCGCGTTGGGGGACGCACGGCCGGCACCCGGGGGGATACTCGCCTTCTCCGGTTTCATCCCCACCGTGGCGGGCTGGCAGGAGGAGCTCGCCGGACGCGAGCTCGTGCGGGCGTTCATCGCGCACGGCCGCCAAGACCCCGTGATCGACGTGGGCTTCGCCCGCAGCGCGCGAGCGGAGCTCGAGTCGGCCGGCCTGCGGGTCGACTATCACGAGTTCGATGGCGGGCACCAGATCGACCCGGCGCAGATCCCGGTGGCGGCCTCCTGGCTCGCAGCGACGGTCGGCGGGTGACCCGCGGCTCGCACGACGCAAGCTCGAAGCGTCAAGCGGCGATGTGCCGATCCGGCCAGACGCCTGTGCGCAGGCGCTGGTAGAGCGTGTCGGGCGCGAGATCCGCCCCTCCCGGCCAGACGACAGTGCCGGTCTCGGCATCGACGGTGGCCTTTGCAAATCCAGCTGGCGTGCGCGCTTCGTCGAACACCGGGCCGTGCATCCGCGCGAGCACATCGACGTCGCCGGCCAGACCATCGGCGAACGTAACGCGCAGCACGCCGTGGCGCACGACGGACACAGCGGTGATGTCTGGGGTTAGGCCGATCATCGGAGTGGGTCGATCTCGTGAAGTGTCTCACCGACTCGAGCCAAACGCCAGTTCTCGAGCAGTTCGCTCTGGTGAAGCTCAGCCAAGCCAGCACGAACCGAAGTTGCCGCCGTGCGAGCGTGCTCTCAATCACTTCGAGCGTGTCGATCCGGATCTTTGCCCAAAGGAGAAACGGTGGAGTCGCGCGCGAGCAGTTCGACCGGATTGCGGCAGATCGCAGCGGACCCGCCATGGCCGCCATCGGTGGTAGCGACGCACCGGACATTCACGAGTTCGCCCTGCACGAGCACCTGCGGCGCCAGCAACCGACCGACCCCGACGATGCCGTACACCACGAGGCTCCGAACGCCGCGCGTTGGGAGACTCGGGAATGGCGGGTGATCGCAAGCGCAACCCACGCGACACGTGCGCGAACTTGCGAGCCGAGAGTACTAAGGTTCACCCTGACATAAAGCGGGGGTCAGGAGGGGTCGCATGTCAGCCGTATCCGCAGCGGTGCATCCACAGAGCGCCCGCGAACGCAATCTCAAGGTGCTCGTCGTCGGCGCCGGCCTCGGCGGGATCGCCGCGGCGATCGAGCTGCGCGAGCACGGGATCACTGACGTCACGATCCTCGAGCGGGCGCCGGACCTCGGCGGGACCTGGTTCTACAACAGCTACCCGGGCGCGGCCTGCGACGTCCCGAGCCACCTCTACTCGTTCTCCTACGCCAAGCGCCGCGACTGGTCCCAGCTCTGTTCGCCGCAGGCCGAGATCCACGACTACATCAGGAACGTCGCACGCTCGCATGGAGTCGATGGGCTCGTGCAGGCCAACCGGACGGTCACGCGCTGCAGCTGGAGCGAGGAGAGCTGCCGGTGGACCGTCGAGACCGCCGAGCTCGAGACCTACGACGCCGACGTACTCGTGCTCGCGACGGGCCAGCTGCACCAGCCTGCGTTTCCTCGGATCGAGGGCATCGACGCGTTCGCCGGACACAGCTTCCACTCGGCTCGCTGGGATCATGGCTACCCGCTCGCCGGTAAGCGCGTGGCGGTCATCGGGACTGGAGCGAGCGCCGTGCAGTTCGTCCCCGAGATCGCCCGCGACGTCAAGCAGCTGACGGTCTTCCAGCGCACGGGAAACTGGTTCTTGCCGCGCAAGAACCGTCGCTACTCAAGGATCGTCAAGCAGGCGATCAAGCGACTCCCCGGCCTGCAGGAGTTCCGGCGCGGGTTCATGTTCCAGTACTGCGAGTCGATCACGCTCGCGATCCGACACCCGCGCACGATCGGACGCCTCGCCGGCGCCCGCTCGGCGGCGTTCATGCGCTCACAGCTCAAGGACCCGGAGGTCCGCCGCAAGGCCTGGCCCGACTACACCTTCGGCTGCAAGCGAGTGCTCTTCAGCAGCTACTACCTGTCCGCCCTGCAACGTGCGAACGTCGAGCTCGTGACCGACGCGATCACGCGAGTCGTCCCCGAGGGCCTCGTCACCGAGGAAGGAAGCGTCCGCGAGTTCGACTGCATCATCTGGGCCACCGGCTTCCAGACGAACGAGTTCATGTTCCCGATGGCGGTGACCGGCAGGGACGCCACCGAGCTCGGCGAGCAGTGGTCCGGCGGCGCTCACGCGCACCTGGGCATGACCGTACCCGGCTTCCCGAACATGTTCGTGATGTACGGGCCGAACACGAACACCTCGGGCGGGTCGATCATCTTCTATCTCGAGACCCAGGCCGCCTACATCCGCCAGGCCCTGGAGCAGCTGGGCGAGCGTGGGGCCGGAGCGATCGAGGTGCGTGCCGAGGTCGAGGCCGCAAGCGACCGCGCGCTGCAGGCCCGCTTTGCCGGCACGGCCTGGACACAGTGCGACTCCTGGTATCGCGACCGTCACGGACGCATCGTTGCCAACTGGCCCGGCTACATGCGCGAGTACCTCGAGCAGGCGAAGGAGCTGAGCGTGAGCGACTTCGAGTTCGCGCCGCTGCCCGACCGTGCCCCCGTCATGGCGTCCGAGGCGCCGCAAGGGGGCTCGCTGAATGCATGACTACGTGATCGTGGGAGCCGGCTCGGCCGGCTGCGTGCTCGCCAACCGTCTCTCGGAGGACCCGTCCGTGAGGGTCCTGCTGCTCGAGGCCGGCGGGAAGGACCGCTCTCTGAACATCAAGATCCCAGCCGCCTTCCCGAAGCTGTTCCACACCAAGCTCGACTGGGATTTCGCGACCGAGCCAGAGCCGCACGTGGATGGCCGCTCGCTCTTCATGCCGCGAGGCAAGATGCTCGGCGGCTCAAGCTCGATGAACGCGATGCTCTACGTCAGGGGGCGCCCGCTGGATTACGACTCGTGGGAGGCGCAGGGCGCGCCGGGCTGGGGCTACCGCGATGTGCTGCCCTACTTCGTGAAGTCCGAGGACAACGTCCGCGGCGCCTCGGAGTTCCACGGCGCCGGCGGTGAGCTGCGCGTCAGCGAGCAGCGCTCGCCGCGTCCGATGAACCGGCGTTTCCTCGCGGCCAGCGAAGCTGCCGGCATCCCCCAGATCCCGGATTACAACGGTCCCGAGCAGGACGGCGCCTCGATCGCCCAGGTCACGCAGCGCAACGGGCAGCGCTTCAGCGCCGCCGATGCGTTCCTGCGTCCGGTGCTGGGACGCCCGAACCTCGAGGTCCGCACCAACGTCACGGTGCTGGGGATCGAGTTCGACGGCGACCGCGCCGTGGGCGTGCGGCTGCGCAAGCGCCGCCGCGGCGAGGAGCTCGCTCGCGCCGAGCGGGAGGTGGTCCTGTCCGCGGGCGCGATCGGCTCGCCGCACCTGCTCCTCCTCTCCGGCGTGGGGCCGGCCGAGGAGCTGCGCACGGCCGGCGTGGAGGTCCGCCACGACCTTCCCGGAGTCGGTCGCAACCTGCAGGACCACCCGTTCGTGACGATGATCTGGGAAGTGTCGGACCGCCGGACGCTCTACGGCGCCGAGAAGCCGAAGCCGCTGGCCGAGTGGCTGCTGCGCAGATCCGGCCCGCTCAGCTCGACCGTGGCGGAGGTGTTCGCCTTCACGCGCACCCGCGGCGGGCTGCCCGCCGCCGACATCCAGTTTCACATGGGCGCCGCCTACTTCGAAGACCATGGCCAGGAGACATACGACGGTCACTGCATGGTGATCGCACCCGTGCTCGTCTCGCCCAAGGCCCGCGGTCAGGTGTGGCTTCGCTCGGCCGACCCGATGGCCAAGCCGCGGATCATCACGAACACGCTCTCCGAGCCCGAGGACGTCGAGTCGATGGTCGCCGGGATGGCGCTCGCTCGCGAGATCGCCGGGCAGCCGCCGCTCAAGGAGATCGTGGTCAAGGAGCTCAAGCCCGGGGCGGAGAGCACCCACCGCGAGGAGCTGGAAGCCGACCTCCGCCGCCGGCTGATGCTGATCTACCACCCCGTCGGCACCGCGCGCATGAGCGACACGCACGAGCGGGCGGTCGTCGACTCACAGCTGCGAGTGCACGGGCTCGAGGGCCTGCGCGTGATCGACGCGTCGGTGATGCCGAGCATCACGGGGGGCAACACGAATGCGACGACAATCATGATCGCCGAGCGCGGAGCCGACCTGATCCGGGGTCGCGTCGCTCCTGCCATCGGCGAGCCGGCCGCGGCATGACCCTCTCGATCAACCACCATCGCGAGGGCGCCGGGCCGCCGCTCGTTCTGCTCCACGGCGTCGGTCACCATTGGCAGGCCTGGCGGCCCGTGATTCCTCTGCTCTCAGGGGAGTTCGAGGTGATCGCATGTGACTCCCCCGGCTTCGGCCGCTCCTCGCAGCTGCCGGCGAGCATCGAGCCGACCGTCGCGGCATACGCCGACGCGTTCGAGTGGTTCTTCGTCGAGCTGGGCCTCGAGCGCCCGCACGTCGCGGGGAACTCGATGGGCGGGGCGATCGCGCTCGAGCTCGCCCGCCGCCGCGCCGTGCGCTCGGCGACCGCCCTTTCGCCGGCAGGCTTCTGGACTCCCCTCGAACTGCGCTACGTGCAGAACTCGCTGAGAGCGCTCGCGAACATGCCGGTCGCCCTGCGCCCGGCGATCGCGGCCCTCGCGCGAACGCGCTCCGGGCGTCGCGCGCTGTTCGCGCAGACCTATGGGTACCCAGCGCGGCTGCCAGTGGAGGAGGCGCTCGCCACGCTCGAGGACGCGTGGGCGGCTCCCGCGTTCAGCGCCGCGCTGGCGGCGTTCGAGCACTACACCTTCAGCGAGCCCGAGGCGCTGCGCAACGTGCCCATCGCGGTCGCATGGGGCAAGCTCGACCGCCTGCTCCCCTACAGATTCCAGGCGCGGCGCGCGCGTGCGATGCTGCCGTGGGCCATGCACGTCACGCTCGGAGCCGGGCACGTGCCGTTCTCGGACGACCCTGCGGCGGTTGCCGAGGTGATCCGCGCCCGCGCTCGATCCGCTCCCGGCGTTCCCCGCGCGCGGCTCACCGCCGCCGACAGCGGACTGGCCTGACGCCGCCGGGGCGCGCGGGCCCCGCTCCGACTAGCCTCGGTGGCCGTGAGCGCCCCCCGGCAGACACTCGCCATGCCGCGATCCCCTCGTGCCGCGCTCGCCGAGCGCCATCCCGGGATCGCAGCGAGCGCCGGCGTCTTCTTCGCCGCGCTGCTCGCGTTCCTGGCGATCGGCGCCGCGCTCCCCGTGCTGCCCGGCTACGTGCGCGGAGCGCTCCACGGCAGCGACCTCGCCGTCGGCATCGTCGTCGGCGCCTTCGCCGTCACGGCGGTCGTCTGCCGGCCCCTGGCGGGGCGGCAGGCCGATCAGCGCGGCCGGCGGATCGTGCTCGTCGCCGGCGCGCTCGCGATGGCGCTCGGCGGGGGGCTGTACCTGCTGTCGAGCAGCGTCGCCGCGCTCGTCGGCGCGCGGCTGGTCGTCGGCGTCGGTGAGGGGGCCGTCTATACCGCCGGTGCGACCTGGGCGGTGGACCTCGCGCCCGCCGATCGCCGCGGGCTCGCGCTGGGCCTGTTCGGACTCGCGGTCTGGGGCGGGCTCTCGCTCGGCCCGCTCGCCGGCGAGCTCCTGCGCTCCGGTGTGGGCTACGACGCGGTGTGGATCCTGACGGCGGCGCTCCCGCTCGCCGGCGCCGCGATCGCGCTGCGCCTGCCCGAGCCACCGCGAGCTCGGGGAGCCGCGGAGCCCGGCCCGCTCGCCTTCTTTCCCCGCGCCGCGCGCAGGCCGGGCGTCGCGCTGGCGCTGGCGAACTTCGGCTACGCCGCGCTGGCCGGATTTGTCGTGTTGCACCTGAGCGCCCGCGGAATCGGCGGCGGCGCGACGGTGTTCACCGCCTTCGCCGTCGCCGTGTTCGCGAGCCGCCTGGCTCTCAGCCGGGTGCCCGATCGGGCGGGGGCCCGTCCCACGGCGACGGCCGCCGGGCTGCTGGAGGCCCTGGGCCTCTTGATCATCGCCGTCGCCACCTCGCTCGCGGTGGCGCTCGCCGGCGCGGTCGTGGTCGGCGTCGGCTTCTCGATGCTGTTCCCCTCGCTCGCGCTGATGGTGGTCGGCGAGGTGGGCGAGGATCGCCGCGGCTCGGCCCTGGGCGCCTTCACCGCGTTCTTCGACATCGGCGTGGGACTCGGCGCGCCGCTCGCGGGTGTGATCGCCTCGCTCGCAGGCTATCCGGCCGTCTTTGTGCTCGGAGCCGTCGCGGCGTTTGCGACGGCAGCGCTCGCGGCGACGACGGCTCCGCGACGGCGGGCGTGAGCAGCCGAGGATAGGATGACGGGCGATGGCAGGGCTCGAGCGGCCTGATACATCCCTCGCGCGGTCGCGCGCGTTGGTCGACTGGACGCGCTTCGTCGTCGCCCACCGCCGCCCGGTCCTCGCGACGTGGATCATCCTGCTGCTGCTCGGCGGCTGGGCGACCAGCGGCCTCGGCAAGCTCCTTACGAACCGCTTCAGCGTGCCCGGTTCGGACGCCGAACGCGGGTTGAACATCCTGCGCTCACGCTTCCACGAGCGTGGCGACGGGGCATTCACGCTGGTCGTGCAATCCAACGCCCGCACCGTGAACTTCGCCACTGCCGAGAGCGCCGCCCAGCGCGCCGCGGGACGGATCCCAGGCGGCAAAGCGGGCCCGCCGAGGGTGGCGGCGCCGAACGTCGCGTACGTTCAGATCGCGACCCCGCTGCAGGCCGCGGACGCGAAAAACTTCACCTCGCGGATGCGCGCGGCGATCGGAGCGCTCCCGGGGGCACGCAGCTACCTGACTGGGTTTCCCGCGCTCAGCCACGATCTCCAGCCTCTCTACAGCCGCGATCTGAGCAAAGGCGAGGCGATCGCCGTGCCGATCGCGCTGCTCGTGCTGCTGTTCATGTTCGGCACGCTCGGGGCGGTGGTCGTGCCGTTCGCGTTTGCGTTCGTGACGCTGCCGACGACGCTCGGCCTGGTCTGGGTGATCGCCCATCTGGGGAACATGGCCGAATACGTGACGAACATCGTCACGCTGATCGGGCTCGCGATCGCGATCGACTACTCGATGCTCGTCGTGTTCCGATATCGCGAGCAGCTCAACGCGGGGGATTCGCCGCTCCAGGCCCTGGAGACGACGATGGCGACCGCCGGCCGCGCGACGCTGTTCTCGGGCTTGACGGTGGCGATCGGGCTCGCGCTTCTGCTCCTGATGCCGTTGCCGTTCATGCGCTCGATGGGCGCGGGAGCCGTGCTGATCCCGCTGATCTCGATCGCCGCCTCCGCGACCTTCCTTCCGGCCCTTCTCTCCGTCCTCGGCACGCGCGTGAATCGCCTTCGCGTGGTCCCGCGCCGCCTGCTCGAGCGCCGAGCGAGCGGCGCACCGGGGATGTGGTCGACGCTCGCGCACTCGATCATGCGCCGCCCCGTGGTCTACCTCCTCGGCGCGTCCTCGGTCCTGATCGCCCTGGCGATCCCCGCGCTGCAGCTCCACCTGACGGGAGGCGACAATCGCGGCACGCCACGGGGAACAGAGGCCTCGAACGGCCTCTACCTGCTGGAGTCGACGATCGGCCCCGGGCCGCTCGCGCCCCATCAGATCGTCGTCGAAACGCGAACAGCGGGGGACGCAGACGCCCCGGCGACCGTGGCAGCGGAGGTGCGCCTGATCGGCGAGCTGCGCCGGGACCCGCGGATCGAGCCGGCGACGATCCAGGCGCCGGTCCTGAGCTCGCCCGCGGTCGACCGCCAGGCAGACCTGCTCGACCCCGCCGCGAGGGCGCTGCAGATCCGCGCGTCGGGACGTACGGACGCGGGCACCTCCCAGGCCAAAGCACTCGTGCACGCGATCCGCGGCAGATACATTCCAGGCGCCGGCTTCCCGCGGTCGGACGTCGTCCTGCTGACCGGCGCGCCGGCCTTCGGCGTCGACTTCGTCAACAAGGCTTACGGCGCCTTCCCGTGGTTGGTCGCGGCGGTCCTCGTGATCACCTACTTCGTGCTGCTGCGAGCGTTCCGATCGCTCTTCCTGCCGCTCAAGGCGGTGCTCCTGAACCTGCTTTCGGTGAGCGCGTCCTACGGCGTCCTCGTGCTCGTCTTCCAGCACGGCATCGCCACGTCGCTCGGGTTCCACAGCTCGCCCCAGATCGAAGCGTGGATACCGATCTTCCTGTTCGCGGTGATCTTCGGCATCTCGATGGACTACGAGGTGTTCCTGCTCTCCCGCGTGCGTGAGGAGTGGGATCGCACGCACGAGAACGAGCACGCGGTCGCCTACGGGCTCGAGCATACGGGCCGCATCATTACCGCCGCGGCGATCATCATGATCGCGGCCTTCTCCGGGTTCATGACCGGCCGTTTCGTGGGGCTGCAGGAGTTCGGCCTCGGCCTGTCTGCCGCGATCTTCCTGGACGCGACGATCGTGCGCGCCCTGCTGGTCCCCTCGGTGATGAAGCTGCTCGGCGACTGGAACTGGTATCTGCCCGAAGGCATGCGCAAAGCGATGCGACTGAAAGCGCGCCCGGAACTCGCCAGGCGGTCCGACCGGTCCGCTAGGTTGCCGGCATCGTGACGGTCCGGATCAGGCGCCTTCTGCTCTCCCTCGGCATGTGCCTGCTGATCCTTCCTTGCGTCGCGGATGCGAGGAGCGCCCCGATCCAGACGCTGAAGCTACGCGCGCCAGTTCCCGCGGCGGGCGACATGAGCATCCTCTCGTTCGAGCTGAGCATCGGAGGCGAGGGCAAACGCCACCACCGGCAGGTCGTCTCCCTGAGGTTGATCAACCACAAGCAGACGGGCGTCTTTGCGCTGGCACGCCTGCTCCCGGTAGCGCATCACCCGGGACGCTTCCTCGGCGTGCTCGAGGTCTTTCATCGTGCCAGCGCGAGCAAGGCGAACCTGGCCGCGATCGCGCCCGCCCCGGCGCTGTCCCCGGTCGCCCGGTCCGCGGGAGCCGCCGACGAATTCGTGGTACGCGCACGCAACGAGCACGTCATCGTGAAGCTGCTCAAGGCGAACATCGTCGCGCTCGCCGAAGCGCATCACCTCAGCGAAGACGACTTCTGCTCGCCGCTTTCACTCGAGACGTACCTGCGGGGCAACGCCGTCGTGGGCGGCGCTTTCATCCTTGCCGGGCCGCTGACCGGGCTGCCCACGAACCTCCCCATCGAGCAGCTGGGCGAAGACGCGATCGAAGAACTCTGCGATGGCGTCGAGGACGACGAAGAGGGTGAATTCTTGACCGATGACGAGACCGAGTCCCCCGCCCTGCAGGCGCTCATCCACTATCTCCGAGGGCGGATGACCACGCCTCCAAGCGTCTACCACCTGCTGTTCAGCGGCTCGTGGGCGTTCGAAGGGTCCAACGAGGTCAAGCTGACGGGGATGCTCCACGGAGCCTCATTCGGATACCCACTTGCCCGCTCGGCAGATTCGACGAACCCCGTCGACGCGATCAAGGTCGTGCTGCCGCCGGCCGGCTCGACGCCGCGCAAGGTCACGAACTACATCTGCCCGGCGCAGCTGCCGAGCGCGGCGATTGCAACGACCACCGCTGCCAGCGACACGCTGATGTGCAGCGGCGGCTCGTTGGCGCTCGGCCAGCAGTTCTCGCTCAACGTCCAGAGCTCCCCTGCGCCGAGCGTCGGCATGGGCGGCCAGCTGGTCGTCCACCAGGACGGCGCGTACCTCGCGCCGTTCTCGATCAGCGGCCCCTGACGGGGCCGACCCGAGCGCCTCGGCGGCTCGGTCCGTCGGACCTCTCTGCCGTCGGCAGGCCGCCGCCGGCGCCTCATCCCGAGGGCTCTGACACCTCGATCCAGACCAGCCGCGGATGCGCGCGGGGCCTATTGTCGGCGCGACGGGGGTACACCAGCCGCCGGGTAGGGAGGATCAGCCCGTCGAAGGAGCGATGGTCGAAGCAGTAGTGCGCGGCCTTCGCCCAGCCGCCGAACGGCTCGGCGGTGTAGTCGTGGCGGCGAATCAGCCCCGCGTCATCGATGTAGAAGACCTGCTCGCGCGAGTGCGTGTGCACCGCTTCGGGGAAGCTCACGGCCAGGCGCCGCCACGTCTGCCCGTGCTCGTCCCACGGAGCCAGCTCGCGCAGCTCGTATCCCTCGCGCAGGAACACGAACGGCGTCGAGACGTACGTCCAGATTGCGTAGGTCCCGAAGTAGAGGATGTCGAGGCGGTCCCACCACAGCCGGTGTCGCAGGTCGCCGAAGGCAGCGCGCGGGTTCTCGCGCGCTGCGGTGGCCGCACCCGCAGTCTCCACCCGCACGCTCCCGTCCGCCTCGAGGAAGCCCCGCTGCCCGCCCGCCGGATAGCCCTCGAACACCACGTGCTGGCCGCCCGTCGCGACGCGCGTGTGCACCCCGCGCACCGCATGACCCTGGAGCTTTGAGGCGAAGGCGAAGCCGCCGGCGGAGATCTGAACGACGATCTCCCCCACCTGCTCCCACGCTGTCATGCCACCGTGACCTTCGATTGCTCGCTCGGCGAGCGCGCGAGCGTCACCGCGAACTGGGTCGGGCTGCTCCCGGTGGGCGGCCATTGGGCGAGTCTGACACCCGAGCGCCTCGCCGCGGTATAACGACCGGCCTATACACGTGAAAGGGGCGCCGCATGCAGCAGCTCATCTACACCGGCCCGAACGCTCTCGAGTGGCGTGAAGACCGGGCGCCGCGGCTCAGCTCCGATCTCGCCGCGCTCGTGCGCCCGGTGGCGGTCGCGACGTGCGACCTCGACGCGCTGATCATCGCCGGCAACTCGCCCTTCTCGGGGCCGTTTGCACTCGGTCACGAGTGCGTCGCCGAGGTCCTCGACGCCGGTGACGCGGTGAGCTCGCTCGCGCCAGGCGAGCTCGTCAGCGTGCCCTTCCAGATCTCCTGCGGGACGTGCGCGGCGTGCCGCCGCGGACGCACGGGCAACTGCCGCGAGGTCGCGTTCATGTCGACCTACGGCTTCGGACCGGCGGTCGCAGAGTGGGGCGGGTTCCTGTCGGATCTGGTGTGCGTCCCCTACGCCGATCACATGCTCGTCCCGGTGCCGGAGAGCCTCGATGCGGCTTCGGTGGCCAGCGCTTCGGACAACATCAGCGACGCCTGGCGGACGGTCGCGCCGGCGCTGCTCGAGGAGCCGGGCGCCCCGGTGCTCGTCGTCGGCGGCGCCAGCTCGGGCTCGATCGGCCTCTATGCCGTTGCCCTCGCCGTGGCGCTCGCTGCCGAGTCGGTCAGCTATGTCGATCGCGATGAGGGTCGGCGGCGAATCGCCTCAGAGCTCGGCGCCGAAGCGCTCGGCGAGATGCCGAAGCGGCTCGGCCCGTTCCCCATCACCGTGGATGCGAGCGCCGACCCCGAGGGACTCGCCCTGGCGCTTCGCTCGACGGCACCCGACGGAACCTGCACGAGCGCGGCGATCTACTTCGGCGAGCAGCCGTCCATGCCGCTGCTCGAGATGTACACGAAGGGGATCACGTTCCGGACCGGCCGCGCGCACGTGCGCGAGGCGATACCGCAGGTCCTCGAGCTGGCAGCCACCGGCAGGCTGCACCCAGAGCGCATCACCACGCGTGTCGTGCAATGGAGCGACGCGCTGGACGCCCTGCTCGAGGGCGGCTGGACGAAGCTCGTGATCGAAAGATGACGGGCGCGGGTTCGGAGGCGCCGCTCGGCGAAACGGTTGAGGAGGGTGTTAGCGTCGGGGCATGGCTGTCCGCACAGACGTCCCGGAGATGTCTCGCGACGAGCTCCCGGACCAGCCCACCCTCGACCGCAAACACATTCGCAGGAGGCTGCTCGGCGTAGCCGCACTGATCGTCGTCGTGGTCGCCGTAATCACGCTGGTGCCGGGACTGGCCGAACTGCGCTCGCGCTTCGCGCACGCGAACGCCGGATGGCTTGCGCTGGGATGCCTGCTGAAGGTGCTGTCGGGCCTCTCCTACGTCGCGGCCTTCCGGGCGGTGTTCTGTCGGCGGATGAGCTGGCGTTTGAGCACCGAGATCGGCCTGTCCGAGCTCGGTGCAAACGCGATCGTGCCCACTGGCGGTGTCGGCGGCCTCGCACTCGGCGTGTGGGCGCTGCGGCGTACCGGCATGTCCACCGACCGGATCGCGCGCCGCACGGTTGCGTTCTTCTTCCTCACGAGCGTGCCGAACGTCGTGGGCGTGATCGTCATCGGGTTGGGGATGGCGGTCGGCATCTTCGAGGGGCCTGCGACGCTGGCCCTGACGCTGCTTCCCGCCCTCATCGCAACTGCAGCGATCGTGCTCGCGGTCGCGGGCGGACGCTGGGCCGGGAAAGCGGAGCGACGAGCCGCGGACCCCGACCGGCCGAGAGAGCGCGCGCGGCGCGTGCTCGGCACGCTCTCGGGCGGAGTCGAAGAGTCGCTCGTGCTGCTGCGCCAGCATGACCCGTGGCTCGTCGTAGGGCTGATCGGCTATCTCGGGTTCGACGTGATGATCCTGTGGAGCACGTTTCACGCCTTCGGCGTCTCGCCGTCCCTGTCGGTCATTTGGATCGGCTATCTGATCGGTGAGCTCGGAGGGCTGATCCCGGTCCCCGGTGGCATCGGCGGCGTCGATCTCGGCTTGGTCGGGGCGCTCGTCCTCTACAAAGTGCCCCTCGGCGCAGCGACCGCCGCGGTGCTCGGCTACCGGGCGATCGCTCTGTGGGTGCCCGCCGTGCTCGGCTCCGTGGCGTTCGTGATGCTCCGCCGCAGCCTCACCCGTGAGACCATCGCGATCTCCGACTGCGAGCCGGGGGGTGAGGTGGACGTGATCGGTCGCGGGCTCGTGCGGCTGCGAACATGAGCGTAGAGTCGCTCGCTGATGACGCGAGCTGATAGCGCAACCCTCTACGTCTTCCCCGGCTCGCACCCGTGCAGTAGCGCGATGTTGATGCTGGACCTGAAGGGGATCCCCTACAGGCGGGTGGATCTGGTGCCCGGCCTGCATCCGCTCAGCGTTCGCATGCGCGGGTTTCCGGGCAGCCGGACTCCGATCCGACAGGTCGACGGCGGGACGCACCGGTCGCTCGGCCTGATGGACCGGATCGGCACCGTCCCGGCGCTGCGCTTCGGCGACGAGAAGATCCAGACCAATCGCGAGATCGCTCGTTTTCTTGAGCGCACGCATCCCGAGCCGCCGCTGTTCCCGTCCGATGGTGAGCGTCGCCGCGCGGTGGAAGAGGCCGAGCTCTGGGGTGACGAGGTTCTGCAGATGGCGGCCCGCCGGATCGTGCTTGCGGCTGGACGTCGCGGTGTCGAGGAGCTTCGCGACCGGGGCGGTCGCGGACGGCTCGGTCCGCTCATGTCTGAGAACGAGACGGTCCGCGTCGCGGTCGCACGAGTGTCCGCTCCGATCTTCAAGGCGACGGACTCGAGCGAGCGCGACCTGCTCGCGGCGCTCCCCGAGATGCTCGACTCGGTCGACGCGTGGATCGCCGCCGGGGTGCTCGATGGGGGCGAGCTGAACGCCGCCGATCTGATGATCGCGCCGAGCCTCGCATTGCTCGCCTATCGGCTCGATCTGAGGCCCGAGATAGAGGCGCGAGCAGCCGGTGCATTCCTCGAGCGCGTTCTGCCCGAGCCGCACCCTTCCAGCGGGCTCGCTTCACCGGCCGCCTAATCCGACGGCTCTATTTGGCCGTCACGGCCCAGCTTCCCCTTGCGTTCAGGATCGCTTCGGCTGTCAGTGACGTGATGGGCGTTTCTTCGCTGTATTCCGTGGTCCTGAAGACAATGTCGACGCCCTCGTCCCCGCTGTTCGCCAGTCCGGTTTCTGTGAAGGATTCACCAGAGAAGTCCTCGAACTTGGCGAATTTTGCGTTTTTATCGATTGAACCTTCGCCTTTTTCTTTGCTTCCCGAGCCGGCGCCGCCCCGGTGCGCGCAGAGGTTGGCCAGGTTCGGCGAACGGTTCATTTACACTACCGAGGCACGGCGCGACTGCTGCTGTCGATTCTGCTTCATTTCGGTAGTTGAGCTTCACCTTTTCGTTGACCTTGAGCGGGATGGGGAAGGACACCACGCCCTGCGTCTCCGCCTGTTCGGTTCCTTTCGCGGCGCGCATCGTGGCCGACCAGCCG
>DATMQG010000025.1:0-38780 GCA_035566835.1 Solirubrobacteraceae bacterium
AACCCGGCCAGCACCGCGTTCGTGGCTGTTACTTCCGCAGGGACCGCCGTGACGGGCGACGGTGCCGGGACGCGACCCACGGTCGCGTGCCCGTGTGCGTCGACTGCGGCACAGAAGCCGCTTGCAAGGCAGGAGACGCCCGTGAGCGCTTCGCCGCCGTCCGCGCTCGATTCGCTCCACGCCGGGACGGGCGCCGTGGAATCGTCGCTCGCGAGGGCCTCGCCGTGACTTCCCACAGCGACGCACAGGCCGGATGACGTGCACGAGACCCCTGCGAGGCCGCCGCGAGCGTCGATCGGCGCGGTCGAGCTCCAGGTCGGAGCCGGGGCCGTGGGGTCGGCGCTGGCGAGGGCGTTGCCAGCGGCGTCGACGGCGACGCACCCGAGGGAGGACGTGCACGAGATCGCGCTCATGTTCTTCGCTGCGTCCACCGGACGGGGTGTCCAGCCGTTGCTGCTCGCGAGAACGTTGCCGGCCGCGTCCACCGCGAAGCAGGCAGCCCCCCCGCAGGACACCCCCTGCAGAGCGACGCCGTGGGCTGCGTTTTCGCTCCAGCTCGCGGCAGGCGACCCCGGGGTTGAGCTGGCGAGCACTTTGCCGGCTTCATCGACCGCGACGCAGAGCGATTCCGCGGGGCAGGAGACGCCCGTGAGCGCCGTGCCGGGGTCGATCACGCGTCCAGACCAGACTCCGCCGAGAGGGTTGTTGGTGGCGAATGCACGCCCCTGGCGATCGACCGCGACACAGAGGTTCCCGGAGGGGCACGAGACCGAGCTCAGCGGCGCTCCCGCGTCGATGCTCACTTTCGTCCACGGCGCGCCCGGTGACGTTGGCGTGCCGGTGCTCAGCGCGTTGCCTTCGCGGTCGACCGCGACGCAGAGCGATTCCGAGGGGCAGGACACGCTGCTCAGCGCGGTTGCGGAATCGATCGTCACCGGCCCCGACCAGCTGATTGACGCCGCGCCAGCGCCGTTGGGAGCCGCCAGGCAAGCTGCGCCCAGGACCAGGGTGACGAGCATCGGCGCCACGGCGCGCGAGCGCAACGGCTGCTGTCGCCGTGGTCGCGGCCGCTGGCTGCGGGCGCTCCGCTCATCGCTGCGTTCAGGCTCTGTCGTCAAACGGCTCCCCCGGTCGCGGCGTGTCGCTCGGAGCGTTGCAACGCGTTGGCCCGTCCCGAGTTGCGCTAATCGATCTCGAGCAGCTGGAGCCCGAGTCCGAGACGATCGCCGGGACGCAGCTGACAGCGCCCGACCTTCCTGCCGTTGACCGTGACGCCGTTCTTCGATGCAAGGTCGTTGACGATCCAGACGCCGTCGCGAAACAGGAGGCGGGCATGGCGCCGGGAGACGGTCTGATCGCTGAGGGCGATGTCAGAGGAGGTCGCGCGCCCGATCAGCAGAGCGTCCTTTGCACCCGACCAGTCGAGCGCGAGCACGAGCGGCGCGGGCGCGCAGCGGCCACGGCCGATCATGGCTTCGAGGCTCTCGCGAACGGCCGTCGCCGCCGAGATCAGCGAGTTCAGGCTGATCGGCCGGCGCGGAGAGCGCAGCGCGAGATCGCCGATCACGCTGCGCGGTTCGATCAGCCGCGGGCCGAACAACAGGCCGAGGCGGTGGGAGAGGGTCTGCTCGCTGAGCAGTCCTTGGGCGAACGCGGCCTTCAGCGTTCCCGCCAACCGCTCTCGTGAGCTACCCGGCTTGAGCACTCAGCCAGTGTCACGCACTGGGCTCGCGATGTCCATGCCAGCACTTGCGCTACGCGGGCGCGGCGCTCGCTGGAGTCTGCTCATCGAGCGAGGCACCCTCTTCGTTTGCGGCCTCGGGCATCAGTGCGACAGCGGCCATCAGGAAGCACACTCCGCCGAGAGCCGTACCGGCATTTGCGACCCTCGCGCTGACGGGCTCGCCGCTCGACGGCTCTATCAACGATGCGATGGCAGCCGCGCCGAACGCGATCGAGCCGAGCAGGTTGAGCGCGCCGATCCGCCACGACGGCGAGCGCCACCGCCAGCACAGCCAGCGATGACAGACCTCGACGTACGCGAGCCCGCTCGCCACGAGAAAGCAGACTGAGCCGAAGGCATCGGGCGCCCAGACACGCCTGTTGCTCTGACTGCTGCTCAAACCATGTTTCATCGCTGCGAACGTGCTGATGTTGAAGAAGATCGTCCCCGCGAGCTGCACAGCTGAGGACAGCCAGTCGATTCGGTCCGGTTCCCAGGAGACTCGTCGCAGTCGAGGACCCCGGCGCTTCGAGTCGACGTCAGGCTCCACCTTGGCCGCCTCGAGGTACTGGAGGTACGCGGCCGCGGTGAACAGGATCGAGCCGACGAAGAACGTCACGTCAATGCCCGGGCGCGGGCTCGAGGCCCACTGGGCGGCAATCGCCGCGGCCGCAAAGCAGAGCGACCCCAGCGCGAACAGCAGGCTCATCCACCACGCGCGCCGCCTCGGGCGCCACCAGACGGGTTCCTGCGCGCGGCTCACGGAGATGTGATTAGGCCGGCGTCGTCAAGCTCGTTTTCGGGTTTCCCGAGCATCGTGCGAGGTCCTTCCACCCTATTGCCGCACGCCGTCGCGACATCACCCGATTCGGGCGAGGCGCTCGATGCTCACCGCACATAGGTTGGCGTCCAGGTGTTGCGTTCCGCCAGGCCCGCCGGATAAGGAGACGCCATGTGTCGATGGATGGCATGGCACGGGCAGCCCGTGCTGCTGGAGGAGCTCCTCTTCAAGCCGAAGCACAGTTTGATCGATCAGAGCCTGCATTCCCGCATGGGCGCAGAGACGACCAACGGCGACGGGTTTGGAGTCGGCTGGTACGGCGCGGGGGAGGGCCCGGGCGTCTATCACAGCGTTTCGCCCGCCTGGGGCGATGCAAACCTGCGCCACCTCGCTCGTCATATCGAGTCGCCGCTATTCCTGGCCCACGTGCGAGCCACGTCGGGGACGGCCGTGCAGGAGACCAACTGCCACCCGTATGTTCATGGGCGCTGGCTGTTCGTCCACAACGGCGTGATCAACGACTTCCGCGCTTTGCGGCGGGAGCTGATGCTCGCGGTCGAACCGGAGCGGTTCGCCGACATCCAGGGGTCGACCGACTCAGAGGTCCTATTTCACCTCGCCCTCAGCAACGGGCTCGAACAGGAACCGATCTCGGCGCTCGAGACAACGATCGGCGTCGTCGAGGCGGCGGCCGCCAGACGGGGGATCGAGCAGGCGGTGCAGGCAAGCATTGGAGTGAGCGATGGCGAGCGCCTATGGGCCGTCCGCTACTCGACGGAGGGGACGTCTAGAACGCTGTACGCGTCGGCTGACGCCCACGCGATCAAGCAGCTGAACCCAGACAACCCGCGTCTTCAGCGTCTGCGAGACGATGACCGGCTCGTCGTTTCCGAGCCGTTGGCGGACCTGCCCGGCGCCTGGCATGAGATACCGGAGGCGACGGCCGTGAGCGTGCTTCCCGGCGGGGGGGACATGAGCAGCGGCCGTTTCGGCCGATCGCGGCGTGAGCCGACGGCACCCGCGAGCGGCTGACCGGACGCACCGCTGCACCTCCGATTCACCCCTCGCGCTGTGCCGAGCGGTGCGAGCGGCGTCGCAGCACGAGCACCGCGGCGACCACAAACAGGGCGGCGAGCAGCGCGCCGCCCGCCAACCCCGCGTCGGCGACGATGTCGGTGACCGACGGCCCGAGGAGATATGCGCCGAGACCGATGGAGAGAGCCCACGTCAGAGCCGAGACCGCGTTGGCGGGAAGGAAGCGCGGCCATCGCATGTGGTGGATGCCGGCGATCCAGGACGGCGTGAAGAACACCGCCAGGGGGCCGTAGCGCTCATAGAAGCGATCCCCTCTGGCGATCAGGCCAAGGCGCAGATGACGCAGCGGCCCGGGCGCGATCAGCAGGCCCCTGCCACCCTTCACGCCCACGACCCAGCCTGCGACCCCGCCCACGGTGGCCCCAGCCCACGCGATTGCGATTACCGACGCGAGATCCAGGTGGCCGTGTGCGGCCGAGATTCCGGCCGCGATGAGGGCGGCCTCGCCTGGCCCCGGAAGCAGCGCCCAGCTCGCTCCTGACGCCACGAACAAGCCGGCGTAGTCAACCCCCGAGCCGCCGTGGTGGGGCTTCAGGACGGCAAAAAAGGCGAGGGTCGACAGCGGCAATCCCAGGCGGCGCATCCCGCCATGGTGACGGTCGGGCTCCCACCCGCGCGCTCCCCGCGCGCGGCGGGGGGCGCTTTGGGGCTGCGACCGCTCAACGGACCGCAGCCCCAGCGCGGTTCGGCGCACGCCGTGGGCGACTCCTCAGGAGCCCGCAGTCGCGTCGCTGAACCCGTACACGTCGCGCACCCTGCCGTCGTCGGTGACGATCACGTCGAAGCCGACGAAGGTGGGCTCGGAGTCGCCGGCTGGACCCGCGTGCCACTGGAAGCGAGCCTGGTTGTGGTGGGCGTCGACCGGGCCGCCGAGCCTAAACTCGTATCCCGGGAAGCGCTCCTGTGTCGAGGCGATGAAGGCATCGATCTGCTCCGCTCCGCGGAGCTCGACGTGTGGGTCCGTGTAGGTGCCGTCGGGCCTGTAAAGCGCTTCGAGCTGGGCCCGCCGGCGCTCGCCATCGGCCTCGTTGAAGGTGGCGATGTAGCGCTCGACGATGTCTGTGATGTCAGCCATTGCGGCCTCCTTTGTCGTTGGACGGAGGAGGTTTCCGCGCGCGGCGCGGCTTGTCGATTACCTGCGGGGTAGGTGGTTGGCACGTGCGCCCCCGGCATTAAAGTCGCCCCGTCGTTTGACAGCTCATGGATAGCCGATACGTTGTCGCGGTGGCCGGTTTCGAAGGTCCAACCGAGATGAAGTTCAACCGGGGGCTGATCGCCGATCCACGGGCGTTCGCGCGCGATGCCCAGGCCGCGTCGTGGTTGTTCCTATGCGGCGAGGACTTCGCGGCGATGGAAGGAGGGATCTCCTACGCAAGCGTCCAAGCGGCGGTAGCCGAGTCGGCCAACATCGTCTCCGACCCACCGCGGGCGCTCGACATGGACCTGGCTCGTCGCCAGGTGGCGACGCTCGACGAACTGCCTCGACCGACCCTCGTGACGTGCCGCACCGGCCCGCGCTCGTCCGCCCTGGTCTACCTGTATGCGGGTCTCAGAACGGGCGCGAGCGCCGACGAGGTGCTGGCGCGTGCCCAAGAAGATGAGGCGCCGTTCGCGGTCTCAGACGAACTCAGGGCGTGGGTCGCCCAGGGCCTGCGCGAGCTCTCGTGAGCCGGGGGTCAGCGGTCAAACCAGCGGGCGCGGCGGCTCGAGCCGAACAGCTGCTTGTCGGCGGCGATCGCGTCCGACGGCTCGCCGAACGTGCCGGTCGGCTTCGGTCCGGACAGGAAGTCCACCTCGACGCGGCCGACCCGTCCGCCGCCGAACTCGATGTAGCAGGTGCCGCGCCCGTCGTATGGATCCGGCTGCTCGCCGCCCCGCACGGTCGCGATCAGTGACGCGGCGACGACACGTGCCGCTCCCTCGGCGAACGTCCCCGCCTTTGGCACGCCGGCGGTGGTGACGTCGCCGACGGCGTAGACGCCCGGAAAGCGCGTCTCGAGTGTGCTCGAGCTCACGGGCACGTAGCCGTCCTCGGTCATGCCGCTCTCGATCACGACGTCTGGGGCGCGGTGCTTCGGGACGCCGAGGAAGAGGTCATAAGGCATCTCGCCGCCGTCCTCGAGCACGGCTACATGACGTGCCGGGTCAAGCGAGCTCACGCGGCGGCCCGGGACGAAGGTTATGTCGCGCTCGGCGAAGGCGGCTTCCAGCGCGCGCGAGGTGTCCGGTGACGGAGGCACCGGAGTACCCAACGGCAGTACGAAGGAGATCTCGCAATCGCCGCGGACGCCCTGCGTCGTGAGGTAGTCGTGTAGCAGCAACGCGGCCTCGCTTGGCGCCGGCGGGCACTTGAAAGGTGCCCCACAGACGCCGATCAGAGCCCGACCCGTCGAGAACGTGGGAAGCAGCTCGCTCAGCCGCTGCGCGCCAGCCACCGAGTAGAACTCGTTGGCGCCCTCCGCGAGTCCCGGCGTCGCATCGAAGTCGTAATCGGCCCCCAGCGCCACGATGAGGACCTCCGCCTCATGAACACCGCCGTCGGTGGTCACGGTCCGGGCCTCAGGATCGATCGCGGTGATCGTCTCGCGCAGTAAGCGCACCCCGGGCTTCACGAAGTCGCGGTAGGGGAGGCGTACCGCGTCCATCGTCGTCCGACCGAACATCACATCGAGCTTTGAGTACCCAAAGACGAACGAGTCGCTCTTGTCGATCAACGTGACTTCGGCGTCCTCGCCGAGCGCCTCCGAGAGCATCGTCGCGAGCTCGAGGCCGCCAAAGCCCGCCCCCAAGACAACGATGCGGCTCTTCATGGCGCGAGCATGACAGACGCCGATGCCCCGTGCGGGACTCGAACCCGCCCCACCGGATTAAAAGTCCGGCGCTCTACCAGATGAGCTAACGGGGCCTGCGGCGGACAGTCTGCCAGAAGGGCTCACCCGACCCAGCAGGGAACTTCAACGTGCCTCGATCTCTTCGAGGCTCTCTTCTGACGGGCTCTGCGAGGCGGCCACGCGGAGCATCTCCTCGATCCGCGTGAGCTTCACGCGCGGGCGTCCGGCCGGTTCGCCGAGAGCGCGCTCGTACTTGTCGATCTCGGTCCAGCCGGCATACGTGACGAGCTCCGGCTGGCGCTCTCGGAGCAGGCTCTCGACCGCCGCCGCGTCCGGTTCCTGTGGCGTATGCGCCGCGGCGGTCGTGTCACCGGCTTTGAGCAGGTCGGCGAGCATTGCATCGACGGTCTCCTGGGCGTCCTTCTTGTTGGTCCCGATCACTCCGGACGGTCCTCGCTTGATCCAGCCCACGACATACTCGCCCGCCACTGCCCGGCCCGTCTGCGGATCGAGGATGCGGCCACCCTCGTTGGGGATCACGCCGCTGCGCTCGTCGAACGGAACGCCCGGGAGCGGAATGCCGCGATAGCCGATCGCACGGAAGACGAGCCCGGCGGGGATCCTCTCGCGCTCCTCGCCCGCCCGCGCACGCAGGGCTCCACCGCCGGCGGGGACGAGCTCGTTGCGAACGAGCTCGACGGCCGCCAGGCGACCGTGCTCATCTGCGAGGAGCTCGATCGGGGAGAGCAGGAAGCGCAGCACGATGCGCTTGGTGTGGCCCTTGGGAACGCGGGAGGCGTAGCCGCGCAGGATCTCGACGTTGCGCCGCCGCGTGGCGTCTCGCTCCGCCTCGGGGTCGGCGACGGCGAGCGCGCGATCGAGCTCGGCCGGATCGACGATCACATCGGCGTCCGAAAGCTCGCCGAGCTCGAGCAGCTCCGGGTTCGTGAACGAAGCCTGAGCAGGGCCCCGGCGGCCGACGACGACGACCTCGCGGACCTTGCTGTCGGCCAGCACCTCGAGGGCGTGATCGGCGGTGTCCGTCGGCGCGAGCTCGGAGGGCGCGAGCACGAGCATGCGGGCGACGTCGAGCGCCACGTTGCCGTTGCCGATGACCAGCGCCCGCTCGGCCGAGAGCAGGTCGATCTCGAGGTCGCAGTTGTCGGGATGGCCGTTGTACCAGCCGACGAACTCCGTGGCGGCGTGCGAGCCCGGCAACTGTTCGCCGGGGATGCCGAGCGGACGGTCCGACGGCGAACCGGTCGCGTAGACGATCGCGTGGTAGTGCGCGAGCAGGTCCTCGTGGCTGACGTGCTCGCCGAACGTAACGTTGCCGAAGTAGCGGAAGCGAGGGTGCGCCGCCGTCTTCTCGTACACCCGCGTGACCGACTTGATCTTGGGATGGTCGGGCGCTACCCCGGAGCGGACGAGGCCCCATGGCGTGGGCAGGCGCTCGAGCATGTCGACCTCGATCCGGCCCTTGGAGTCCTTCAGCAGGTGGCCCGCCGCATAGAAGCCCGCGGGTCCTGAGCCGATCACGGCGATGCGAATGGGATGGTCCGGCATGGCGGTAAGGGTTTGCGCAGGGGCTGAGATGGGCGGAAACGATGGGCGCGGCCCGACTCGAACGGGCGACCCCCTCGGTGTAAACGAGGTGCTCTGACCAACTGAGCTACACGCCCTTTCGGGAACTCCCAGCCTAGCGAGCGAGGCGAGTGGGCTAGGATTTTGCCCACCCGGCGGGGGATCTCTCTTGAACACTGCAGACACTGCCCATAGCGAGGGGCCGTCGGCATTCGCGCAGGCCGCGGAGCTCGAGTTGCGCGGCGTGAGCAAGCGTTACGCCGGGCAGCGTGAGCCCGCGATTCGCGATCTCTCCTTCACCGTCCCGGCCGGAGACGTGTGCGTGCTCGTCGGCCCGTCCGGGTCCGGGAAGACGACGACCATGCGCCTGATCAATCGCATGATCTCGATCGACGGCGGGGACATCCTGCTGGGCGGCCGCAGCGTGCTCGAGCGCGAGCCAAGGGAGCTGCGCCGGGAGATCGGCTACGTGATCCAGCAGATCGGGCTCTTCCCGCACCTGTCGGTAGCGGAGAACATCGCGACCGTGCCCAGCCTCCTGGGCTGGCCAAAGGAGCGCACGCGCGCCCGCGTGCGCGAGCTGATTGAGCTGATCGACCTCGACCCGGTGGAGATGGACGACCGCTACCCCGCCCAACTGTCGGGCGGTCAGCGCCAGCGGGTGGGCGTCGCGCGCGCCCTGGCGGCCGATCCACCGCTGATGCTGATGGACGAGCCGTTCGGGGCGATAGATCCGATCAACCGGGTGCGCCTGCAGGACGAATTCCTGCGCCTGCAGGACAAAGTGAAGAAGACGGTCGTGTTCGTGACGCACGACATCGACGAGGCGATCAAGATGGGCGACCGCATCGCGATCCTGCGGGAGGGGGGTGTGCTCGCGCAGTACGACACGCCCCGCGAGATCCTCACGCATCCCGCCGACGACTTCGTGGCGCAGTTCGTCGGCGCCGACCGGGGGCTGAAGCGCCTCGCGCTGACCACGCTAGCCGAGCTGGAGCTGCTCGAGCCCGACCGGCCGGCGGCTGACGCGGCGGCCAACGGCGCCCTCAGCCTGCCGCGCGACACGTCCGTGAGAGATGCCGTCTCGCTGATGTTGACCGCGAACGGCGAGCCGGTGCGGGTGCTCGACGGCGAGGGGCACGTCGAAGGACTTGTCACGCTCGCGGTCGTCGAGCACCTGCTCGCCGACGAGGCGGCGGCACCACCTGCGCCCGCGGCAGACGGATCCTCGCCGCAGATCGAGCCCAGCTCGCAGGGTGCGCGCTGATGGGCCTGGACTCGCCGGCGCTCGCCGAACACGTGGTGGCGGCCGCCGAACCGGTGATCCCCAACTACGGCGCCCAGAGCTCGAGCTGCGTCGTGCACAACCACCTCTTCTGCACCGACTGGGTGAGCCACAACTGGGGGCCGGTGCTGTGGCCCGCCCTGCGCGGGCACATCCTGCTCGCGCTCGTCGCCGTGAGCATCGGCTTCGTGATCTCGCTCGGCCTCGCGCTCGTCGCACACCGCTACGGCTGGCTCGAGCGGCCGACGATGATCGTCACGACCATCCTCTACACGATTCCCTCGCTCGCGCTGTTCGAGCTGCTGGTGGCACCGGTGGGTCCAAACGTCTACTCGGCCGAGATCGCGCTCGTCTCCTACACGCTGCTGATCCTCTTCAGGAACATCCTCACAGGGCTGCGGTCGGTCCCGGACGAGGTGCTCGACGCCGCCGAGGGCATGGGCATGTCGCGCCGTCAGGCACTGCTGCGCGTGGAGCTGCCGCTGGCCCTCCCGTCGATCATCGCGGGACTGCGCATCGCGGTGGTGACGATCATCGCGCTGGCGACGATCGTCTACACCATCTACAACGAGGGCCTCGGCGTGCCCATCCACACCGCGCTCGGGGAGGGCCCGTTCAAGACCGAGCTGATCGTCGCCGGGGGCCTCGCGATCCTGCTTGCGCTCGTGGCCGACGCACTGCTCGTGCTCGTTCAACGACTGCTCACGCCGTGGACGCGGGCGCGCGCCGCCTAGGAGGAACAGTTGCACGAATTCGTCGAAGCCTTCCGTTTCATCGCGCACAACGGCGCGATCGCTGGAGAGCCGGGCCTGCCCACCCTCACGCATCTGTCCTTGGAGACGCTGAGGGTAAGCGCCATCGGTCTCGCGATCTCGATCGTGATCGCGCTCCCGCTCGGAGTGTGGCTCGGTCACCTGCATCGCGGCTCGTTCGCGGCGATCAACCTCGGCAACATCGGCCGGGCGCTGCCGAGCCTCGCGGTGCTGGCGATCGGCGATGCCTTCTTCGGCCTCGGCCTGACCGTCGTCGAGGTGGCACTCGTGGTCCTCGCGGTGCCTCCGATCATCACGAACGCATATCTTGGCGTCGATGGCGTCGACCGCGACCTCGTCGATGCTGCCCGGGGGATGGGCATGAGCGGCCTTCAGATCGTCAGGCGTGTCGAGCTGCCGCTGTCGGTGTCCCCCCTCTTTGCTGGCGTCCGCACCGCTGCGGTGTTCGTCGTCAGCACGACGACGATCGCCTCGCTCGCGGGCTTCAGCGGCACGCTCGGCGACGTGATCGCGAACGAGACGAGCTACCACTTCTCAGGCGTGCTGGGAGCGGCGATTTGCGTCGCTGCACTGGCGCTCGCGGTCGACGGCTTGCTCACGCTGCTCCAGCGAGCGCTCACGCCCCGCGGCCTGCTCCTCGCCGATCGCGACCACGCAGCGGCGTCTCCGTCAGAGGCGGCGCTCGCCGCTCCCACTTCCTGATGATCTTCGAATTGGGTAATTCAACACATAGGAGAAGGCGGATGAGAGGCACGAGATTGAGCAGGTTGAGCACCTTCATCGCGGGCGGCTGTGCCGCGTTCGCGCTCGTCGTAGGCCTGGCTGCCTGCGGCAGCAGCTCGTCATCGAGCAGCTCGAGCGCGACGAGCGCCACGACGTCCACGCCGGCGGCCGCGGCGAGCGGTCCAGGCGTCGGCAAGCCGGCGGTGACGATCGGCGACAAGAACTTCGCCGAGGAGAACATCCTGGGCGCGCTCTACGCCCAGGCGCTGCAGGCCAAGGGCTTCAGCGTCACGCTCAAGGACAACGTCGGCTCCTCGGAGATCATCCACAAGGCCCTCACCTCGGGCCAGATCGAGATGTATCCCGAGTACACGGGCGTGCTGCTGTCGGCTGTCGCCGGGCAGACGAAGAACCCGTCGAGCGCCGAAGCCGCGGCGAGCCAGGCGAAGGCGTTCCTCGAAAAAGAAGGCTCGACGCTGCTCAACACGACGCCCTTCTATGACTCGAACGCCCTCGCGACGCTGCCGGCTTATGCGCACCAACACAGCCTGGCGAGCATTCCCGATCTGAAGCCGCTCGGTAAGAGCGCCAAGCTCGGCGGCCCGCCGGAATTCGCGACGCGCTTCGAGGGGCTTCCCGGGCTGGCGGCGGAATACGGCGTCAAACCGACCTTCGTTCCGATCGCGATCGAACTCTCCTACAAAGCGCTCGAAAGCGGCCAGGTCAACGTTCAGAACGTGTTCAGCACCGACGGTCAGCTGCTGAGCGGCAAATTCAAGGTGCTGACCGACCCCAAGCACGTGTTCGGCTACCAGAACGTGGCGCCCGTGGTCAAGAAGAGCGTGCTCGCCGCCGAGGGTCCGGCGTTCGAACAGACGCTGAACAAGGTCAGCTCCCTGTTGACGCTCAAAGCGATCCAGCAGATGAACGCCGCCGTAAGCATCGACAAGCAGGCGGCCACGAGCGTCGCCCAGCAGTTCCTCAAAGCCAACGGGCTGAGCTAGCAGCAGCCGTCCGCCGACGCCGCATCTCCTGCGAAGCTTGCTGGGGATGCGGCGTGGCGGCGGTGGCCAGAGGATGACCAGGCTGCTCATCATCGTGATAGCGGCCGCCGTTCTGGTCCTGCTCGTGGCGCAGCTCGTCCTTCCGCGCATCGCTGCGAGCCGGATCTCCTCGCGTGTGGGCCGCTATGGCAGCGTCGAGAGTGTCAGCGTGCGGGCCTGGCCGGCCGTCGAGCTGCTGTGGGGCAGCGCCGATTCGGTCAGCGTGCGAGCGCATCGCCTGAGCCTGAGCCCCTCCGAGGCGGCGAAGTTGATCTGGGAAGCGCGGGGGGTCGAGAGCCTGCAGTTCGCGGCGAGGAGTGTCCAGGTCGGCCCCATGCGCCTTGGCGACGCTCGGGTCCACAAGCAGGGCAGCTCGCTCGGCGCCGAAGCGGTGATCGGCGAAGCGAACGTGCGGGCCGCCCTGCCGAAGGGCCTCGCCGTCAAGCTCGTCGACAGCGAAGGCGGCACGATCCGGGTGACGGCGAGTGGCGGGCCCTTCGGGGTCGGGCCGGCGGTCCAGGCCCTCGCCGCTGCGCAGGAAGGAAAGCTCGTCGTCCGCCCGGGCGGGTTTCTGCTGAGAGGACTGACCCTGACGCTCTTCTCCGACCCCCACGTGTATGTCGAAGGTGTCGGAGCAAGCGTGCGGCCGGGCTCGCCTCGCAGCTATCGCCTGACGATGCGGGCGCACTTGCGCTGAGGCCAACCCGCTTCGGTCGGACCGCTCGCGCGGCATCGCCGATGCGTAGTCGGGAGCGGGCTCCTCAGGCGGCCGCGGGAAGCTCGGAGGGGCGCGCGGCGCGTGGGTGAACGGTGACGGGAAGCCCGGCCCTGGGGCTGATCGTCGGCATCTGGCGGATCGTGAGCTCGAAGTCGTCGGCGAGGGAGAGCGTGCATCGAGCCAGGATGAGGGTCGCGACGGTGCGGACCTCGAGCTGGCCGAAGCGCATCCCGATGCACGTGCGGGAGCCGCCCCCGAACGGAACGTATGCGCCTTTGGGGAGCGCCGCGCGAGCCTCCGCAGTGAAGCGCTCGGGGCGAAACTCCTCCGGCTGCGCGAACACCCCGGGGAGGTGGTGGGAGGCCCAGGAGCAGTAGTTGACGAACGTGCGCCCCGGCACCGTCCGACCTTCGAACTCGAACGGCTCGATCGAGCGGCGCGGTCCGACCCACGCGGGCGGGTACTTGCGCAGCGTCTCCTCGAGGACCATCTCGAGCTCGGGGAGCTCGGCCGCGAGCAGCTTTGAGCGCGTGGCAAGGCCGCTGGGCAGCTCCCGGTCCTGCTCGGCCTGCAGACGGCCGACGATCTCCGGGTGGCGTGCGAGCTCATAGAACATGAAGGAGACCGTCGAGGTGGTGGTGTCGTGCCCGGCGAAGAGCAGCGTCATCACCTCGTCGCGGATTTGTCCGTCGTTCAGCGTGTCGCCGTCCTCATCCTGCGCGTCGAGCAGCAGGCTGAGTATGTCCCGGCCGCGTTCACCCGTCGCACGCCTGCGGGTGATCTCCGAGTAGATCACCTCGTCGAGCCGGCGCGCCGCCCTCTGCATGCT
The DNA here is from genome assembly GCA_035566835.1 of Solirubrobacteraceae bacterium. Lineage (GTDB taxonomy): Bacteria > Actinomycetota > Thermoleophilia > Solirubrobacterales > Solirubrobacteraceae > Palsa-744. Next base: position 13,386 of record DATMQG010000025.1, read on the forward strand.
CGCCCACGGCGAGAGACGGCCCCGGAAGATGCGCAGCAGATAGTCGGAGGCGTAGAAGGCGAGCGCCTCCTCGAACAACCCCGCCGCGTCGACCGAGCGTGCCTTCTCGCCGTCGGGGTCCAGCCCGAAGAGGGCGCGCATGGCTACGCGTATCGCAAGCTGGCGCGTCCAGGAGTAGAGGTCGACCGTGGCCCCCGGCCTCATCTGCTCGAGCGCACGGTCGGTCTCCTCGATCATCACCTCCACCGAGGCGGCGATGTGCTCGCGGTGGAATGCCGGCAGCATGATCATTCGCGAGCGGCGGTGGAACTCGCCGTCGATAGTCAGCAGCCCGTCGCCCATCAGACCGATCAGGTCGCGGAAGTGTCCGTCGCGCCAGAGGAAGTTGGAGGCGTGTGAGACCGTGATGTAGTGGTTGGCGGCCGGTCCGAGCATGAAGACGACGTTGCTGTGGAACAGGCGCAGCGTGAAGACCGGACCAAACCGCTCGTAGGCGTCGAGCAGCATCGGCAGCGGATCGCGGGCGAAGCGTCGCGTTCGCGTCATCGACAGCTGCGTTTCGCCGGGTGGGAACGGCACTGTCGCCGCGCGCTCGTCGCGCAGGTCGCTCAGCAGCACCGAGAGCGGGCTTACTTGCCGGAGCGGAGGAGGACCCGCGAGCGCCACTTGACTCAAGCCTAGTACACCTTTGGCTGGCTGGCCAGGTTCGAGCGTGACGAGCCGACCGCCAAGCCTTGGCATACTGATGAGGCGCGAGGGTGCCCAGCGCGCGCAACAACGCGGGGGCGTAGCTCAGCCGGTTAGAGCGCTGCCCTGTCACGGCAGAGGTCGCGGGTTCGAGTCCCGTCGCTCCCGCTCTTATTGCATGGCCGCGTCAGCGCTCGTGAACGGCACGGAGCTGTGGACGCTCGACGTTCGCCACTCCCGATGTTCCAGCGGCTCCGGCCGCCGTGGTGAGCCCACTCGTCGGCATCGAAGCCGTCGCCCTCGGCGCATTACCGAGCCGAGATGTCGCTTGACGGAGTTCGGGCGTTCCAGGCGTGCTCGATCTGTCGCATCAGGGCCGGGTACACGACTCGATGTCTGAACGGCGCAATCGCGGCCATATATGCCGTCCCGAGCCTTCCCCGTGGCTTGACGTAGACGGCCATCTGTCCTTGGTAGAGGCCTTCGCCCTTATCGATCCAGCCAAGGTGCAGTACGGCGTGAACGGTTTGGTTCGAAAGCTCCGCCGCCGACTCGACATCGGTGCGATAGAGGGGCGTGAAGCGGCGGGCCGTCGTTGAGCGGGGCTCCAGGTCCGTCGCGGTGTTGCGCAGGTCCTCCGGGAGCCGCGCGGCCAGGGTCGTTTCGTTGTCGTCAGGGATCGCGAGTGGGCGCGGCGCGTCATCCCAGCCAAGCCATCCGCCGACGCGCCAGCGAATGCTGAATAGGGCGCGACTCGCACAGGACTTCCCGTCAGCCGGATCGAGCGAGCCCATCACCTCGAGCAACGTTGAGAAGTCCTCGGCGCCACCCTGCGCCGGTAGCTCCCAGACATCCTCCAGCCTGAAGTCGGGTGCGACCTCGCGGATACGCCAGGGGTGAGATTCGTGCGCTGCGTTTGGAAGCCTCATGCGTGGGTCACGCAGGCAGGCCGCGGGCGAAGACAACGTGTGCTGCTGGCGTTTGGCTCACGCGAGCGCCTGCATACCGAGCTCGCGCTGGACTGCGAGAACCTCGAGGTTCATCGCCTCCGCGAGCGCGAGCGCTGCCGAGCGCGGGCGGACCATCACGGTGAGCTCGTCGATCAGCCCGTCCTTACGCGTGTGGAGGAAGTCGCACCCGTGTAGCTCGCGGTCGCCCACGCGCGCCCTGAACACCAGTGCGTGGTCGCTGGCCCCCTCGGCGCCAATTTCGCGCTCGTAGCGGAAGTCCTCGAAAACGCGCGTGACGGCGCGGAGGATCACACCGAGCGCCTCGCGTCCGTGGTAGGGGCGAAACACGACGGGGCTGTTGAACACGACATCCGGCGCGAACAGCTCAAGCACGCCGTCTGCTTCGCCTGCCTCGATTGCCCTTCGGAACGGATGCATGAGCGGCCTCTCTCTTTCGCGTCCAGGAAAGATAACATACATGCATGTACGTAAGTGCCCAGCCTCGAGCCGGCCGTGCGTCGACGACGAAGGCGTCCCCGGGCGGCGGCCGCTCAACGCAGGCCGAGCGAAGCGCGCGCACGCGCGGCGCCTTGCTCGAATCTGCCGCGAGGGGCCTGTCCCGCTACGGCTACGCCAACCTCATCCTCGAGCGGGTGGCGAGCGAAGCCGGCTACACCCGCGGAGCGCTCTATCACCAGTTCAAGGACAAGGAGGACCTCGCCTTGGCAGTGATCGATTGGGTCGACGAGACATGGCAGCAGGAGGTCGGCCGGCTGATCGACCAAGAGCCCGATCCAGTCATCGCACTGATCGTGCTGGCGCGTGGTCACGCCGTGTACTGCCGACGCGACGTCGCCCGCGTCGCGATGGCACTGAGGCTCGAGTTCAGCGGTCGGGATCACCCCGTCGGGCGTCACCTCGAGCGGGTCTCGGAGAGCCTCGTCAAGCGCTGCACCCGCCTCATCAGCGCAGGGCGCCGGGCGGGAACGATTCCAGCCGGACCACCTGCCAGAGCCGTCGCGCTCGCGCTACTCGGTGCCCTGGAGGGCACGGTCATCCAACTCGCCGGACAGGCGCCGCACGATGAGGTGCTGGCGGCGCGCGCTGTCGCCGGCGTGCTTGGACTGGGGTCCGCGCCGGCCGAAACTCGTTAGTCGTCGGAGAAGCTAGGCGGCGCTGGCAATCCGCCAGGGGTGTGCGTCGTCGCCGTCGAGCGTGAGCAGCCAGTGCTCACGGAACGTGCTCGGCGTGTGCGGGCTTCCTGACACCACAGCTGTGGTGTCGCGGTCCTCGATGTAACGGCAGCCATGTACCTCCAGCTCGACGGTCATCTCGGCCGGGGTCTTCTGCGCGTCAAGCGCGAGGATCCGCAGCTCGCGAACCTGCGGACCGCGCACGACCAGGCGGGTCTGCTCAGCCGGATCGCCCGGGTGCAGCAGTTCGACCAACGCCGGGGGAGAGGTGAGCTCGGCGAGCTCGCCGCGGTCTCCATCGACCGCCCCGGCCCAGGCTGCGACGGCGCGCTTGACCTCGGCCGCCAGAAGGTCTGGCGCAAAGCGTCCGTCGACAAGCGAGAGATCGAGCGCGGCGGAGCGAGCGCTGCCGGCGAAGTCGGGATTTGCGACGTCCGCGACGGTGAAGCCCTCGGCGGGCTTCTCGGCGGCGGCCTGCTCGGCGAGCGACTGCTCTTGCAGACGATCCGTGTCCGACCAGGGCGTTGCAAGGATCGGCTCGGAGAGCTCGTGGCGACCCTCGCGCTCCTGCTCGATCGACACGACGACCCAGTGACCGTCGCGCTTGCCGAGCGTCCAATACTCGGACATTCGGCTGGCATCGCCGAGGCTTTCGTTACGTCTGATCGTGCGCCCCCGCTGGTCCACGACGATGTCGCGCAAACGCGCCGAGATCCAAACGACGACGTGATCGTCCTGGTCGCTTGTGCCATGGGAGAGCCCAACGTAATCGACCTCGACCGGACCATCGATCGTGACCTCGTTACGCCATCCGCGCCTGTCGAAGTCGGCGAGCCGACGTTGCCACTCGCGTCCGAGCTCCGGCCCGGCGAGGTGCGTGATCCGAGCGCGGTCATCGTCCGACCACGCCTTCTGGACGGCGCGGAAGAGCTGCTCCGCCTCGGCGTGCACTACCTCTGGGGCGAACTCGCCGTCGGCCTCAGCCGCCTCGTAGGCGGCGAGCTCGACACGCTCTTGCCTGCGCCGGCGCTGGCGACGGGCCAACGGATTAACGAAGTTGAGCACGATCTGGGCGGCGCGCAGGTGCTCTCCGACGCGCAGGCCCGCGCTGGCGCTGGCGCCGGCCGGCCGTTGCTGGCGCAATGAGGCGGCAACGATCACGATGACTACGAGAAACACCACGATAAGCAGCCCTCCGGCGCCGATCGGCAGAAAGATCGGGAAATGCCCGCCGAAGCCGCGTCCCCCAAAGCCCCTGCCTCCGAAGCCTCCCCCGCCGCCGAAGCCGCCACCGCCACCGCCAAAGCCGGCGCTGCCACCACCGCCCCGGGCGAGCGCGGCCGCGGCCCCGACCAGGCAAAGCGAGGACGTCATCAGGATGAGGCCGACTGCTCGGACTAATCGACGAATGAGGAGGAACGACATGCCGGATGAGCTTAGAGACTGGCCGTGACGGGGCCCCCCGGTTTACTCGGCGTCGACAGCGATGCTCAGACGTGCACAACGGTCACGGCTGGCGCGGGGTCAGAGAAGTCCGTGTCTGGTCGCGCAGGGGAGCGAGGTCAACGAGCAGCGCGGCGTCAGCCGGGGCCTCGCGCAACACGCGTTCCATCGCTGGGCCGGGCACCCAGGTCGCTCGCTCGAGCGGCCCTAGCTGTGCGACGGGACGTCGCCTGACCGTTACGCGCAGTCGCTCGCCTGCCTCGGCGCGACGCAGAACGGCCGCCGTGTGGTTGCGTAGCTCGCGTGCAGAAACGTCGGACACGCACACGTTGTAGCGCTAGTACTCGAGGAGCGTACGCCTTGGCCGCCTCTTTGGAGGTCGAGCGTCTTTCGAGCGCGGCACCCGCGATTGTCACGTCACGGCATAGTTCGCCCAAGAATCGGGCCAAGTGAGAGCACGGTGATGCGGAAACTGATCTATTCGATGGGAGTGTCCCTCGACGGCTTCATCGCCGGACCCGACGGGAGCATCGACTGGTCAGCACCGGACGAGGAGCTGCATCGCTTCCACAACCAGCAGACGCGGGAGCTCGGTGCGCACCTCTGCGGGCGCCGGCTCTACGAGGCGATGGTCTACTGGGATACCGCCGAGGAGAACCCGTCGGCGCCGGAGCACGTGGTCGAATTCGCGCGCATCTGGAAGGAGCTGCCCAAGATCGTGTTCTCGAAGAGCCTCGAGAAGGTCGGAGGCAATGCCCGCCTGGCAAGCGGCGACGTCGCCGCAGAGGTCGCCCGACTGAAGGAGCAGCCGGGGAAGGACCTGGCTGTCGGCGGTGCGGGCCTGGCCTCGACCTGCACCAAGCTGGGCCTGATCGACGAGTACCGGATGTTCGTCAGTCCGGTCCTACTGGGCGGCGGCGCGCCGTACTTCCCGGCCGTCGAGGAGAGGATCGACCTCGAGCTGGTCGAGACACGGACGTTCGGCTCTCGAGTGCTCTACGTTCGCTATCGGCGCGCATAAACCGACCGGCAGGGCTCATCCGCGCGGCCATTCGTGGTGAGATCGGCGAGGAGCGGCCAGATCCTGGACGGGAACGATGAATCTGATCGGCTGTGCGGGTCCACACTCACGACACCCCGAGATTAGGAGAGGCCTATGCCTGAGAGGGATCGCTTGCAGCTGGCGCGCGACGTGTATGAGGCATATGAGTCCGGTGATCGCAGCGCCCTCGAGGAGCTTCTGAGCGACGACTTCACGTTCTACAGCCCCGCTGACGTGGGAATCGACCGCGCGAGGTACTTCGAGCGCTGCTGGCCAAACGCCGAGCTAATCAAGGACTTCGAGTTCATGCGCCTGATCGAGGCCGGCGATGAGGTCGTCGTCACCTATGAGAGCACGAAGACCGACGGGAGCCGATTTCGCAACACGGAGGTGCTCACGCTCGACGGCGGGAAGGTCTGCAAGGCGGAGGTCTACTTCGGTTGGAACCTCACTTGATCAGCAGAAGGGGTCGGATCGATTGCAGAAGGTCTGGGGCACCGGTGGCCTGAGGGCCCGCCAGGAGACATGCGCCAGCCGCTCGATACCGTGCGCGTCCCAGTCGACGCCGGCGCCGTCGGGCACGGCTGAGTTGATCGGTTCGTCGCCGGAGTGGATGAACGTGTATCCGGCGCTCTGCACCGCTCCGTGGCGGTAGCGGGTGAAGCGATCGAGGTGGGGGTTAGCGGTCGGGTCGCACGCGTGCAGGTAGGCGTAGAGCCAGGGCCCGGAGAGCATAGGAGAGACGAACTTTGCTTCGCACGTGTTCCCGGCCCCGCTCGTCTCCTGGTCGATCAGCTCCGGGTGGCCGCCGAGCGGCTCGAACCACAGCGTGCTCTCGCCGAAGGTCCCGACCAAGTTGGCGGTCACGTAGCCCACCTCTTTGCCGTTGAAGGTCACCCCGGTGATCCGGCCGGTCAAACCCGCCGGCCACGTTTGACCCCCCGCTTCCAAAGCTCCACGGGAGGCAGGAAGCGCCAGCGGCTGCAGCTTGCGGCTGCCAATCCTCCACGCATACAGGTTGTCGGGCCTGCGATGCCCGCCCGAGGGGTTGCGCCGGAGGAACACCAGGGCGCCGTGCCAGATTGCGGGCTCGTGATTCGAACCGCCGCCGGGTGGAGCGAGCGCAAGCTCGGTTGCTCCGGCGACGGCAAGACGGAGCTCAACGATGTGGCAGCCGGTCAGGGAGGCGGCGTTCGCGCAACGCGAGTAGACGGCGGTCACTCCCGAGCGGCCGCTCGGGCCCAGCCCGACGTCGAACGGCGAGGCGCTCTCGGCTAGCTGCGGGATCGAAATTGCGCCCTGGGGAGACCGCAGCACGAGCTGGTAGCGGCTGGTCGTGGGGTCGGGACGGCTCCACGCGGCCCAGCCTCCATAGGCAGCGAGGGAGGACCCGTTCGGATCGAGCACCACGGGCATTTCGGCCCTCGCCGTCGGTGCGAGGCCCACGAGCGAGACCTCCAAGGCGACTGCGGCCAAAGCGCAGCGGGCAATCGGCCATGAGCGCGGGGCTAGAGGCATTGCGTGCGCTCCATGGGCGCCTACGGCGCAGCCGGGACGATCACGATCGGCGCGTCCTCGACCGAGATCTCGGCGGTGTCGAAGGTCGCGGCGGGCAACCGTTGCGCACGGGGCATGCGCGCGAGGAAGGCATCGGCGGTGTCGAGGAATCCAATGCGGGGCGTTCGGTAGTGCATCGGGACGACCCATTTCGGGCGCAGGCGCTCGACGACGGCGGCTGCCTGCTCGGCGTCGATCGTCGGCCCGCCGCCGACGGGGAGGAACAGCATGTCGACGCTCCCGATCGCCGCAAGCTGCTCTTCGCGCAGCGTGGACTGGCCAAAGTCGCCGAAATGCACGACGCGCACACCGTCGAGATCGAACGCAAAGATCGTGTTCGGTCCTCGCTCAGTGCCCGCGGCCGGGTCGTGCTCGGACGCGACTGCGAGGACCTCGCCGAGCGGCGAGTCGAGGCGGCCCGCGGTCGACCGCAGGACCACAGGCTCGCCGCCGACCACCTCCACACCGTTGTGATCGACGTGCTCATGGGTCACGAGCACGAGATCAGCTGGCACACCGTCAATCGGCGGATACTCGAACTGGATCCCGCGGCCGGCGAGCCCGGGGACATCGCCGAAGGGGTCGATCACTACGGTCGTGGGGCCCGCAGCGAGTCGGAACGCGGACTGGCCGTACCACTCAACTTGCATCTCGCCCTCCAGGTCGTGGTGGGGCCCCTCGTGGCCGCCGATACGTGCACCAGCCTAGAGGCTCTGTGCACCGAGTGAGTTTGTATGGACCGAGTGAGCTTGTCTCGGTCGAGATCTACTATGACCTATAGTACCATCCGCTCGTAGATGGCCGTGCTGTCCACACTAGAGGCGCGGGGTTCCGTCGTCCGCGAGCCAGCGCTGACGCGATGAGCGCTCCCTCCGATCAGGAGCTCACCCGCAAGCAGCGTCGCGAGCAGGCGCGCGGCGAGCGCAAGGCGCTCGAAGCGGCCGAGCGCACTCGCGCCGCCCGCCGAAAGCGCCTGACGCAGGTCGGCGGCGTGATGGCAGTCCTCGTGGTGATCGCAACGGTGGCGATCCTCACCGCAAGCGGTGGGGGACGCAGCAGCAAGAGTGCGGCCTCGTCTGCCGCCGTCGGCTCAGGCGCCGCGGCAGGCCTGCAGGCGACGACGGCTCCGTGGCAGCCCGAGTACAGCGCGCTGGAAACCCGCCTGCAGGCCCTGAACCTGCCCACGCAGAGCGACAGTGCCTACCACGTTCATGCCGTAGCGCGCCTCTATGTCAACGGGCGGCAGGTTGAGGTCCCGGCTCGTATCGGCATAGACCCCGAAGGCAGGTTTCTCGCACCGCTCCACACGCACGATACGTCCGGCGTCATACACATGGAGGCGAGCCAGGCCTACCCGTTTACGCTCGGACAGTTCTTCACCATCTGGGGTGTGAAGTTCACGAGCACTCAACTCGGCGCATACGTGGCCGATGCTGCAAACGTACTCTCGGTGTACGTCAACGGCACCCACGTCTCCGATCCTGTCGGCTACGTGATGAAACCCCACGATCACATTCTTGTCGCATACGGCAAGCCCGGATCGTTCCCGACAAGCTTCAACTACACCTTCCCCGAAGGCCTCTAGGCTGTGCCCGCCGGATCGACGTGCGATCGCGCCGCGTGCCAGCCCATAGGCGTCGACGGCGCCACTTGCCGGCCGGTACAGCGTGTCAGCGACCTAGCTCAGGGTCTACGCCGCGGAGTCGCCATTCCAAAGGCTCCCATTGCCCGAGCCCCCGCTCGCCGCACTGCCATTGCCGTCGCGGCGGTTCAATAGCCTCCGATTGGCCTCGAGCTCGCCGGTTTGGGCCGAGTCGAGCAGCGTGTCCACCCAGGCATCGGCCTCGGCGCGCCCGGAATAGAGGACCAGCAGCGTCGCCGGAGCTGTCGTTGCGATGACCTCGTGAACTTTGGGGAACTCCGCCAGCAGGCGCTCACGCGCAGCCGCGAAGTCAGACTCGATCGATAGTCCTGGGACGGTGATCCTGCAGAGCCGTTGCATGATTGTCTCTTAGATCGTGGTTGGCGTACGTCCGCCGCGGATGGACTTCCCGTTCGTTTGTCGCGGCCGGCGACGATGCGTCGAGCGAAGTTGTTCTATGACCTACGACACATCATAGTAGATAGCCGGGCCGCAAACCTCGGCCAGTTGTCGATCAGTGAGGGACCTGGCGGGATACCACGCGGCTGGGCTCGGGCACGCTTTGCCGTGTGCGTGTCGCGGGGCCCGCCGGTCGCACCGCACGCTGCACGCCGCGCAGCATGCGGCTGAAGACGCGGTGGTGGACGGGGTAGAGCAGATACCAGTAGGCCAGCCCTACATATCCGGCGGGATCGAAGATGGTCGTTTGACGAACGACCGAGCAGCCGTCCGTCGGGTCCACCTCAAACTGCAGCCAGAGCCGTCCTGGAATCTTCATCTCGGCCGCCAAGCGCAGCAGCCGGCCCGGCTCAAGGCCCTCTACGCGCCAGAAGTCGACCGTGTCGCCGACACGCAGATCATTAGGGTCGCGGCGCCCACGGCGCAGTCCCACGCCGCCACGAAGCGTGTCGAGCAGGCCACGCAGCCGCCAGAACCAGTTCGCGGAATACCACCCGGTCGTGCCGCCGATGCGCTGGATCGGAGCGAAGGCCTCCTCGGGTCGCCCTGCCACGCTCACGACGCGCGACGCGACGAGACGGCGCCCGAAAGTCAGACCCCCCCAGCGCAGCGGCTGCTGCGGGGGAAGCGCGTCCGCCCAGCGCGTCTCGGCGAAATCCCGGTCCTCGTTGCCCAGTGCCCGTTCGATCGCCTCCGCGAGGCTGCGCCGACGGCCCGTGAAGGACGGGTGCACCGCCGGCCGCGTGACGATCGTCTCGTTACGGAGGCTCTCGACCATCGCCGCCGCAACGCGCCCGTAGACGGGCGTGAGCAGTCCGAGCAGCACGCGTGATGCCCGCGGCGTCAGGAACGGCACGCGGATCACCCGGCGGCTCAGCCCGCGCTGGCGGGCGTACTCGCGCATCACGTCCGCGTAGGTGACCTGGTCGGAGCCTCCGATCTCATAGATCGCGTCGATCGGGTGCTCGAATTCGATCGCGGCGAGAAGGTAGTCGATGACGTCCTCGATCGCGATCGGTTGGGCGAGCGTCTCGACCCAGCGCGGAGCGACGATCAGCGGCAGGTGCTCGACCAGCGCCCGCACGGTCTCGAAGGACGCGCTGCCTGAGCCGATGACGATCGAGGCCCGCAGCTCGACAGTGGGTATGCCGCACCCTCGCAGCAGCCGACCGACCTCGTGGCGACTTGCCAGATGCGCAGACAGGTCGCCCTCGTGGCCGAGGCCACCCAGATAGACGATCTGCGCCACGCCGGCGGCTCGTGCCGCGGTGGCGAAGTTGGCCGCAGCGCGCCGGTCGAGCTCCTCGAAGTTCTCGGGGCCACCCATTGAATGGACGAGGTAGCAGGCGGTGTGGACACCCTCGAAGGCTGAATCGAGCGAGCAGGGATCGAGCGCGTCGCCCTCCACGACCTCCGTTTGTCCGTCGACCCGATCCCGGAGCACGTCGGGCCTGCGCGTGAGGCAGCGCAGGGGTCTGTTCGAAGCCTCCAGTCGACGCAACAGCCGGCCGCCGACGTAGCCCGAGGCGCCAGTCAGCAGAATTCGTCGGCCCGGCGCGACCTGCATCCCCGGAATCTACTACTCTCCGTCGGACATGTCAAACTCGCCGTCGCGCAAGCGAGCTCGAGGCTTTCGGCGAGCGCGACGGCAGGCTTCTACACGTCTGCCCAGGCTGCACGCTACGTGCGCGCGGGCCTCGTGCGCAGGTAGGCGAGGCCGGCGATGCCGGCACAGGCGGGCAGCATCGCCAAGACCGCGACGCATGGTTGGCTCGAGAGGAAGGGAGGGGCGAGGGTGGCCGAACCGGTAGCTGCGTGGCCCGCGAGCACCGCGAGCGCGACGAACAGCGATAGCGCCGCCGCTGCGGCAAGACACAGTGAGACCGGGAAGCCCCAGTGCCGGCGCTCGCCGAGGAGGAAATCGATGCGCTCCGGGTCGACCCCGAGCGCTTGCTCGCTCGTCGCTTGCGAGAAGCTGAGCATCGCGCTTGCCAGCGCCGAGGCATCGCCTCCGCTGCTGAGGACGGAGGCTTCGTCGGCGCTGATCTCAGCGAGCGCCTGCTGGCGCTGGACCAGGCGACGCAGCGCCGGCACGAAGAACAGCGATTGTGCGAGAACGTGGCCGCACGCAAGCCGAAGCGGGTCGTGGCGGCGTGCATGGTGGCGCTCGTGCGCGAGTACGGCTGCCAGCGCCGGTGCGTCCAGGAGCTCCATTGCCCCGGTCGAGACGTACACCCGCGGATGCAAGAGCCCGGCGCAGAAGGCGTGCGGACGACGGCCGTCGATCACCCACGCTCCGTGAAGCTTGCGCGGTGGGCGACCTGCGACAGCACGCCGGAAGGATCGATCGGCTCGAAGCTCTCGCACCACTCCCCAAACGGCCACCACCGCCATCAGCAGGCCGATGCCGGCGAGCACCGTGACGATGATCGCGCCGGTGTTCGCCGCCGGATAGCTGAGCTTCTGGCCGAAAAGAGAGATCTGGTGGGCGGCGTGGCCCGCCGTGATGTGCCATGACGCGAACAGCCGTGCGATGACGAAGGCCCCCGAGGCGAACCCGAGCATCCCGAGCAGCAAGCTCACGCCAAACACGCGACGTGCCGCGCTGGCTGCCGGCAGGCGCGGCTCGCGGCGAGCAGCGCCTGCGCTCGAGCGGGTCACGGCTGAGCGCTGGCGATCGGCTCCTTGCACCTGTGGCGCGGCAGGATGTGCGTGCGATGCGGAACTCATGGTCGGCATGGTACGGGGCGTCAGTCACGAGGACGCCACTCGGAACCGATCCTTCCCGACGCTGCGAGACTCGGCTCGACTTGCTACAGTTCGTCGTAGATGGCACGGAGGAAAAACAAGGCGCGCCGCCAACCGGCAACGCCGCCGCTGCACGAGCTCGAGTCCGAGGTCATGGAGGAGATCTGGACTCAGCGCGAGGCGACGGTGCGCACCGTCATGGACGCGCTGAACAGCCGCACCACCAAAGCGCGCGCGTACACGACCTACATGACGATCATGGCGCGCCTGCACACGAAGGGCGTGCTCGATCGACGCCGCGAGGGCAAGACTGACTTCTACGCTCCGAAGCTCGACCGAGCCGAGTTCATGGCCTCACGTGCCGCCGCCGAGGTCGAGGATCTCGTCGACCAGTACGGCGACGTCGCGCTCAGCCACTTCGCCCGGCAGGTTGCGAGCCTCGATCCCGCCCGCAGGCGCGCGCTGCAGCGCCTGGCACGTAAGTCCTAGCGCCCGCCTCGACCCACTCACTGTCGGCGCGCTCGTCCAGCGCGAGAGAAACGTCCGGCACCTAACGTTCACGCAGATGCGTGCGCGGCCATCGGTGCGATCTGCGGTTCGGCAAGGATCGGTCGTCGTGCTCGCTGGCATGCTCTCGGGCTGCGGTGGCTCGGGCGGCAACGGGACGACGAGCGCGGGCGGTCCTGGCCGTTCGGCGTCGACCGCGAGCCGGCCGGCTGCAAGCGCCCCGGCGAGCGCGAGCAAGACCATCGCCGCCGCACCCGTCCCGCCGCCGCCGAGCTATCCCGTTGTCCTCTCCGCGGCCAGTCGGCCCGTCGGCCCCCATTTCACCCCCGTGGTCTCGTGGCAGCGCCAGACCGCGGTCTGGATGGCGCGGCTGCCGTCTGGCCTGACGCTGCTGTACCTCAACCAGGGGCTCGTCACGCTTGCCCTTCACTCCGGAACGATCGACGCGGGCGCGAGTGGCTGGCGCCACGGGCCGGCCGTGCTCGACGGCGAGCGCAGGCGACTCGTCGCGGCCTTCAACGGCGGATTCAAGTTCGAAACCGAATCGGGAGGCTTCCTCTCCTACGGGAGAACTGCCGTTTCGTTGCGACGCGGGCTCGGCTCGATCGTGACCTACGCGGACGGCAGCACCAACATCGGCGCCTGGGAAGAAGGGGTGCCGAGTCATCGCTCGCCCGTCGTCTCCGTGCGCCAGAACCTCTCCCTGCTGATCGACCACGGCCATGCGACCGGCACAGTCGAATGCGTGTCGTGCTGGGGCGCGACGCTTGGAGGTGGCCCGGATGTCGCCCGCTCCGCGCTGGGAATCACGTCCGACCGACAGCTCGTGTGGGCCGGCGGCGAGGGTGCGTCGGTGGCGACGCTGGCCGAAGGACTGCTCGCGGCCAAAGCGGTTCGAGCCGTCGAGCTCGACATCAACCCCCAGTGGGTCGCGGCCTACCTGTACCGGCACCGCGGCTCGGGCAGGCCGCTCGAGCCGATTCCCGTCGTGCCCGCTCAGAACGGCATCCCGGGGGCCTTTCTCGAACCCTACAGCCGCGACTTCTTCACGGTCCTTGCACGGTGAGCTTCTCCCCGCAGGCGTGACGCGCCGCGCTTAGAATCCGCGCGTGCAGTTCTGGGAGCTGGGAAGCCTGGACGTCCAGGCGCATCATCCGCAGGTGCTTCGTTCCGATGATGACGCCAATCGCGTCATCGCGCTGTTGCTGCCGGCGGGCGAGTCCCTACAGGAGCACCAGGTGCACGAGCACGCGCTCGTGTTCGTGGTGCAGGGAGAGCTGCGCGTCAGAGCGGACGCGCTCGAGCGGACACTGCCCGCCCCGAGCCTGATCCACTTCGATCCCAGCGAGCGCCACGAGGTGCGCGCGAAGAGCGAGTGCCTGTTGGTTCTATGCCTCGCGCCATGGCCCGGCCCCGGGCACCCGAGCCTGCGCTTGATCGCCTAGACCCTGCGGCAAGGACCTCCCGGACCTCGAGGCGCTCAGGCTCGAGTCGGTTTCGGACATCCGTCCGGTTCGGATTCGATCGACTGCACGCGAGGAAGGTAAGACGTGAGCGACCGACGCACAGCTGTGCCGATGGAGGTGGCTACTCGGACACCGATACCGCGTATGCCGTCCACCGGCAGCTGAGCGCTGGCGTCACTAGCGAAGGAGAAGGAAATGAAGAACTTGACCCGATCAAATCGGTTTGCGCTGTACGTGAGCGTCGGCGCCGCCGCGAGCCTCGCGAGCCCGGCGCTCGCGCAGGCGGAAACGGCTGCCGTTCCGGGCGTACCCGTGCAGCCGTGCCTTGCGTCCAGCTCGCTGCCGGTCGCGAATCCGCTCCCCTGCCCGACCGGCGGGAGCGGCGCGCCTTCGGGTTCTCAGCCCGCCGGCGTGGGTGCCAACGGCTCCGCGGGCGCGAACGGCTCGGCCGTGGCAGGCGCCAACGGCGCTGCCGGCGCCAACGGAAGCCGTGCCGGCGTCAAGGGACACGTCAAGGTGAAAGCGCACCGCACAACCCCAAAGCGCCATCACCGGGTCGCTCATTCGCGTCACGCGGGAAAGCACGGGCGAAAGCACACGAGCCGGCGTCATCATTAGCCGTCTCTTATTGCACCATCACCCTTCGGGGGCGCGCGCGTCGTCGAGTCTCTTCTTGGCACGCTCACCGCACTCGGGGTGTACGTAGGAAGAGCGCTGTCAACCGGCCCGCCTTGGGGTCGGCCGCGCCAGCGAGCGGCGGCAGGCCCAGCACCTGCTCGATCGTGGCGAGCACTCCAAAGTGATCGATCGGGCTTTGCATGCGCCCCCCGCGGCGGACGTCGGGTCCGGCCACGATCGTCGCGACGTGCCCGCCGCGGGCGGCGCCGCAGCAACCCTGATCCGAGCCTCCCTCGTCCCAGGTGACCACGATGAAGCCGTGGGGACCAAGCTCACGCATAAGCGCGGGCACCGTGCGGGCCAGGAAGCGGTCGCCCGCGGCGACGCCACAGTCGTGGCCGTCGTCACAGAGGTTGGGCGTGATCCAGGCGTACGTCGGCAGGCGTCCCGACCGCAGAGCTTGACCCAGTCGCCCAAAGCCGACGAGGCGACCGCAGCGGGATACGGATCCGGCGACGTCGTCGTAGTAGATGAAGGGGTTGTGCTTCTTTGCGTATCCGCCAGCGCCCGCGCCGCGGAAGCACGGCTTTGGCACGTCCTCAAGATAGGCGGCCCACGAGATGCCGGCTGCTTCGAGCTGATCGACGATGTTCGCTGCGGACACGTGGCAGTCGGTGCAGTCCGAGCTAACGCCGTGGGTGGAGGCGCTCGTCAGCGCGAGATAGTTCGGCAGCGACGGATGGGTGATTGCGAAGCTCTGCGTAGCCAAGCCATATCGGCGGGCGAGCGCGTTGACATACGGCGCTTCGGCGCTGCCGATCACTTCACCGTACTCGGCGTTCTCCATCACGATGGTCACCACGTGCGAGCCGGGTGAGCTGGGGAGCGCCGCCGTCGCGCCGAGGGCAAGCGGCTTGCCCGGACTTGCCCCGCAGCCTACGGCCAGCACGGCCACCACGAGCAACATTGCGGCGAGGAGCGCCGGGCGGCTGCGCGTCGGAAGGGATCGCTGTTCGTCTGTCTTGTTCATTGATCGCGAGCCACTAAGCCGCTCGTCGAAGGACGCGCCTGAGGGCTCCGCGACAGAGACTAGGCTGACGGCGGCGATGGACAGCCCACAGCCGACCCAGATCGAGCGCGAGCGCTCGGTCGCGCAGATCATCGGGGAGGCGCTTGACATCTATCAGCGCTACCCGCTGCTGTTCATAACGCTTGCACTCGGCGTGATCGCGCCGTACGAGCTGGCGGTGCTGGCGGCGACCGGGCTTGGACCGCTCTCGAGCCAATCGCACGAGAGCCCAGGCGTGATCGTGCTGCTATTCCTGGTCGACTTCGCGCTCGTCGGTCCGCTCGTCTCCGCGCTCCACGTCCACGCGGTGATCCTGATCGGCGAAGGTGGCAGGCCACGACTGGCGCAGGTCGCCGCCCGCGGGCTGCGGGTGCTGCCCGAGGTCGCCGCCGCCGTGATCGCCGCCGGCATCGGCATCGGCCTCGGCTTCCTTGCCCTGATCATCCCGGGAGTGCTGCTCGCACTGCGTTGGTCTGTGGTCGCGCAGGTGGCCGCAGTCGAGCACGAGGGATGGCTGCCGGCGCTCCGTCGCAGCAGGGAGCTCACCCGCGGCCACTACCGGCACATCCTCGCGTTGCTCGTGACCACCGGCCTGCTCGCGGCGGGCATCGGCGCGCTCGCCCAGGCCATCCCGCTGGGCAGTGGCTCGGGTGCCGTCTCAGTGGCCGTCGGCGTCGCGTCCCGGACGCTGACGGCATCGTTCACGGCCCTGACGCTGTCGCTTCTCTACTTCGACCTGCGCGCGCGAAGGGCTGCCACGCTCCAGCCGCCGCGGCCGGAGGATCAGCTGCCCCGGGAGAGCGAATGATCGGCGCGCTCACCCGCTCTTGAACCGTGCGGCCTCCTCGGAACCGCCGGTCGCGTCCCCCTCGCTGTAGGAGTGAGCTCCGGCGCCGGCGAGATGGCCACCGTCGGCGATCAGGTATTCCTCGCGGATCGGCCGGCCGTCGAACCAGCACTCGAGGATCTCGCGCGTGCCCGCGGCATAGCGCGCCTGCGCGGAGAGGCTCGTGCCGGAGGTGTGCGGCGTCATGCCGTGGTGTGGCATCGATCGCCACGGGTGGTCGCGGGGCGGGGGCTGTGGGAACCACACATCCCCCGCGTAGCCCGCCAACTGACCGCTCTCGCAGGCTCTCGCGACCGCATCGCGATTGCAGATCTTGCCGCGCGCCGTGTTGATCAGGTACGAGCCGCGCTTCATCCTGCCCAGGAGCTCAGCGTCGAACATGTTCTCGGTCTCGGGATGCAGCGGCGCGTTGATCGTGACAACGTCGCAGGTCTCCACGAGTGACTCTACGGTCGGATGGAACGTGACGCCGAGCTCCTCCTCGACGTCGGGCGCGAGGCGATGGCGATCGGTGTAGTGCAGGCCGACCTCGAACGGCTTCAGCCGCCGCAGGACGGCCGAGCCGATGCGTCCGGCCGCGACCGTGCCAACCTGCATCCCCTCGAGGTCGTAGGAGCGCGACACGCAGTCGGCGATGTTCCAACCTCCGTCGATGACCCACTGGTAGGACGGGATGTAGTTGCGCACCAGCGCCAGGATCATCATCACCACGTGCTCGGAGACGCTGATGCTGTTGGAGTAGGTCACCTCGGCGACGGTCAGGCCGTTCTCGATAGCCGCCTGCAGGTCGACGTGGTCTGAGCCGATGCCGGCGGTCACCGCGAGTTTCAGCTGCGGCACCTTGGCGATCCGCTCCGCCGTCAGGTAGGCGGGCCAGAAGGGCTGGGAGATCACGACCTCGGCCTCTGGCAATTCGCGCTCGAAGACCGAGTCCGCGCCGTCCTTGTCCGAGGTCACGGTGAGCCGGTGGCCGCGCTGCTCCAGGAACTCGCGCAGCCCCAGCTCCCCGGAGACGCACCCGAGCAACTCGCCCGGCCTGAAGCCGATCCCTTCGGGCGTGGGCGTGCTCTGGCCGTCCGGGTAGCGCTCGATACTCGGAACCTCGTCGCGCGCGTAGGACGGCGGGTAGCCGTCGAGCGGATCGTCGTAGAGCACGCAAAGCACGTTCGCCATGGCCTGACCCCTTCCTCGATTTGCCCGTTAGCGTCCCTACGAACCCGAACGGATCAGGCGATTATGAGCGAGCAGCGCCCGCCGCGCCCGCCGCGCGCGAGCGCAGCGGCCGGACCGGGGCAGGCCCTGGAAGTGGCCACTCGGACATAATCCCCGCGATGCGAGCCCTCCAGATCACCGAGCTCACCGGTCCCGACAGCGCAATCTCGCTCGTCGAGCTCCCGGACCCCGAGCCCTCGCACATGCTCACCCCCGGCTCGGGCGTCGTCGTGGACGTGCATTGCGCCGGGGTCTCGTTCCCCGAGCTGCTGCAGACTCGCGGCGAGTACCAGCTCAAGCCGGAGCTCCCGTTCATCCCGGGAAGCGAGGTCGCGGGAGTCGTGCGCAGCGCGCCCCCGGGGGCGCAGGTGAGCGCCGGCGACCGCGTGGCGGCGTTCTGCGCGCTTGGAGGCTTCGCCGAGACGGCGGTCGCGCCCGAGTTCTTCACCTTCGCGCTCCCGCCCGAGCTCGACTTCGCGCAGGGCGCCGGGCTGATCCTCAACTATCACACCGCCTACTTCTCGCTGGCGCTGCGCGGACGCCTGAAGGAGGGCGAGACGGTGCTCGTCCATGGCGCCGCGGGAGGCGTCGGCACAGCCGCACTGCAGGTCGCCAAGGGCCTCGGGGCACGCACGATCGCGGTCGTCTCGACCGAGGCGAAGGGGCGGGTCGCCGAGCAGGCCGGCGCAGACCACGTCGTGAGCGTCGACGGCCCATGGAAGGACGAGGCCAAGGCGCTCTCGGGAGGCGGCGTGGACGTAGTGCTCGATCCGGTGGGTGGCGAGCGGTTCACCGACAGCCTGCGCTCGTTGCGCGAGGACGGCAGGCTCGTCGTGGTCGGCTTCACCGGAGGATCGATCCCGGAGGTGAAGGTCAACCGCCTGCTGCTCGGCAACACGGAGGTGGTCGGGGCAGGCTGGGGCGCATACGTGATGGGCAAGCCAGACCTCAATCGTGAGATCGGCGCGGCGGTCAACCGCATGGTGGACGAGGGCTATATACGACCGGTCGTGGGTGAGCGCTTCCCGATGGCGCGGGCCGGCGAGGCATTGAAGGCGATCGACGAGCGGCGAGCCACCGGCAAGGTGGTCCTCGACGTGCGCCAGAGCTGAGCGGGGGATAACCCTACTGCCGGTTTGGGGGGATGGCCACCCTGTGCTCGGGTGGAGCGCTGCAGCGACGTTGACCGGCGGCTGCTTCAAGATTAACGGCGAGTATGCGTTCAGCAGCAGGACCCGTCGCAGGGCTACGCGAGGTAGACCCCGACGAGGCCGCCGCAGACGGGTGCAAGCCGTCGACGGGGTCCGTCGCGGCCACTGTCCCCGCCGCGGGTCCGACGGCGGACGAGGTCGAGGTCCCGGCGCAGGCAAACCTCAACCGCGCGATCACGGCGCTTATCACCGCGGCGCCGCCGCTGCTGCTGGGGCTCGGCGCGTGGCAGATGTGGAATCACGGGCTGCAGTGGCGTGACGTCGCGATCTTCCTGGTGATGTACATCCCCGTCGGACTGGGCGTGACGGTCGGCTTCCACCGCCTCCTCACCCACCGGAGCTTCAAGACCTCGCCCGCGATGAGGGGCCTGCTGGGGATCCTTGGCACAATGTCGATCGAGGGTCCGGTCATCTCCTGGGTGGCCGACCACCGCAAGCACCACGCCTACACCGACCGGGTGGGCGACCCTCACAGCCCGCACGTCGACCACGGCGTCGGCGTGCGTGGAGCCCTGCGCGGCCTCGCGCACGCGCACGTCGGCTGGCTGTTCGACTTCCAGCAGCGAGGAGCACGCGAGCGCTTCGCCCCCGACCTGCTCGCCGACCCGGTGACCAACTTCGTCGACCGGACGTTCGTGCTCTGGTCGCTCGTCGGCCTGGCGATCCCGTTCGGCCTGGGCGTGCTGATCGGCGGAACCGTGACCGCGGGCTTCGAGGGGATGCTGTGGGGGGGCGCCGTGCGCGTGTTCGTGCTCCACCACGTCACCTACAGCATCAACTCCCTGTGCCATTTCTTCGGTCGCCAGCGCTTCACCACCGACGATCAGTCGCGCAACCTCCGCTGGCTGGCCCCGCTCTCCTTCGGAGAGGCCTGGCACAACAACCACCACGCCTTTCCGACCTCTGCGATGCACGGGATGGACCGCTCCGAGTTCGACGTCTCGGGCATGGTGATCTCGGGCATGGAGCGCGCCGGGCTGGTCTGGGACGTGACGCGGATCGGAGCCGACAGGCAGGCCGCCAAGGCGATCACGGGCTGAGAGGCGCCTCGGCGGCGGCGCAGTGGGAGCATTGCGTGCGATGAGCCAGCACGCCCAGCGCCCAGCTGACCTGTCCCGGCATCGCGAGCCCACAGACAGACGGTGGATGCCGACGCTCGCCGCGGGCCTGTCCGTTGGCGAATACATCCGCTCGGTGATGGCCCGTCTCGCGGCGCTGATCGCGGTGGTGCTGAGCGCGATCTGGGCGCTCGATGGGCAGGGGTACTTCTGGCCGGCGTGGGCATGGCTCGGGCTCGGCGTGCCCCTGATGCTGGACCGGACCGCGAGCTGGGCGTGGCGGCGCCCGCCGGGAGCCGTCCGCCGGGTCTCCTGCGTGTGGGCGCTCGTGAGCGTGGCCGCGGCGATCCTCGTCCTGACGTGGCTGCTGACCTGGCTGCTGGCCGGCGTGCAGACGTTCTGGCCGGCCTGGGGGCTGCTCGGCCTCGCAACGGCGGGCAGCGCCTACTCGCTGTTCGCCCTCCACGATCGGGTGCTCGTCGCCCACGGGCGCCGAGCGCTGCGCGCGAGGATCGACCTGCTCACGCACACACGCCGGCAGGCCGTTGACGCACAGGCGGCCGAGCTGCGGCGGATCGAGCGCGACCTGCACGACGGGGCGCAGGCGCGCCTGGTCGCGTTGACGCTGCAACTGGGGCGCGCCGAGCTGCGGGTAGACCAGGAGCCCGAGCTCAGGCGGCTGATACACGACGCGCAGAGGGAAGCTCATCGCGCGATCGCCGAGCTGCGGGATCTCGCCCGGGGCATCGTTCCGCCGCTGCTGGCCGACCGCGGGCTCGTCGCCGCCGTGGAATCGCTCGCGGCCCGCTACGGGCTCGGCACCGCTGTCCGCTCAAAGACGCACCGCACGCTCGCCCCCGCCGTCGAGAGGACCGCCTACTTCGTGATCGCCGAGGCGCTCACCAACACTGCCAAGCACGCCTCGGCTACCCGCAGCTGGGTCCAGCTGAGCGCCGAGTCCCGCGCGCTGGTCGTCGTCGTGGGCGACGACGGTCGCGGCGGCGCGGACCCGGAGGGGTCGGGGCTCGCCGGCCTGCGGGCCCGCGTGGAGGCGCTCGACGGCACGCTCAACGTGCTCAGCCCGGCCGGAGAGGGAACCGTATTGGAGGTAGACATCCCGTGCGTGTCGTGATCGCGGAGGATCTCGCGCTGCTGCGCGAGGGCATCGTGGCGCTGCTTCGCGAGAACGACATCGACGTCGTCGCGCAGGTGGACGACGGGCCGGCGCTGCTGCGGGCGATCGCCGGACACCGTCCCGATCTGGCGATCGTTGACGTGCGCCTGCCGCCGACCTTTCGCGACGAGGGTCTGAGGGCGGCGATCGAGGCACGCCGCCGCCAGCCCAAGCTCGGCGTTCTTGTCCTTTCGCAGTACGTCGAGACCGCCTACGCAAACGAGCTGATCGGCGAGAACACCGCCGGAATCGGCTATCTGCTGAAGGAGAGGATCGGCGACGTGAGGGCGTTCCTGGATGCCCTGCAACGGGTGGCGGCGGGCGGCACCGTGCTCGACCGCCAGGTCGTCACGCAGCTGCTCGCGACGCGCGACGGCCGCGCCGACCAGCTGAGCAGCCTGACCGGGCGCGAGCGTGAGGTGCTCGAGCTGATGGCGGAGGGCCGCTCGAACACGGCGATCGCCGAGAGCATGGTCGTCACTCCCGGAGCGGTCGAGAAGCACATAACGAACATCTTCCACAAGCTCGACCTGTCGGCGTGCGACGACGACCACCGAAGGGTGCTTGCGGTGCTCGTCTACCTGCGTGTCGCGCGTTAGCGCCGTGACCTGATAGAAACAGGCCCCCCGTGGGAGAACTGACACTCATCGGCGCCGGGCTTCCGCGCACAGCAACGACCACGCAGCTGTTCGCCCTCGAACAGCTCGGCCAGGGGCCGTGCTACCACATGCGCGACCTGCTCGCGAACCTCGAGCAGGGCCTGCCGTTGTGGGAGGGCGTCGCCGAGGGAGCACCGGACTGGGAGCGGACATTCGGCGAGGCGCGGGCGGCGGTCGACTGGCCCTCGGCCCGCTACTACCGCGAGCTGATGGAGCACTACCCCGAGGCCAAGGTCCTGCTGAGCGTGCGCGACAGCGAGGACTGGGTGCGCAGCATGCGCCAGACCGTCTGGGGCGTGTTCCACGGCGAGACGGTCCTGCACCACCTATGCGAGGCGCGGGCAGTGCTCGATCCACTCTGGCGCCGCTTCATGTCGCTGATGCGGCACATGACCTGGAACGAGCAGACCGGAGCGCTCTCGGGGGAGACCTTCAGCGACGGCGGCCTCGCCGCCGTGATGCACCGCTGGAACGAGGACGTCAAGCGCACCGTTCCAGCCGACCGCCTGCTCGTGTGGGATCCGAGCGAAGGTTGGGGACCTCTGTGCGAGTTCCTCGGCAGGGACGTCCCGGCCGAGGAGTTGCCGCGGCTGAACGACACGCAGTCGTTCAGGGAGGGCATCATCGGCGGCGCGCTTGGGACCGTCAACGAGTGGTGGGATGCACGCGAGCGCCCCGCCACCGGTCTGCACGGAGCCGCGCTTAGCTGAGGTTCGGCGCCTGCACGCGAACGACGAGATGGCTCCCGACCTGCTCACCAAGATACGCAGCGATATCGAGCTCCGGCTGCGCGAGTTGCGCCCGATGATGGACGAGTACGAGAGCCTGCTCTCGGCAGCCGCGGCCGTCGAGGATCAGGCGCGTGACGCGAAGAGCCGGGCCTCGCGTGGCGCACGCAAACCTACCCGTACTGCGGCCTCGAGCAGCGGCGCGGGTCCGGTCGCGCGCCAGCGCGCTCCGCGCAGCGCCGCGCAGCAGGTGATCGTCGCGGCACTCGAGCATGGCTCGCATACCGTCAGCGAGCTCGCGGTGGTGACAGCGATGCCCGGACCGAGCATCCGCCAGAACCTTCGCCGTCTCATGCTTTCGGGCGCGGTCAAGCGGGCAAAGCGCGAAGGCAAACTCGCCTATGCGCTGTCGTCGAGACGCTGAGGCGCCGCGTTTGCGGAAACTCGCCTCACACTTTCCTGTACACGACTCCGGCGCACAGCATCGAGATTCGGTCCTGGGTGGAGACTCGCACCAGGTGTTGCTGTAGGGTCGGCGGATCCGACGATACGCATCTCTAGCCGCGCTGATCGCAGTGTTCGTGTCGGCGGGTGCGTCGGGGCTGCCTGCGACGTCGGGGGCGGCCAGCACCGTTCGCGTCGCGGTGATGGGGCCGATGTCCGGCGAAGAAGCCTCCACCGGCCTGGATATGCTGCGCGGCGCGCAGCTCGCGGCCGCGCGGCTAAACGCGCGGGGAGGCGCCTTAGGGCGACGCGTTGTGCTCGTGGCCGGCGACGATCGAGCCGACCCGGTCACCGGCGCGAAGGTCGCTCGACGACTGGTAGGAGCAGGTGTGAGCGCAGTGATCGGGCCGTTCAACTCGGCTGTGGGACTGCGAGCGCTGCCGATCTTCCGCGCGGCCGGCCTGCCGATCTTGCGCCTTACCTCAGCCACGGCGACCGAGGGCTTCGGTGTCACGACTCAGCCGATGGTCACCCAGATCGCGCCGGTTGAGGAGCAGGAGCTCACGTCCGTCCTGCACGCGCGCAGCGTCGCGCTCCTGTACGACCCGTCGACATACACCGCGGCGATCGCCGCCCAGCTGGCGGGAGCACTGCGAGGAGCCGGAGTGAGTGTGCCGTTCGACCAGGCGCTCGATCCGCGGGCGAGTGCCACGCAGACCGATCAGGCGTTGCGGACGGTGGCTGCCACTCGGCCAGCCGTCACCTACCTCGCCATGTACGGGCCACAGGCCGGCACGATCGCTGCGCGCCTGTCGGTCGCACCCCAGGCGTACGGGCGCTGCTTCGTGGACCTCGCCGCGCAGGGACCGAGCTTCGTGAGTGCCGCAGGCATTGCGGCTCCAGGCTGTCTGAACAGCGGTGTTCCCAGCGCCGGCCAGCTGCCGGGTGGCAAGCGCTACACGGCGGCCTATCGGGCGCGCTACCACCGCAGTCCCGGTACCTGGGGGGCGTTCACCTACGACTCCCTGGACATGCTCGTCGCTGCGGTCGAGCGTACGCATCGGTGGTCCGGGCCCGAGCTGCGTAACGCGTTGTTGCACACCCGTGGTTTCAGGGGTGTAACAGGAACGACAACGATCCTGCCGGTGAGCGGCAACCGTGCCAAGCCGCCGGTGGTCATCCTCGACATCGATGCCGCCGGGCAATACACGGTCGATTCCGCTTGGGCCACGTTCGCGGGATACCTCCGCTAGGCCTGGACGGCGCGGCAGATGTGCCGAGCCTGCTCACTCCCGCAAGCCAAGCGCGGCAAGCGGGAGCTGCCACCCACTTCCCCCGCGCGATCTCCCGCGCGCTGGGAGCAGATCGCGAGATCGCCAGATCGCGATCGAGGCCCTCACGCCCGCCCTGCCGCGGTCTGCCCACCCACGCGCACCCTGCGCCCTGTCCGTTCGGTGGCGGGCGTTGAGCGTCATGCCCCACCGCCAGTTTCGCCGGGGCAGCTCGCTATCACGGGTTCGCATGTGGTGCTTGAGCCGGCAGTGAACAACGCCCACGCGCCCGAGTGGTCGAATTGCGCTTTGATCTTTTCGCGAGTGTGTTGGATCTGGGTTTCCGTTCCACCGTAGAGCAGGGTTATTTCGGAGCGTACGTCGAAGCTAACCAGAACCGGGAAGATCCAGGTGTCGCTCGGCACGTTGTCGCCTCCGCTTGCCTGTGAGACTCCAGTCCCGAGCCGCGGGACGCCTCGTTCGAGAACCATAAAATTCTGAATGGCGCAGTTGAGGTGGTGTTCGCAGACCCACTGCTGGAGCTGCGCGTCCGCGGGACCGGCGGGCGCGACTGGGCCAGCGGGAGGCGGCACCGGAACGGAGCGTGATGTGGCCGGAGCCGTGGGCGCCGTGGCCGCCGGGCCGGATGGGGCCGTAGTCGCCGCATGATGCGGCTGATACTGGCTCTTGGCCCTTCTCACGCATGCCGCACGCTTCCGCTTCGGCTGCTTCTTGCAGGCCTTCAGCGCCTGCGAGAGCTTTTGCGCGCGGGTCAACGATTTCGCTGTGTGTGATTTGGTGGTGGCCGCTGTGGCAACTGCAGTTGAAGTCCCGAACGCAACACAGCAAGACAGCAGGGCGATGAGGCCCAACGGCGACAGCGGTCGGGCGGGTAGTGGGTGGCGGGCGCCAACTCTCATGGTCACATCCTTGTTTGACTGCTCATAGCGACCCAGGGCGCGATGATCAACGGACTGACCGCTCCAAAACCCCCCGAGTCAGGACGGCGCTGCACCTAGCGGCGTTTCTGTCGCTTTTGGACGAAACAGCCCGTGAGGTCAGGTGGTCTTGCCCCCCGAAGACCCGCGCGAGAGAGTCGAACAGCAGCGGCCAACAACGGCCCTCCGTCAACCGTACTCCCTTTGAAGCCGGCACGTCCCGCCCAAAGGTCTAGCCCACAATAGGTCTCGCGCGACTCCAACCGCCCGGCAGAGATGGAGGAGCCGTCGGAACCGCCGCTCTTCCTGGCCCGCACGGGCGCCGGCCGGACCCACGCGCTTGGCGTGCGGGCCGAGCCCGAGGACCTCGACCGGGCTCCCGCCTGCCCCTCACGCCTGGTTGTCCCCATTTATTACTTTATTCCGCAAACTGCGGGAATAAGCCTGCGGCGGGCGAGCTGACGCCGCCGAA
>DATMQG010000026.1:0-45177 GCA_035566835.1 Solirubrobacteraceae bacterium
CGGCCCGCCGATGGTGGTCAGAACTCGCAAGAGTCCATTTTCGTTCTTGCCGAAGCCAGTGCGCACGACGCCGGGGTGAAAGCAGTTGGCATGAAGCTCGGGCGCACGCTTGGCCAGCTCGCGCGTAAACAGGATGTTGCACAGCTTTGTGGTGCCGTACACGCGCATCGCGGAGTAAGAGCGTCTGGCCTGTAGGTCATCGAGGTCGAGGCGCCCAGCTTTGTGAGCGCCGGATGCGGTTGTCACAACGCGCCCGCCGGCCAGACGATCGCGCAGCAGGTTGGTGAGCAGGAATGGCGCGAGATGGTTCAACGCAAACGTCTGCTCTAAGCCCTCCGATGTCTCCTTGCGTGAGGCGAACACCGCGCCGGCATTGTTCGCCAACACGTCGATCCGCCCAGCAGTTGCCCTCACCTCATCCGCCAGGGCTCGGACGTCGGCCATCAGCATCAGGTCGGCGACATGCTCGTGCACGGGCGCGCCCCCGCCCGTCGCCCTGGCTTCCGAGGCGACGGCGCTCACCCGCTCGGCGTCTCGTCCGACGAGCGCGACCTCTACGCCTCGCGAAGCGATCTCGACGGCGGCAGCCTGGCCGATGCCACGGGTCGCGCCCGTCAACAGGACGAAGGTCACCGGCGGGAGTCTATTCGGCGATGGGCCGCCTTCTCACTACTTGCGGACGCGGAACCGGAGGATGGTGACGGTGCCCGACCTCGCGGTGCTGACCGGTTCAAGGTCGATCCGCGGCAGGCCCGGCCGCGAGAAGCGGATGCCGTCGCCGAGCAGCAGCGGCAGTACGTACACCAGGATCTCGTCGACGAGGCCCCGCTGCAGGCACTGGGCGGCAACGTCGGCGCCGAGGATCTCGAGGCTCTTGCCGCCCGCGGCGCTGCGCGCCGTGGCGACCGCTTCCCCGATGTCACCCGTGAGGTAGGAGATGTCCGGATCCGGTGGCTCCGGTGGTCGATGGGTGAGGACGAACACGGGTCCGGCAAAGGGGTAGTCGACGCGGCCCGGCTTCTCGGCCTCCATCTTCTCGCCGACGTCGGCGGTCCGCCGGCCGACGAGCATGGCGCCGGTGGCCGCCGCGATCTCGTGGAACTCGTCCGGCCCGACGAAGTCGCCGAGCTGGCGACCAGCGCCCCAGTCCATCACATGTCCGGGAGCGGCGATGAAGCCGTCAAGCGACATACATCTGTTCACGACCACCTTGCCGTTTGCGGTGCTCGTATCGCCCATCCTGTTCCTCACCGCGACAGCTTACGCGGACGCGCACGGCAGGAGGCAGCGGGCTACCGCGTTCTCGCCAGGCCGGGACCGACCGCCCTGTTTCACGACACCGGCCCGCTTCACGACACCCGGCCCCGGTCAGATCGCGCCCTCGCTCTAGGGCGCCAAGCGCTCGACCCGCCAGCCCCCGCCTGCGCGGCTGAAACGCAGCCGGTCGTGCAGGCGGTCGTGGCGCTGCTGCCAGAACTCGAGTGTTTCGGGGGCAACGCGAAAGCCGCCCCAGCTGCTTGGCATCGGTAACTCAATACCCGCATACCGGCGCTCCACGTCCGCGACGCGGCGCTCGAGCTCCTCGCGGCTTTCGAGTGGCTGGCTCTGGGGCGAGGCCAGCGCGCTGACCTGGCTGCTTCGCGGGCGGGTGCGGATGTAGGCCGCCGACTCCTCGGCGCTCGTGCGGTTGACCGGTCCCTCGATCCGCACCTGCCTGCCAAGCGGGTCCCAGTGAAAGAGCAAAGCGGCGCGCGGGTTGACCGCAAGCTCGTGGCCCTTGCGGCTGGCGTAGTCGGAGAAGAAGACAAAGCCGCGCTCGTCAAAGGCCTTCACGAGCACCATGCGCACCGACGGTGCCCCGTCGGCGGACGCCGTGGCAAGGGCGGCGGCCTGTGGTTCGCGCACGCCCGCCGCCCCGGCCTCGCCGTACCAGGATGCGAACTGGCGCATGGGATCGTCGTCGAGGTCCTTCTCGAGCAGTGGTATCCCGTAATCGCTCACGGGACCCATTCTGCCCGGATGGACGGTCGAAGCCATAGGCCGTGCTCGATCAGCGCGGCCTTCGTCCCGAGCAGGGCATGTACCGTTTGACCACCAGGGCGCTCGCTCACGCGCAGAGCACGAGCGCTCCGGGTCTGGGTCAAGAGTGCTGAGATTCGCGAGCGGTCCGCGGGTGACCGTAGCTATCGGCCAGCCGGCCTGAAAGGATTGTTATGGCTCCCACGCAGCTTCCCGGAGGTACCTTCACCCTCGCCGATGGCCTGACCGTCACTCGCTTCGGCTACGGCGCCATGCAGCTCGCCGGACCGCACGTGTTCGGTCCGCCCGCCGACCGCGACGCGGCGGTAGCCGTGCTGCGCGAGGTCGTCGAGCTTGGCGTCACCCACATCGACACCAGCGACTACTACGGCCCGCACGTCACCAACCAGATCATCAAGGAAGCGCTTCACCCATATCCGGACGACTTGCGAATCGTGACCAAGGTCGGCGCCCGCCGCGACGCCGAGGGCGGATGGCCGACGGCGCTGGCGCCCGACGAGCTGCGCCAAGCCGTGCACGAGAACCTGGAGAACCTCGGCGTCGATGCGCTTGACGTCGTGAACTTGCGCGTCGGCGGCTTTGACGCCCCGACGCCCGGTTCGATCGCCGAACCGTTCGCCGTGCTGGCCGAGATGCAACAGGAGGGCCTGATCAAGCACCTGGGCGTAAGCACCGTCAACCTGGCGCAGATCACCGAAGCGCGGTCGATCGCCTCGATTGTGTGCGTCCAGAACTTCTACAACATCGCCCACCGCGCCGACGACGCGCTTATCGACTCCCTCGCCGAGCAGGGCATCGCCTATGTGCCGTACTTCCCGTTGGGCGGTTTCACCCCTCTGCAATCCAGTGCGCTCGCGTCGGTAGCGTCGCGCCTTGAAGCGACCCCGATGGGGGTCGCGCTTGCGTGGCTGTTGCAACGCTCTCCCAACATCCTGCTCATTCCGGGCACCTCGTCGGTCGCCCACCTCCGCGACAACGTCGCCGCGGCAGGGCTCACACTGCCCGAGGACGCCCTGGCTGACCTCAACGCGATCGCCTAAGCCCGCGCCGGCTCCGGCGGCGCCGCGGCCGGGCTGCCGCCGGCCACGAAGTCGCGCGACCGCACCAGCGCATACCCCGCCACGGCGCCCACCGCCGCCACGGCGACGCCGACCATCGCGATCGAGTTGAAGCCCGTCACGAAGGCATGGTGGGCCGCGTCCACCACCGCGGCGCGGTCGGCGGGCGGCACTGCGTGCAAGGCGCGCCCGGTGCCACCGGACGCCACAGCCCGTGAAAGCTCGTGGACGTGCGAGAACGCGGAGGTGTCCGCGAGCAGCGGGGTGAGCGTGGACTGGATCTTCGACTGGAAGATCGAGCCGAGGCCGGCGATCCCGGTGGCGAGCCCGAGCTGGCGAGCCGTGTTGTTCGCGCCCGACGCCATGCCGCTCAACTGCGGGCGGACCACGCCGACGGCGGTCGAGGCCAGCGCGGGCGTGGCCATGCCTATCCCGATGCCGCACAGGATCTGGCCGGGCAGCAGCGCGGTCCACCCGGACGAGTCGGACAGGTTCCCTATCAGCAACAGCCCGACCGTCACGAATGCGAGCCCGGTCCCGAGCAGCAGCCGCACCGGCACGCGCGCCGTCAGCCGGCCGCTCAGCGGCGAGACGAACAGGATCGGCCCGGTCACCGGCAGCGACCTCAGCCCCGCCTCGAACGGCGAGAAGCCGAGCACGTTCTGGAAGAAGAGCGTGATGTAGAGGAACATCGAGAAGATCGATGCCGACAGCGCGAAGCCCACGATCGTGGCGCCCGTAAAGGCCGGCTTGCGGAACAGCGAGAGGTCGAGCAGCGGGTCGGCAGCGCCGCGCTCCACCACCACGAACAACACGAGCAGCAGTGCGGAGGCCGCGAAGCAGCCGATGATGAGGGCGCTCCCCCAGCCCGCCTCGTTGCCGCGGATCAGCGCGTAGACGAGCAGGAAGAGCGCGGGGCACAGCAGCGCCACGCCGCGCAGGTCGACGCCGGAGGCGGCCGGGTCGCGCGACTCGCGCAACCGCATCCGCGCGACCATGAGCGCGGCCAGGCCGATCGGCACGTTCACGAGGAAGATCCAGCGCCACGACAGCGCGTCCACGAGCGCACCGCCCACGAGCGGCCCGGTCGACACCGCCAGGGCCGTGGTCCCGCCCCAGATGCCGAGCGCGGTTCCGCGCTCGCGACCCTGGAACTCCTGCGCGATCAGCGCCAGCGAGGTACCGAACATCATCGCCCCCCCGACCCCCTGCGCCGCGCGCGAGACGTGCAGGAAGAGCGGGTCGGGAGCCAGCCCACAGGCCAGCGAGGACGCGGTGAAGATCGCCAGCCCAAGCATGAAGACGAGCCTGCGGCCGACCTTGTCGGCCAGCGACCCCGCCGCCAGCAGCAGGCCCGCGAGGGTCAGCGCGTAGGCGTCGATCACCCACTGGAGGTCGCTGAAGTTGGCGCCGAGCGCGCGCTCGATCGAAGGCAGCGCGACGTTGACGATCGTCACGTCGAGCAGCAGCATGAAGATCGCGATGCAGCTGGCGAGCAGGGTCCACCACTTGCGCTCCACTCGGTTCCAAGACTACACGCGGTGGTGCGCTTCGCGAGGTGACCGGCGACCGGGCTCGTTGCCACCCCACCACGCTCTTCAACCTCCCGGCGGCCACCGGGAAAGAACAGCCGCGGCGGGTACGCTTGCCCTCATGACGCCCGGGAGTGCCGCGAATGAAGCGCGGGCTAATGAGCCTGCCGCTCGTGAGAGGGGAGCCGGCGCTCGGGGCCGGCCCGTCGTCACGCCCATCACAGGAGCACGCACGTCACGAGCTCACCGAAGCGTCGAGGAGCGCTTCATCGTCAGCTTCCCAGGTTCCTACCGGGCTGCCACCGCGCTGCTCCTAGGCTTGGTGCGGCCGCGGGCGCGAGCGCGTCGTCGTTTCTTGCGCCATGCCGTTGCCTCTGGCTGGGCCGCCGTGCAGCGTCGCGACTTTGAGCTGATGCTCGTGCGCTACGCACCCAGCGTCGTGTTTGACGCGGACGCCGGCCTGCAGGCGCTCGGAGTTCCCGGCTCGGCGTGCGGGCGCGCGGAGATGGCGAGAGTGCTGGCGGAGATATTGGACGTATTCGACCGGTTTGAACTCGCTCCGGCGCTGGTCGTCGACCTCGGTGACTCGCTGATTGTGCTCGGGGCGAGCCGCGTGCACGGCCAAGGGAGCGGCATCGAGCTCGAGACCCAGGTTGCCCAGTTGCTGACGCTTGAGCGCGGGCTCGTGGTGCGCGAGCGCGACTTTTTCAGATGGGACGACGCGCTACGCGCGGCAGCACTCGATCCCGCCACGCTCAACCTGCGCGTGTGACGGAGGCGCCGCCGCGCTTTCGCGACCGCGTCAGTGCGAACGTCTGGGGATGGCCATCGGGCTGCAAGCCGGCCCTGGGCCTGAGCGCGGTCAGCGACTGACAGCGCTCTTGTTCGCGCCCCGCTGGAGGAAGGCCTCGGTGGCGGCGACGTCGAGGGGACGGGCGAAGAGAAAGCCTTGTCCGCTGTCGCAGCCCTCACGTCTCAGCCTGGTGAGCTGGTTCTGCTGCTCGATGCCCTCGGCAAGGGTCTCGATAGAAAGAGCCTTGCCGAGCTGCACGAGCGTGTGGATGATCGTCTCGCCCTCCTTGTTTTGGGTGAGGCCCGAGATGAACGAGCGGTCGATCTTCAGCGCGTCGACCGGGAAGCGCTGCAGGTGAGCGAGTGAGGAGTAGCCGGTGCCGAAGTCGTCGATCGCGATGCGAACTCCGAGTTGCTTGATGGTGGTCAGTCGGCGCGCGGTCTCCTCGACATTGCGCATGAGCGTCGTCTCGGTGATCTCGATCGTCAGCGCTTCTGGGTCAAGCCCACTGCCGGAGAGCGCCTCTTCGATGTCGGCTATGAGCTGGTCGCTGTCGAGCTGGATGGCCGAGACGTTGACCGCCATCCCAATCGGGTATCCGGCCTCTCGCCACTCTGCGCCCTGGGTGCAAGCATGCTCGAGCACCCACTTACCGATCTCCCCGATGAGTCCGGTCTCCTCAGCAAGCGGGATGAAGTCATCAGGCAGGACGACGCCGCGCAACGGATGGTTCCAGCGAATCAGTGCCTCCATGCCTGTGGCGCTCATGTCGCTCAGGGCGAGCGTGGGCTGGTAGACAAGGAAGAACTCTTCCCTCTCGATCGCGCCGCGTAGGTCCATCTCGAGCTCAGCGCGCTTCTGAATGCTGTCCTGCATGCCGACCTCGAAGAGGGCGTAGCGATTCTTGCCGTCCCACTTGGCCCGGTACATCGCGATGTCCGCCTCGCGCAGCAGCTCGGCAGCCGAGGTTCCTCCCCCCACGGCGATGCCGATGCTTGCGTTCACGGTGACGCGACTCTGCTCGTCCGGTCCGAGCCTGAACGGAGGCTTGAGGGCTTCCAGCAGGCGCTCGGCGATCAGCTCGGGCGCGGCGGCGAGCGAAGTCTCCTCGCAGATCACGACGAACTCATCGCCGCCAAGGCGCCCGAGTGCATCGGAGCCTCGTACGACGCTGTCCAGTCGCGCGGCGACGGCTTGCAAGAGCTCGTCGCCAGCCGCGTGGCCGAGGGTGTCATTGACGGTCTTGAAGTTGTCGATATCGATGAACAGCGCGGCGACCGGGGTTTGGTTGCGGGCGCAGCGCGCGAGCATCCGGTCAACACGATCCAGGATGAGCGTCCTGTTCGGAAGACCGGTGAGCGCGTCGTGCGTCGCCAGGAACGAGAGCTCCTGCTCGCGTCGAGCGAGCTCTTCGCCTGTTCGCTGGCGCTCGGTGTCAAAGCACTTCGACATCTTCACGAGGCTGAACTCGAGGCTCAGCTGCAGTATGTTCAGTGCTTGCGAGAGGGCCTCGGGCGAAGCGCCGAGTTGTGCCGCGCTCTCGCGCAGCACCGCGGCGGCCGAATCGCGCCACCACACGCAGCGTTTCGTCAGCTGGTTCAACGAAGCTGCCCGATGAGCCGCCAGCTCCCCGTAGATGGTCCAGGTTTCTTTGCCGGCCTCAATCGCCACGTCCGCGCCCTCCCCTGCGATCCACCGGGCTACCGCCATCGTGGAGCTTCGGTTAATTCGTTCGAAGCGATCCCTGACGACAACGTCGATATCTTCACTCCGTCCCGCGCTCCGCGCGGTCGTCAGGTCCAGGACATCCGCCGCCCGCTTCTTCAGAGCCTCCCCGAGAGGATGGGCGTCCTCCCGCAGCTCGGACATTGGACCGGGCGGCAGCGGCGGCGCCGGCGTCTGAATCGGGTCCACGCTACGGGATGCCTCCTGAGCTGCCATCGCCGTATTCGTCGGCCAACGACGGCACACTCCTTGACGTGGCTCCCGTCAGGTAGGCAAGTGTTTTGAGCTGCGCTGAGCCGCGAGCTAGCGGAGCCGCGGAGCTGGGAGGCCTCAGCCGCGGACGCGACGGTAGAGACTCTGAGCGGCCGCTATCAGCTGTGCGCGCGTGGCAGTGCCGGATTCGAAGCCGACGAGGTAGTAGTAAGCACCGACCGAAAACGCGATGTTCGCGTCCCTGCTGGAACCGAAGCCGCGCGCGCCAGGGATGCCGGTTGCCGCGAAGGCGCTTTCGCCATGAGCAAGTGCCTGCTTGAGCTGGGCGGCGATCTCGGCGCTTGCGCCGTGGGCCGAGCGGAACTGCTCGACGAGCGAGATCGCTTCTTCGTTGACGGCGCCCTTCGCTGGCGCGAGTTGCTCAGTTATGCCTGCGATGAAGCCCAGCGCGTTGAGTCTCGCGGCTTCGGAAGCGCGCTGTGCGGGTGGGAATTCGGCGACCCAGCTCTGTGCGCTCGTGCTGGGCGCCCGGTAGCCATGCGGGACAAACCCTGCGAGATCGCCGGCTAGAAGCACCCCTCCATGGGCTCCGCGCAGCGCGGCGGGGGTTCCCGGCGGCGGCGTCACGGGTGCCGAACTCGTGCCACTCGACGTCGTCGTTGCTTTGGCCGTCGTCGTGCTGCTCGAGGCGCTGCTCCCGCCGCAACCGCAAAACGCGATCGCCAACAGAAGCGTTGCGACGGCCACAGACCCCGACTTCATCGCCGCAGCCTACTGCTGTTTCCGTCACCGCCTGAGGTGAGTGCCCAAAACCGGAGCACTCACCGCGACCGCGATGCTTCGCCTCCACACAGCCGATCGGCTGTCGTTTCGCCAGGCGCCCGCTGCAACAGAGTGGTGCTACGCCGGTCTTGACCACGCCGCAAGCTTGCCGCACACGCGGCGCGGCGTCCCTCAGAGCGCGAGCTGCTGGTAGGCGAGCGACTGAAAGGACATGCGGTGCAGGGGAGAGACGCCCTGACGGATGATCGCCTCGCGATGCTCGGGTGTGGAGTAGCCGACGTGATCGGCGAAGCACCATCCCGGGTGCAGCGTGTCCGCGTGGCGCATGTAGCGATCCCGGGTGACCTTCGCCACGATCGACGCGGCCGCGATTGCGGCGCTGGTCGCGTCACCGTCGATGATCGCGCGCTGAGGCCGCTCGAACCGTGGCACGGAGAAGCCGTCGACGAGGCAGATCACATCGCCACGCAGCTCGTGCGTGACGCCCCGCATCGCATCGCGCAGGGCGGCGAGATTCGTCTTGTGCAAGCCGCGCGCGTCGATCCCGCGCACGCACCTCGAGACGACGACGACGCGGGCTGCGCTGCGAAGGACCAGCGGGTAGAGCTCCTCGCGAGCGCTGTGGGAGTGCTGCTTTGAATCGTTCAGCGCTCTCAGCGCCCGCAGCTCGCGCAGGCTCAGCGCCTCGTAGTCGAACAGCACGCCCGCGGCGAACAGCGGCCCGGCCAGGCATCCGCGCCCCGCCTCATCGGCGCCCGCGACGAACCGGACGCCCAGGCGCCGGTCGAAGGCGAACAGCCGCCGACCGCTCCCGTCCCTGCGCGCCCGGCGCCTCGAGCGCGCCGATGACGGCGACCGCTCCTTCGAAGCCCTCGCTGTCACGGCGGCAGGCTCGCCTCCAGCGCTAGAGGAACCCGATCCGGTCAGGAGGCCAGTATGTGGCGAAGGCTCCCCCGATGATCCAGCCGGTGGGTACGGGTCCCCAGAACCTGCTGTCGTCGGAGTCGCCACGATTGTCGCCCATCATGAACCAGTGACCGGCCGGAACCCTGATCGGAGTTGGAAAGTTGCATTTCGATTCCCTTTCCGCGCATGGCCGCGCGTAGGAGTCCTTCTCGCGGACGCCGTTGCGGATCACGTGTCCTTCGACGATCGAGATCACGTCGCCCGGGCCGGCGACGATGCGCTTGATGAAGTTCACGTTCGACTCGGCCGGGAGCGGCGCGGCACAGGCGCCCGTGCCGTCGACCACCACGTGCGGCGTCGGCCCGCACTTCGGTTCGCCATTGCTTTCCTGCGCGCCCACCGGCGGGTGGAAGACGGCGATCTCGCCGACGTGCGGTTTACCGAAGTCCATGCCGAGACGATTCACCAGCACGCGCTGACCGACGGAGAGGGTCGGTTCCATCGAGCCGCTTGGGATCCGGTAGGGCTTCACCACAAACGCCTGGATGCCGAGCGCGAGGCCGAGTGCCACCGCGATGATAACGATCAGCTCGACGATCGAGCTCGTCGCGGATTTGCCCCGCTTCTTGCCGGTCTGAGTGCCGCCGCTCGCGCCGGCCGCTCGCCGGCGGCTACGCGTCCTTGACGACGCCGACATCTGAGGAGGAAGCTGTCTCGGCAGCCGCTGAGGCCTTTTCGCCCCGCTCTGCACTCGATTGTCCATCGGGCTTCTGCGGATCGGCGTCGCCGGCAGGCTCGGCGTTGCCGGCAGGCTCGCCCTCGCCGGCAGGCTCGCCGTCGCCGGCAGGCTCGCCGTCGCCGACAGGTCCGGTCGCGGCCGTGGGCTCGTTCTGGTCCGTGGACCCAGTACCCCCCGATATCTCACTATCGCCGGACGTCTCGTGCGCAACACTCTCTCGCCCATCGGCAGCGGAGCCCGTCTCGAGCGCATCGCCGTCGACGCTCGCGTCCTGCGCCTGCTGGTCGCCGGCCATGACGGTCTCCTCCGCGGTCAGCCCGTCGGCGTCGGTCGCCTCCGTGGGTTCGTACAGCAGGCCCGGCTGGATGCTTTCCTCCGGGCCCGCGTAGCGACGCTCGCGCACGCGAGCGCGCTTGCCGACGCGATCACGCAGGTAGTAGAGCTTGGCGCGGCGCACGTCGCCTCGAGCGGCGAGCTCGATGCGCTCGATCTTCGGCGAGTGCACGGGGAACATGCGCTCCACGCCGACGCCGAAGGACTGCTTGCGAACCGTGAACGTCTCCCGCGCACCGTGACCCTGGCGCTTGATGACGACGCCCTCGAAGACCTGCAGGCGGCTGCGGGTGCCCTCCACCACCTGGAAGTGGACCTTGACGCGATCGCCCGGCGCGAAGTTGGGAACGCGGCGCAGCTGGGCGCGCTCGATGGTTTCGATGACGCTGCTCATGGGTGAAGGAGGGCGCGAAAAGTCCTGAGAGGTCCCGGGAGCGGTACCTCCAGCAAGCGCGATCAGCAATGGTAGCGAACGGTCAGTCGGCTCCGTCTCACCCGAGCCCGCTGCTTCGCCTCCCGCGGTCGAAGCCGGCCTCCCCTCGTTCGCGGCTCCGTTCGCGCCGCCATTGCTGGATGCGCTCGTGATGGCCGGAGAGAAGGACATCGGGCACGCCCCAGCCGCGATACTCGGCGGGGCGGGTGTAGTGGGGGTACTCGGGGTGGCCGTCCAGGGCAGCGCTGAAGGACTCCTCGGCGGCCGAATCCTCGTGTCCGAGCGCGCCCGGCAGCTTGCGGATGACGGCGTCGCAGAGGACCATCGCCGCGAGCTCGCCGCCTGAGAGCACGTAACGGCCGATCGAGATCGCGTCGCTTGAGAGGTGCTCGACGATGCGCTCGTCCAGTCCCTCGTAGCGGCCGCATAGGAGCGTCAGCGCCGGCTCGGCGGCCAGTTCGTCGACGAGCGCGTCATCGAGCAGGCGCCCGCCGGCGGTGAGCGCGATCACGCGACGGCGGTTGCGCAGCTGCACCGAATCGAGGTCGTAGTGGGCCCGCAGCGCGCTGTCGACCACGTCCACGCGAAGCACCATCCCGGCGCCGCCGCCGAACGGCATGTCATCGACCTGGCCGCCGCTGAGCGGCGTGTGATCGCGGTAGTTCACGCATTCCAGGCTGGTTCCCGCGCTCGCCACGTTGCCGACGTGCCGCTGTGAGCGAAACCAGTCGAAGGACTCGGGGAAGAGCGTGAAGACGTCGATCTTCATCTGTTCCGCCGCTCGCCGGCGGCCGGTGCCCGTGCGGCTGTCCGCGGCTGCAAGCCGAGGAACTCGGCGTCGATCTCGATCCGCCGGCTCTCGACCTCGATGCGGCTGATCGCGTCTTTGACCATCGGCACGAGCAGCGGCTCCTCGCCGCGCTCGAGCTCGACCTCGAGCGCCTCGCATGAGGGCAGCTCGATCAGCCGGATGACGGCGCCGAGGCGACGCTCGCCGTCGAACACGTCACACCCCTGCAGTTCATGGGCCCACCATTCGCCCTCGGCGAGCGACGGCGCCTGCGGCGCGCGCACGGTCAGCTCCAGGCCGCGAAGCTCCTCCGCGGCGGACCGGTCATCGACTCCCTCCAAGCGCACGATTGGCCGCTGCTCGGTGCCGGCGCGGCGCACTATCGGCGCCTCGCGCCCGGCCACGGTCACGATGGAGCCCGCCGACAGCAGGCGCGGCCGCGCTCGCGTCACGTAGAAGCTCCCGTCCAACCCGTGCGGGCGCCCGACGCGCCCGGCTCCAAGCGCCACGGGGGCAGCGTGCATGCTGGCTCCTCTCAGACTCGCCGATGGCTCGTCAATCGACGATATCGACGAGCACGTGGCACCCCTCGCCTGCGGCGGCGGCTTTTACGACCGTCCGCAGCGCGTGGGCGGTGCGACCGCCGCGGCCGATCACCCTCCCGTAGTCGCCCGCGGCCACGCATAGCTCGA
The DNA here is from genome assembly GCA_035566835.1 of Solirubrobacteraceae bacterium. Taxonomy (GTDB): domain Bacteria; phylum Actinomycetota; class Thermoleophilia; order Solirubrobacterales; family Solirubrobacteraceae; genus Palsa-744. Next base: position 12,038 of record DATMQG010000026.1, read on the forward strand.
GCACGATCGTTCCGTCGTCCTCCTCGAACTGCTCCACCGACACGGCGTCGGGATCGTCGACTAGCCCCTCCGCCAGATACTCCAGCAACTGCCTCGGGATCTCGCTGGGCATGTCCGCGCTGCTCAAGCTCGTGGCCGACGGCTCACGGTCGGTGCTCGGCGCTAGCCGGCCCGCGTGTCGATGCCCTGGATGCGCAGCAGCTTGCGGACCGTGTTCGACGGCTGAGCGCCGCGTGCCAGCCAGCTGCGCGCACGATCCTCGTCGATCACGATCGTCGAAGGATCCGTCTGGGCGTTGTAGTGACCGATGGTCTCGATCACGCGCCCATCGCGGGGCGAGCGCTGATCGGCGACGACCACCCGCCAGATGGGGTCCTTCTTGGCGCCCACTCGCGTGAGCCTCAGCCTGACTGCCACGTTTTCCTCTCTGCCGCTTGCAGCGACCTATGCGGATCGCAGCAGAGCTTAGACGGTGAGGAGGGTCGAGGCGGGGAGCCGGCCTCGCCGCTCACCTGGCCTCGCGCATCAGCGCGCCGATGTCAGGCATCTTGCCGCGCCCAACCTGGCGCATGACCTTGCGCATCTGGCCGAACTGCTTCACCAGCCTGTTGACGTGCTGCACGGTCGTTCCAGACCCCTTCGCGATCCGCAGCCGCCGCGAGCCGTTGATCAGCTCGGGATGCTTGCGCTCTTCGGGAGTCATCGAGAGGATGATCGCCTGGATTCGGTCCAGCTCACGCTCATCGACCTTCATGTTCTGCAGCTGATGGCCGGCGAGCCCGGGGATCATGCCGAGCAGGCTCGTCAGGGGCCCCATTTTCCGGATCGCCTTCAGCTGACCGAGGAAGTCGTCGAGGCCGAACTGGTTGCGGCGCAGCTTGCGTTCAAGCTCGACCGCGTCGTCCTGCTCGAACTGGCGCTCGGCCTTCTCGATCAGCGACATGACGTCGCCCATCCCCAGGATCCGCTGCGCCATGCGGTCCGGGTGGAAACGCTCGAACTGGTCGAGCTTCTCCCCCGTGGAGGCGAACATGATCGGCTTGCCGGTGACCGCCTTGACCGACAGCGCCGCGCCGCCCCGCGCGTCTCCGTCGAGCTTGGTCATCACGACGCCGTCGAACTGAACGGCCTGCGCGAAGCTCTCCGCGACGTTGACTGCGTCCTGGCCGGTCATTGCGTCGACGACGAGCAGCACGTCATGCGGTTTCACCGCGTCGCGGATCCTGACGAGCTCGGCCATCAGCTCCTCGTCGACGTGCAGGCGGCCGCTCGTGTCGACGATCAGGACGTCCTTGCCCTCCTCGCGAGCGCGCTCGAGCGCCCACTTGGCGATCTCCACCGGGTCGCGATCGGTGCCCTGCTCGTAGACCGCGGCTCCCGCCTGCGCACCGACCTTCACGAGCTGCTCGACGGCCGCCGGGCGGTAGACGTCGCACGCGGCCACGGCGACCGCCGCAGCGCGCTCCTCGCGCAGGTAGCGGGCGAGCTTCGCGGTCGCGGTCGTCTTGCCCGAGCCCTGCAGACCCGCCATCAGGATCACAGTCGGCGGCCTCGGCGAGAAGCTCAGCGCGCCCGCGGCCCCGCCCATCAGCTCCGCGAGCTCCTCTCCCACGATCTTCACCACCTGCTGGCCGGGGTTCAGCGCTCCGACCACGTCAGCGCCCAGGCAGCGCTCCTGCAGCTGCGAGGTGAACTCGCGCACGACCTTGAAGTTCACATCCGCCTCCAGCAGGGCGAGGCGGATCTCGCGCATCGCGGCGGCTACATCATCCTCGGAGAGGGCTCCGCGCTGGCGCACGCCTGCCAGCGTTCCTTGGAGCTTCTCTGCGAGCGAGTCGAACATGAGGGGGTTGATTCTCGCAGCCACGCATCCGCTGTCCCGGCGGAGTGGCCCGGCGAGGCGGCCGTCAGGCGCCCGATCCGGACGGCGGCGCGGGCGGCCGGGGTCGCGGCCTGCCCTCGGGCTCGGAGCGGCTCGCGAGCGCCTTGCCGATGCCGCCGAAGGCCTCGGCGAACTCGGACGGCACCACGAAGACCTTGTTGGCGTCGCCTTCGGCGAGCTGCGGCAGCATCTTCAGGTATTCGTAGCTGAGCAGCTCGCGGTCTGGCTTGCCCTCATGGATCGCGCTGAACACCGTATCGATCGCCTTCGCTTCACCCTCGGCGCGCAGGATCGCCGCCTGTCGCTCTCCCTCGGCCGTGAGCACCGCGGCCTGCTTGGCTCCCTCCGCCGTGAGAATCTGTGCCTGCTTCTCGCCTTCCGCGGTGAGGATCGGGGCGCGGCGGTCGCGCTCGGCACGCATCTGCTTCTCCATGGCCGTCCTGATGTCCGGCGGCGGGTCGACCGACTTGATCTCAACGCGGTTGATCCTGATGCCCCACTTGCCGGTCGCCTCGTCCAGAACCGTCCGCAGCTCGGTGTTGACGTTCTCGCGGGCCGTCAGCGTGGCCTCGAGCGTAAGCCCGCCGATCACATTGCGCAGCGTCGTCACCGTGAGCTGCTCGATCGCCTGCAGCGGGTTCGCGATTTCATAGGTGGCCGAGCGCGGGTCCGTGATCGTGAAGTAGAGAACCGTTTCGATCCCGACGACCACGTTGTCTTCCGTGATCACGGACTGCGGTGAGAAGTTCACGACCTGCTCACGCAAGTCGACGAGCGGCTTCACGCGATCGATGAACGGGGTGATGATCGTCAGACCCGGTTCGAGCGTGCGACTGTAGCGCCCGAGCCGCTCGACCACGCCCGCGCGCGCCTGCGGGATCACGCGGATGGTGCGCGCGGCCACGATGAGCGCGAACACCACGACGACCGCGATGACGATGAGAGCAGCCATGGATGGGTTCCTTTCTGTCCTTCTCTTGGCCTGTGCCCCAGATCAGACACTGAGGAGAGTACGGATGATCACTGCATCACAAGCGCGGTGGCGCCCCTGATCTCGACCACCTCGACGCGCTGGCCGACGTCGATCACCTCGCCGTCTGCGTAGCTGCGCGCGGTCCACACCTCGCCGTCGATCTTGACGCAACCGACCCCCTCGTCGTTGGCGATCCGCTCGAGCACGATCCCCGGGCGCCCGATCAGCGCAGCGGCCCCGGTGCGAATCGACGGCGGCAGCCGACGATGGCGCCGGGCCACCGGGCGCAGCGTTCCGAACACGACGGCCGAGGCGAGGAGGAACACGATCGCCGACAGCGCTGTGCCCACGCCGAGCAGGCTGACGATCGCGGCGAGTGCCGCTCCGAGCGCAAAGGGGGCGAGGTAAAAGCCACCCTGGTGCATCTCCCCCACTCCGAGGACGGCGGCGGCCACCAACCAGATGATCCACGCGTCCATGACTCCAGGTTATCTCCCTGTAGAGGGCGCGGCGCAGCTCACTCGGCGATCAGCGCCCGCGCGAACTCCTCCGGGTCGAACGGCCGCAGGTCCTCGAGCGCCTCTCCTACGCCGATCAGCTTCACCGGCAGCTCGAGCTCGCGCGCGATCGCGAGGGCGATGCCGCCGCGCGCGGTGCCGTCCAGCTTCGTCAGCACCACCCCGGTCACGTGCGCGGCATCCGCGAACTGCTTCGCCTGGCGAAGCCCGTTCTGCCCGGTCGTCGCGTCGATCGTGAGCAGCGTCTCGTGCGGCGCGCCCTCGAGCTGCCGCGCGATCACCCTGCGTACCTTCCCGAGCTCTGCCATCAGATCGTCCTGCGTATGCAGTCGACCGGCGGTGTCGATGATGACGACGTCGGCGCTCCCGCTGCGCGCCCGGGCGATGGCGTCGAAGGCGACCGCGCCGGGGTCCGAGCCCTCGCCCGCGCGCACGATCTCGGCGCCGGCGCGCTCCGCCCAGCCCTCGAGCTGCTCGCCCGCCGCTGCCCGGTAGGTGTCGGCGGCGCCCAACAGGACGCTAGCTCCAAGCTCCCGCTGCAGGTGCCACGCGAGCTTGCCGATCGTCGTCGTCTTACCCGTGCCGTTCACACCGACCGCCACGATCACCGTCGGCTGTGCGCGGATGTCGATGCGCGCGTCGCCCACCCGTGCGGTCTCGGCGAGCAGCGCGATCAGGCGCTCGCTCAGCGCCTCGCCGCCCTCGAGCTTCCCCGACCCGGCCTCTGCTTCGAGCGTCTCGACGACCGAGGCCGTCGTGCTCGCGCCGACGTCGGCCATGATCAGCGCCTCCTCCAGCCGCTCCCATGTGTGCTCGTCGAGCACTCCGAACAGGGTCGCGTGGATCTCTGAGCCGAGCGCCTGGCGGGTCTTGGCCATGCTCTCGCGCAGGCGCCGGAACAGCCCTCGACGCTCGGACCCCGCCGATCCGCGGGAGCTCTCGCCTGCCTCGGACGCCCCGCCGGCCCCGTCCGGCCCGCTCCTCTCGCCGGTGATGAAGAGTTCGCTCCAGTCGCGCGCCACGAGGGAGCGCGACGATATCAGGCGATCTCCGCCATCTCGGACTGCGCTCCGAGCTCCGACGGCAGGCGCCGGGAGAGAACCTTCGAGACGCCATCGCCTCCCATCGAGACGCCGTACAGCCAGTCCGCCGCCTCCATCGTGCGCTTCTGGTGGGTGATCACGATGAACTGCGCACGGTCCGAGTAGCGGCGCAGCAGCGTCAGGAAGCGATCGAGGTTGATGTCGTCGAGCGCCGCCTCGACCTCGTCGAGGATGTAGAAGGGGCAGGGTCGCGCGAGGAACACGGCGAACATGAATGCCAGCGCGGTCATCGACTTCTCCCCGCCCGAGAGCAGGGACAGGCGTTTCGTGGCCTTGCCCGCCGGCGTGATCTCGATCTCGACTCCGAGCAGCTCTTCCTCCTCCTGACCTTCGAGCTGGGCCTCGGCCTCGGCGGCGGCCTCGCCGTCAGCGCCTAGATCCTCGCCCTCGCCCTCGGGCAGCGGCTGGCCGCCGAGCACCGGGCGGGGCGCGCGTTCCTCCGCGACGAGGCTGAGGCGCCCGGTCCCGCCCGGGAAGACGTCGCCTGCGAGCTCCTCGAAATTGCGCGCCGCGGCGGCGAAGGTCTGCTCGAAGGTGTCGTGGATCTGCCGGTCCGTTTCGCGGATCACCGCGTTCAGCTCCCGTAGCGCCGTCTCGAGGTCGGTGCGCCGGCTCTCGAGCTCCTCGACATGGGCGACCGCCTCGCCGTACTCCTCCTGCGCGAGCGGGTTAACCGGGCCGAGCTGCTCGCGTCGGCGCCCGAGCCGCTCGACCCGCGCCAGCAGCGACTGAGCCTGCTCCTCCTCGAGCGGCTCCTCGTGGGAGGCGATGGCCTGCGAACCGTCCGCGGCCTCGGGCAGCGGCGCACCCAGGCGCTCGGCGATGCCCCTGAGCTCGAGCTCGGCGTCGCCGGCCTGGTCGCGGAGCCGCTGCGCGGCGACCTCCGCGTCGGTCACCAGCTCGCCCGCGGCGCGCAGGCTGGACTGGATCTCGGCCTCCTGTTCGGCGCACTCGCGCAGCTCCGCCGCCATCTCCTCGCCGGCAGCGCGATCGCGCGTGAGCTGCTCCTCGAGCTGCTCCACACGCGATGCGAACGCGTCGCCGGCGCTCTGAAGGACGGTGGCGAGTCGCTCGGCCAGCGCCACCGCGGCGGTGTCCGTGGCATGCTGCGCCCGCAGGCGCTCGCCTCGCGCGGCGCGCTCGGCTCGCTCGCGCTCCATCCGCTGCGCCTGACGGCGCTCGGCCGACAGCTCGCCTTCCAGCTCGGCTTTCCTGACGGCCAGCGGTCCCTGGGCCGGCGCGCCGCGTCGCTGTTCGATCAGCCGCTCCGTGCGGCGCTTGGCCTCCGCGGCGTCGGCATGTCGGCGTTCGGCATCGCGCAGCGACGCTTCGGCCCCCACGCGAGCCTCCTCTGCGGCGTGCGCCTCCGCGAGCGCACGCTCGGACGCCGCCCGCGCCTGGAGCTCGGAGCCGGTCGCCCGCTCCGTCGCGGCGAGCAGACGATCTCGTTCGTTGCGACGCGCCAGGACCCGCTCGGTGCCTCCCTCGGTCAGCTGGCGCACCTCGCCCCAGGAGGCGAACCAGACCCGGCCCGCGCGCGTGGCGGCGATGCCGCCGAAGTCGGCGGGCAGATCCTCGAGACGCTCGACCACCCAGGCGTCGGCGAGCAGCCGCGCCGCCAACTCGAGGACGTCAGCAGGGCCACTCACGAGGTCCATGAGCCTCACCGCGCCATCGAGCCGCTGCCGAGGTTGATCCACCGCCGCCGAGCGCTCCAGCCGGTCGGGGCCGATGTCGGCGAGCAGCGCCGTGCCACCGTCGGGGCCCGCGGTGTCGAGCAGCGCCTGCGCCCCCGCCACGTCCTTCACGACAGCGGCATCGAGACGACCCCCGAGCGCCGCCGCGAGCGCCAGCTCGTAGCCGTCCCGCACGCGCAGCTCCTCACTCAACGTCGAGGACAGGCCCGGCTCGGCGCCACCGACGCGCAGGTGGCTGCGCAGGAACTCGTTCGCCGCCGCGAGCTCGGCTCCGACCCGAGCGGACTCCCGGCGCGTGTCCTGCACCTCGCGCTCGGCCGCGGCCAGTCGCTCGCGCGCCTGCTCGGCCGCTTGCTGTGTCTGCTCGCGAGCCACGCCCGCCGCCGCGAGCTCCGCCTCGAGCTCGCCGGCGCGGTAAAGCTGGGCCTCGCACGCCTCCTGCAGGTCGGCGGTCTCTCGCTGGACCTCCAGCTCGCGCCCGCTCTCGATCTCGGCGAGCTGCGCCTGCAGCGCGGCGATGCGATCGTCGAGAACGCCCGTCTCGAGGCCGCCCGGCATCTGCGCGACCGCCTGAGGTAGCGCCGCGAGCTCCTGCTCGACGCGTTCGATTCGCCTCGCGAGCGAAGCGGTGCTCGTGCCCACCTGCTCGGCGCGCAGCGCGAGCCTCTCGCGCGCCGAACGGGCGTCGTATGCCCGCCGCGCGAGCGCGTCGTGGCGCTCGGTCCGCTCGGCGAGCGCCCGCTCGGCCACGGCCCGCCGGTCGATCGTCTCCTGCAGCCGCCCCTCAACCTCCGCGCGCGCGCTCCTCGCATCGCTCACGCGCTCCTCGGCGGCGCGAAGCTCCACGCCCCGCGCGCGCCAGCCCTCGCGCGCGAGCTCAAGGCGGGCTTCGAGGATCTGGCGCTCGAGACGCTCATGCAGCTCGGCCGCTTCGGCCTGGCGCTTGAGCGGTCGCAGTCGCGTCCGTGCCTCGCGCTCGACGTCCAGAACGCGATCGATGTTCTCCTGCGTGCGTTCGAGCTTCAGCTGCGCGCGGCGCCGGCGCTTTCGGTGCTTGCCGAGGCCGGCCGCCTCCTCGATCAGCAGCCGCCGATCGCGCGGCTTGGAGGTCACGATCGCGTCCACGCGGCCTTGGGAGATCACCGAGTGCGACTCCTTGCCGAGGCCCGTGTCCGAGAGCATCTCGATCACGTCCGTCAGGCGGCAACGGGCGCCGTTCAACCGGTATGACCCCTCGCCGGTGCGGTCGAGGCGCCTGGCGACCGATATCTCGCCCAGCGGCACATCCACCGCGCCATCGGAGTTGTCGAGCACGATCTCGACTTCGGCCGAGCTGCGCGCCTGCACGCCCCTGCCGCCGCCGAAGATCACGTCCTGCATCGACTGCCCGCGAACGGCCAGCGGCGACTGCTCGCCCATCGCCCACAGCACGGCGTCGGTGACGTTGGACTTGCCCGAGCCGTTCGGCCCAACCACGACGCTCACGCCCGGCCCGAAGTCGAGGCGGGTGCGGCCCGGGAACGACTTGAAGCCCTTCAATGTGACCGACTTCAGCCGCACGCCGGATTACCTCTCACGCCCGTGGCCCGCTCTCGAGCAGGTCGAACGCCTCGCGCGCGGCCTCCTGCTCGGCGTGCTTCTTGCTCCTGCCGCTGCCGCTGCCGAGCTCGCGGCCGTCGACCAGCGCCGTGACCTCGTAGACGCGCTCGTGCGGCGGACCCTCCTCGCGGGTTATCTCGTAGCTGACCTCTGCACCACGCCGGGCCAGCAGCTCCTGAAGCGCCGACTTGAAGTCGACCGGATGCTCGAGCGCCCCCTCGATCTCCGGCACGAAGGCCTGCACGACGGCTTCCGCCGTGCGCTCGTAGCCGGCATGCAGGTAACAGGCCCCGATCACCGCCTCGAGCACCGAGGCGAGCACTCGCTCGGTCTCGACCAGGGCGGCTGCGCTGTCGCGCACGCCCGCGGGCGCCGCCGCAAGCAGGCGCTCGGGAAGCGCCAGCCGTTCGGCGACAGCCCGACAGGAAACCCCGGAAACGGCCTGCGCGCGGATCTTCGTGAGCCGTCCCGCCCCGAAGCGCTCCGCCTCCAGGCGCGGATACAGGTATGCCGTGACCGCCAGCCCCAGCACGCTGTCCCCGAGGAACGCCAGCCGCGCGTATGAGTCGCTGCGCCGCTCGCTCCACGAGGCATGCGTGAACACCTGCCGGGCGAGCTCCTCGGGCAGCTCGTCGAGCAGCTCGGCCAGCAGCTTCATCGGGGTCGTCTCCCTCCCTCGATCCCACGTCGCTACGCATGCTCGGGGTCATCGATCCTCACACCTTGAGCGAGCACGAAGTCCACCGTCTGACCGACCGTGAGGATCTGCGCCGCCTGCTCGTCGGACATGCGCACGCCATAGGTGTCCTCGAGCTCCTGCACCAGCGTGTACAGGTCAAGCGAGTCGGCCTCGAGATCCTCCTTGAAACGGGTCCCCTCGCCGATCGCCTGAGGATCGACGTCGAGCTCATCCGCAAGATGGGAGCGGACCAGCTCGAAGACCTGCTCGCGCGTGCTCATCGCACCTCGCACGCGGCGCCGCGCTCGATCGTGAGCGGCGACTCGGTCACGGGCGAGAGCAGCATCCGTGTTGGCGCAGGTTGGACCCTCATCCTGTGTGGGGCAGGCTAGCGGCCGGCGCGGACACGGGGGCCTGCCGCAGCGCTCCCGCCCGCTCGAGCGCGAGGTGGGTCCGCCCGACTAGGTCCTCGCGCGCGCCGCGCTCCGCCCGCAGGATTGCCTGGGCGAAGCCATCCCGGGTGAATCCTCCGTGCGGCACCACGCCGAGCCGCCGCAGCCCCAGCAGGTAGGCGCCCCCCTGCGCCTCGGGATCGAGTTCCTCGCGAAACCCCCTCAGGGCTCCCCGCAGCAGCAGGCCGCCGACCTTCCCGCGCGCGGAGGACATCGCCGCGTCGGCGATCGCCCGCAGCATCAGCTGCGACACGCCCTCGGTTAGCTTCAACGCGATGTTGCCGGTGAGGCCGTCCGTGACGATCACGTCCGCCGTCCCGCCGACGACGTCGCCGCCCTCCACGTTGCCAACGAAGTCGAACGGCCCGGACCCGCCAGCGGTCCGCTCCAGCAGCTCGGCGTGGGTTTCCCGGAGCAGGGCGCTGCCGCGCTCGGGCTCGTCGCCATTTGAGAGCAGCCCCACGCGTGGGCGCTCGATGCCGAGCACCGTCTGCGCGAGACCGGCTCCCATGAAGGCGAACTGGACGAGATGCTCGCGCCGGCACTCGGCGTTCGCGCCGACGTCCAGCAGCGTTACCGGTCGATCGGGTACCGGCAGCGGCAGCGCAAGCGCCGGACGGTAGATGCCCGGCGCGCGCTTGATGTTGAACGTCCCCGCGGCCAGCGCGGCGCCGGTCCCGCCAGCGCAGACGAGCGCCTGAGCGGCGCCCTCGGCGACCGACCGGGCGGCCTGGACGATCGACGCCTCAGGCGTCGCCCGCACCGCGCTCGCGGGGTCGGCGTGCTTGGCGATCGACACCGGCGCGTCGACGACCCGCACGCCCGGCGCTGGCTCACCGAGCTCGGCGGCCGGCCCGAACAGGATCACGTGCGCGCCGCGAGCGGCCGCGAGCGCCGCGCCCGCGGCGACCTCAGCAGGTCCGAGATCGGCGCCGTTGCAGTCCACCGCGACGGTCAGGACTCGCGACTGCTCCGGCTCGAGGTGTGGCTGTGAGTGCGAGGCCCCCGGCGCCGCCCCGGCGCTACTCGTCGGCGTGCTCGTGATCGTGGGCTCCGGGCACCGCCACCTCGCGGCCGGCGTAGGTGCCGCAGGTGGGACACACGCGATGCGGCCGGCGCGGGCTGTGACACTGCGGACACAGGTTCAACGCCGGCGTCCCGATCTTGTGCTGGGCGCGCCGCTTCGCGGTCCGGCTGTGCGACTGCTTTTTCTTGGGAACCGCCATCCGAAGGCGACTAGGCTACCAGTCCGCAAGCTCGCTAATCGAGCTTGAGCTCGCTCAGCTTCGCCCAGCGCGGGTCGGGCGCCGACTCGTGATGGTGATCGGGGCCCTCCTCGTTGAGGTCCGCGGCGCACACCGGGCAGAGCCCGGAGCAATCCTCACGGCAGAGCACCTTGGCGGGGAGGGCAAGCACGAACGCATCGCGGGCCCAGGCCGCGAGGTCGAGCGTCTCGTTCCTCACGTAGGGGCTGTCGAGCTCCTCGCCGGCGCCCGGCCGGTCCACCTCGCGAGCGTCCACGTCGACGTTAGGCTGCGCCTCCTTGAGGCAGCGCATGCACGGTCCCACGAGCCTCGCTGCGAACCTCACTCGCAACGCATAGCCGCCGCCGGTCATGCGCGAGACGTCGAGCTGGACCGGCACGGTGGCCGCTCCGCGATCGGACGCGGCGGTGTAGCGCTCCGCGCCCAGCACGAGCGGATCGATCGGCACCTCGAGCTTCAGCCGCCGCGCCTCTCCGGGGCTCAGCCGCAGGCCGGCGAGGTCGAAATCGTGGGTCTTTGCGGCCATCACCTCTCAGGCTAGCGACCAAGCAGCGAGCCCTAACCGTGCGAGCGCAGCTCCCGCTTGAGCACCTTTCCGGCGGCGTTGCGTGGCAGCTCATCGACGAACACGACTTCCCGCGGAACCTTGAACCGGGCGAGGTTCTCCTTGACGTAAAGCTTGACGTCCTCGTCATTCAGCTGCGCGCCGTTTCGCGTCACGACGAACGCCTTCAGCCCCTCTCCGAAGTCCTCGTCGGGCACGCCGACGACCGCGGCCTCCTCGATCGCCGCATGGTGGGCGAGCAGGTCCTCGACCTCTCGCGGGAACACGTTCTCGCCCCCGCTGACGATCATCTCGTCGTCGCGGCCGTCGACGAACAGCCGCCCTTGCTCGTCGAAATGGCCGACGTCGCCGGTGCTCATCAGGCCGCCGACGATCTCCTTCCCGCCGCCGCCGGTATAGCCCTCGAACATCATCTCGTTCGCGACAAAGATGCGGCCTCCCTCCCGCGGAGCGACCTCCCTGCCGTCCGCGTCGAGCAGCTTCACGACCGTGCCCATCGGTGGGCGCCCGGCGGTCCCGGGGGCCGCACGCAGGTCCTCGGGGGTCGCGATCGTCGCCCACGCAACCTCGGTGGAGCCATAGAGGTTGTAGAGGACATCCCCGAAGACGTCCATCGTGCGGGTCGCGAGGTCGCCGGGCAGCGCCGAGCCGCTCAGCGCGATCACCTCCAGCGAGTGCAGGTCATAGCGCGCGATCGTCTCGCCGCCCAGATCGAGGATCCGCTGCAACATCACCGGCACGAGCGCGAGCGCGCTCGCGCGATGGTGCGCCACCGCGCGCAGCGTGTCCTCCGCGTCGAACTTCCGTCTCAGCACGAGCGTGGAGGCGAGCGGCAGCGCCAGACTGAAATGAGCGAACCCCCACGAGTGAAACATCGGGGCGGCGATCATCGTCACGCCGCGCGCCCGCAGCGGGATCTTCGACAGCATCGCCGCCATCGGCTCGATCGAGTCGGGCTCCTTGCGCGCCGCGCCCTTGGGTGCACCGGTCGTACCGGAGGTGAGGATTACGACGCGACCCCTTTCCGCGGGCGCCGGGCGCTCGGACGGGTCTCCTCGCGCGATCAAATCGTCGAGCAGCGGGTCGCTCACGGCGCCTGCCGGGTCGTGCCAAGCGACGAACCGCTTGCGCTCCGCGGCGCCCGCGTGGACGAGCCCGGCGAACTCCTCGTCGTAGATGACTGCCGTCGGCTGCTCGCGCGCCAGGACGTCGGCGAGTTGAGGGGCCGCGAAGGCGGTGTTCAGGTAGAGGGCACTCGCCCCGAGCTTCGAGCAGGCCACGGTCGCATCGACGAATCCCCTGTGGTTGCGGCACATGATCGCCACGCCGTCGTGTTCGCCGATGCCCGCCTTCGCTAGCTCCGCGGCGAGCGCGTTCGTGCGCCGCTGCACCTCAGCGAACGTGAGCGTCCCCCTGTCGTCAACGAGCGCCGCCCTGCCGGGATAGCGGATCGCCGCGCCCGCGTAGGCGGCAGCCGGAGTGGGACCCCAGCGTCGCAGCGCGGCGACCGAGCGCGCCGCCCTGTCGGGCCGCGTCGGGCGCAGCATGCCGGTGGCGAGCAAGGTCCTCGCGACGTGCGCCTTGTACAGCATCCGCTGCGTGAGGAGTTGCCGGTTCACGCTGGCCGATCTCCGATCGGTCGATCCCTGATCGGTCGATCCCTCTCCGGTCGCTCGGTCACGGCACAGCCAGCCACGCTCGGCCTAGCTGACTTCTGCCGGTTCGTCCTTGCCCTGCAGTCGCTCGCGACCGCGCTGGACGGCCGCGATGAACTTCGACAGGTTCACCTCGAGCGTGTTGAGGATCTCGTCCGCGTAGTCCTCGGCGCCGAGGCGTATCTCGCGCTCGCGGGCGCGGGCGTCCTCGACGATGTCCTCCGCAGCCCGCTCGGCCTGCTTGGTGACCTCCTCCTCGCCCACGAGCCGCTCCTGGCGCTCGCGCGCGTCTTTGATGATCCGCTCGGCCTCCTTCTTGGCCTCGGCGAGCATCTCCTGGCGCTCCTTGACGATCCAGCGAGCCTGCTTGATCTCCTCGGGGATCGTCGCGCGCATCTGATCGAGGGTGTCGTAGATCTCCTCCTTGTCGACGCGGACCTGGTCGGTGAGCGGCACCGGCTTGGCGTTGTGCACCAGGTCGTCGAGCTTGTCTATGAGTACGAGGACGTCCATCTAGGAGCCACCTCGGCGGGGCATCCGGCCCCGCGGACGGTAGGTCAGTTTCGCCATCAAGTCTCCTGTCATTTCGTCAGCGCCTGAGCTCTTCCTGCAAGCGCCGTGCCACCTCTTCGGGCACGAGATCATCGATCTTTCCTCCAAACGTGGCTAGCTCCTTAACGCCGCTCGATGAGAGGAAACTGTACTGCGGGCTCGCCATCAGGTAAACCGACTCGATCTCCGGGTCCTGGCGGCGGTTGAGCTGGTTCATCTCGAGCTCGTACTCGAAGTCCGAGATCGCTCGCAGCCCCTTGACGATCGCCCTCGCCCCCACCAGCTTGGCGAACTCGACGACGAGCGTGCTGAACGGCTCGGCGCGAACGTTGTCCAGGTCGGCGGTCGCGCGCTCGATGAACCCCACGCGGTCGTCGATCCCGAACAGCGCGCCGCTCTTGCGCACGGAGCGGTTCACCACGGCCACGACGACTTCGTCGTAGAGGTTCGCCGTTCGCCTGATCACGTCGAGGTGCCCGTTCGTGACGGGGTCGTATGAGCCCGGGCACACCGCTATCGACTTCTCAGCTCGGGTCATTTATGCCGGTGGATTGTGATGGAAGTGTCGCCGTAGCGCCGTTGGTGCTCGATGTCCATCCCGAGCTCCAGCGGCGCCCGCCGGTCGCTCTCGACGACGACACGGGCTGCGGGTCCCAGCACCTGCGGCAGGAGCGCCGAGAGCTGTGGCCCCCAGTCGGGCGCTCGCCTGTAGGGAGGGTCAATGAAGACGAGATCGTATTTCTCCGCGCGATCGCGTGCGCTCCGGAGTGCCCCGAGCGCGTCGCCGCGTCGCAGCTCGGCCTCGGCGGCACCGATCTCGAGCGCCTCCAGATTGCCCTTCAGCGCTCGGGCGGCGCTCGCGTCGCGCTCGACGAACACGACCGTCGCCGCGCCCCGCGAGAGCGCCTCGATGCCGAGCGCCCCGGTGCCGGCGAAGAGGTCGAGCACGTTCGCGCCCTCGAGCTCGCCGAGCATCGCGAACAGCGCCTCCCTGACGCGGTCGGAGGTCGGCCGCGTCGCCCTGCCCCTCGGCGCCTTCAGACGCCGGCCGCCGAGCCGTCCCGCGATCACCCGCATGCTATGCGGGGATCGGCTCCAGCGCCTGCGCTCCGAAACGCCGCAGCAGCGCGTCCCCGAGCAAGGCGTGCTCAGGCGCGCTCAGCTTGGGATCCGCCGCGACGATCGCCTCGGCCCGGGCGCGCGCGCGCTCGAGCAGCTGAGCGTCCTCCGGCAGGCGTGCCACCCGGTAATGGACGAAGCCGGACTGGCGCGTGCCGACGAGCTCGCCCTCTTTGCGCAGGCCGAGGTCGATCTCGGCCAGGCGGAAGCCGTCGGAGTGCCTCACGAGCGCCTGCAGCCTTCGCGAGAGGAGTTGGCCGCTCTCAGGCCGCTCGGCCGGCCCGAGGAGGAAGCACATGGCGGGATGCTCGCCGCGCCCGACGCGCCCTCGCAGCTGGTGCAGCTGGGAGATCCCGAAGCGCTCGGCGTTCTCGATCAGCATCACGGTCGCATTGGGCACGTCGATCCCGACCTCGATCACGGTCGTCGCGACCAGCACGTCCGCCGCTCCCGACGCGAACGCCGCCATCGCCCGCTGCTTCTCGCTCGCGCGCATGCCTCCGTGCAGCAGCGCCAGCTCATACCCCTGGAGCTCGCCCTCGCGCAGCCGCCTGAGCTCCGTGGTCGCCGCCCGCTGGAGCGAACCGGCCGGCGCGCCGCGCGGCGCGGGGGCTCCCGCTCCGGACTCCTCCTCGGGCTCCTCGATCAGGGGACACACGACGAACGCCTGTCTTCCGGCCCGCAGCTGCTCGCGCAGCTGCTCGTACGCGCGGGCTCGGTCGTGCGCCCCGGAGACGACGCGCGTGTCGACCGCCCTGCGCCCACGCGGCAGCTCCCGGATCGCCGTCGCGTCGAGATCCCCGTAGCTCGCGAGCGCCAGCGTGCGCGGGATCGGCGTGGCGGTCATGTGCAGCATGTGCGGCGGCTGCTCGGGCGTCTTTTCCTCGAGCGCCGCGCGCTGGCGCACGCCGAAGCGGTGCTGCTCGTCCACGACCGCCACGGCGAGCGCGTGAAAGCGCACGTCGGCCTCGATCAGCGCATGCGTTCCGACGATCAGCGACAGCTCGCCGCTCTCGAGCTTGCCGAGGACGTCCCTGCGCCGGCGCGCGGGCGTGGAGCCCGTCAGCAGCGCGGCCGCCACGGGCTCGGCGCCGATCAGCTCCTGCAGGGTGGCGAAATGCTGCTCGGCGAGCGTCTCGGTCGGCGCCATCAGCGCCGACTGGCATCCGTGCTCCACGGCGCGGAGCATCGCGTACAGCGCGACGACGGTCTTGCCGCTGCCGACCTCGCCGAGCAGCAGCCGCTGCATCGCCCGCGGCTGCGCGAGGTCCTCGCGGATCTCAGCCATCGCCCTCAGCTGGTCACCCGTTGGCGTGAACGGTAATCCCGCCGTCAGCCAACGCTCGCTCAACGACGGCTCGCCGGCGAGCGCAAACGAGCCCTCGCGTGCCCTGCGCCCGGCGCGACGGCGCAGGAACACGAGCTGCTCCAGCAACAGCTCCTCGAAGGCGAGCCGCTCACGGCCGCGCTGCGGATCCGCGGGGCCGCGCGGGAAGTGCATCGCGGCGAGAGCTCCGGCGCGATCGGGCAGCCGCTCGCTCACGCGGGTCGCGGCGCAAAGCGGCTCGGGCACGTCTGCCAGCGCGGCGGCGGCCCCTCGAACGAGCGTGAGGATCTGCGTCGAGGAGATGCCCTCCGCCGCTGGATAGTGGGCGACCGTCTCGGCTGGGGCGCCCGGCGAGTCCGCATCGCAGCTGGCATCGGCCGCGGCACCCGCCTCGCCCCCGGGGATCTCCGCGTGGTGGGAGACGCGGAAGCCGCTTCGCTCATCGGCCTTTCCGTGCAGCAGCAGACGCGTCCCCGGTGGGTAGCGTTCGGCCAGCCACGGCTGGTTGAAGAACGTAGCTCGCATCGTTCCGCTCGCGTCGAAGACCGTCGCCTCCACCAGCGGCCGCATGCGGCGCCTGCGCACGGGCCGCGCCCCTATCGCCCGAACCTGCACGGCCACGGTCGCCTGCTCGCCGGCTCCGAGCGCCGCGATCGTGCGCGCGTCGCGGCTGTCACTCGGCAGATGCTCGAGCAGCTCGCCGACGGTGCAGACGCCGAGCGTCGCCAAGCCGCCAGCGATGCGCTTTGTGGGCAGCTCGAGAGGCATCTGCAGCCGCGAGGGGCGCGGCCAGTGGATCGGGGCGGCGATCAGCTCCTCGCGGCTGAGGCCGCGTCCGGATGCGAAGGCGCGGGCGGGGGGGCCGATACGCCCTATGGCCGCCGGCGCCGCGGGCGCGCTGCCCGGCGCCTGTGAGCTCATCCCCGGCATGCGCCCATGATGATGCGTGTGGCGGTCATCACCGCCACGCCGAGCCTTGAGCCTACTCGGCGGCGAGCAGCCACCAGTACGCGGTCTGTCCGCCGTGGCGCAGCTCCAGCTCGATGTGATCCGCCGCCATCTGCTCGACCTCGCCCAGCCCGAGCGGAGCGTGCTCACCGGCCAGGACGCTGATCAACTCGGGCGTGTCTCCTCCCACTTTTCCCTGCGCAAGCGCGGCAAGTACCGCTCGCAGCGTCTCTCCCGGCTCGCCCCACGCGAGCACCTCCTCCTCCACGAAGCCGACAGCCTCTCCGCGGCTGAAGCGTCCCTCGGCGTCGTCGCGCGCGGCCGGCGCCACGGCGCCGGTCCTGACGCGCGAGACCGCCTCGAGCAGCGCCTGGGCGTTCTCCTCCATCGCGCGGTCGTGCGCCAGCGCCACCGCGCCGACGAGGCCGGCCTGCTGACTGGTCGTGGGGGCCACCAGCACCTGCTTGTCCGACAGGCGTGCCGCATTCTCGGCCGCCATGATCACGTTGGCGCTGTTGGCGAGCACGATCACCTCCTCGGCCGGCACCTCGTGGATGGCGGCAAGCAGGTCGTAGGTCGAGGGGTTGAGCGTCGGGCCACCGTCGATCGTGTGCACCCCGAGCTCTTCGAACAGGTCCCTGAGCCCGTCGCCGCTGACGACGGCGACCGCGCCGCATCGCACCCGGTCCCCGCCCTCATCCTCGCGCTCGCCGGCGTGCTCGCCCGCCACCGGCGAGTCACCGGTCATCCGCCCGTCGCGCACGGCCACCTGCAGCCGCATGTCGGCCACGTCGAGCCGCGATACCTCGCCCGCGCCCGAGAACACGGTGGTCGCATGCTCGGGCTCGTCGGTGTGGAGATGGACCTTCAACGTGGTTTCGTCCCCGACCACGAGCACAGCGTCCCCGAGCTGCTCCAACGGTGCGATGAACCGGCCGGGGCTGAGGCCGCTGCCGGTGACGGCGAAGTTCGTGCAGAAGCGGTAGGTCGCCGAACTGTGCTCCGGATGGGTGATGCGCGCCGGCGCATGATGGTCGAGCTCCGGCGGGTCGTCCCCGCGCAGGGCCGCCACGACGCCGGCGAACATGATCGTGAGCCCGTAGCCGCCGGCATCGACGACCCCTGCCTCGCGCAGCGCCGCGAGGCGCTCGGGTCCGTGCTTGACGGACTCCTGCCCGGCGACGACGGCGCTCTCGAGCGCCTCGGCGATCACGACGTCCTGCTCGCGCCGTTCGGTCGCGGGCTCCAGGTGCGGGTTCTCCGGGCTGTGCGCGACCTCGGTGGCGATCCGGTGTGCCATCTCGCGCGCCACAGTCAGGATCGTTCCCTCCGCCGGGTCGCGAACCGACGAATACGCGCGGTCGGCGGCATTAGCCAGCGCCGCGCCGATCAGCGGGACGTCGATCAGCTGGCCCGGCCGGCTGACAAGCTCCTCGGCGGCGCCGCGAATCAGCTGCGAGAGGATCACGCCCGAGTTGCCGCGCGCGCCCAGGAGCGCCGCGCGCGCGACCGACTGCACGATCTCCTCGCGCCCGATCTCGTCGATCGTGCGATCCTCGTCCCCCAGCAGGCGGTCGAGCTCCTCGAGCACGGCGCGCAGCGTGAGCGCCATGTTGTCCCCCGTGTCCCCGTCGGCAACCGGAAACACGTTCAGGTCGTTGACCTCCTGGCGACGCGATTCGAGGTGCGCCAGCGCCCCCGCAACGGCGGCGCGAAAGCGGACCAGATTGGGATCGGTCACGGCGACACCTCTATCACCTTCCGCCGCGGCCGCGTCGTCACCGCCCCTCGGGCGATCGCCGCTGAGCCGTGGTCATGCAAAGCCGCAGGCGAGATCCGTGAGCTGCTGCAGGCTCAGAGAGCCTTCGTCACCTTGCCGGCTTTGAGGCAGCGCGTGCAGACGTACACGCGGCGCGGGGCCTTGCCGACCATGATCCTCACCTTCTGGAGGTTGGGATCGAAGCGACGCTTCGTCGCGACCATCGAATGGCTGCGACTCTGGCCGAACGCCGGCCCCTTTTTGCAGCTGTGACATACCCGTGCCATCGGCGGCAGTCTAGCCGCTCGAGAGCTGGCCTCGAAGCTGCGCCATCGCGAGCACCACCTCCGCCGCCCGGCGCCCCTGATCGCGCTTACCGCCGCCGCTGCGCGCGAGCGCCTGCTCCATCGTCTCGCAGGTGAGGACGCCGAAGGCGCACGGCACGCCCGTGTCCAGCTGCACCTGCATCACGCCGCGGGCCGTCTCTGAGCACACGAACTGGTAGTGATCGGTCTCGCCGCGGATCACCGCCCCGAGGCAGGCCACGCCCGCAAAGCGACCCGAACGCGCGGCGTAGCTCGCGGCCAGCGGCAGCTCGAAGGCGCCCGGGACGTCGAACACCTGCACCTCGCTCTGCCCCGCGTCCGCGAACGCCGCCATCGCACCCGACACGAGGCGCTCCGCGAGCTCCTCGTAGAAGCGCCCGACGGCGATCGCGTATGCGTCGCTCACCGCTGGTCTGGCTCGTCGGTCGGCTTCGCGTCCGCGTCCTCGACGCGCCGCCCGGACTCCTCGCCTGCCGACTCCGCCCCGGCGCCCGCCGAGGCACCCCGCGCATCGCCTGGGGCGGCCCGGTCCCTGGCGCGCTCCTCGAACAGCAGCTCCTCGTCGAGGTTCAGGCCCTGGTGATGCAGCGTGTGGCCCATACGCTGCGCCTTCGTGCGCAGGTAGGCCGCGTTGTGCTCGTTGGGCGCGTGCTCGATCGGGATCTGCGCGGTCACCGACAGCCCGTAGCCCTCGAGGCCCCGGATCTTCTTCGGGTTGTTCGTCAGGATTCTGATCGAGCTCAGGCCGAGATCGACGAGGATCTGCGCGCCGATGCCGTAGTCGCGCAGGTCGGCCGGCAGGCCCAGGCGCTCGTTGGCTTCGACGGTGTCCAGGCCGTCCTCCTGCAGGCGGTAGGCGCGGAGCTTGTTCAGCAGGCCGATCCCGCGGCCCTCCTGTGAGAGGTAGAGCAGCACGCCCTGGCCCTCGCGGTCGATCATCGAGAGCGCCGATTCCAGCTGCTCGCCGCAGTCGCAGCGCAGCGAGTGGAAGACGTCCCCGGTGAGGCACTCCGAGTGCACCCGCACGAGCACGTCCGCCTGCCCGGCGACGTCGCCCTTGACCAGCGCGACGTGGTGCTTGTCGTCCACGAGCGAGCGATATCCGACGGCTTCGAACTCCCCGAAGGCGGTGGGCAACCCCGTGGAGACGACCCGCTCGACGAGCTTGTCGTGGCGGCGGCGATAGGCGATCAGGTCGGCGACCGTGATCATGCACAGCCCGTGCCGGGCGCAGTACTCGACCAGGTCGGGG
Source organism: Solirubrobacteraceae bacterium (assembly GCA_035566835.1). Taxonomy (GTDB): domain Bacteria; phylum Actinomycetota; class Thermoleophilia; order Solirubrobacterales; family Solirubrobacteraceae; genus Palsa-744. The sequence goes on from DATMQG010000026.1 coordinate 31,709, forward strand.
ACCCGCGCCATCGTGCCGTCGTCGTTCATGATCTCGCAGATCACGCCGGCCGGGTTCAGGCCGGCGAGGCGCGCGAGGTCCACCGCCGCCTCGGTCTGGCCCGCCCGCTCCAGCACGCCGCCGGCGCGGCTCTTCAGGGGGAAGACGTGGCCCGGCTGGACGAGGTCGCGCGGAGCGCTCTCGGGGTCGATCGCAACCTGGATCGTGTGCGCGCGGTCGTGCGCCGAGATGCCCGTGGTAACGCCCTCACGCGCCTCGATCGAGACCGTGAACGGCGTTGCGAACGCCGACTCGTTCTTCGCCGCCATCAGGTCGAGCCCGAGCTCGTCGCAGCGCTCGGACGTCAGCGAGAGGCAGATCAGCCCCCTCCCCTCCTTGGCCATGAAGTTGATCGCCTCGGGCGTCGCGAACTGCGCGGCGAGCGTGAGATCGCCCTCGTTCTCTCGATCCTCGTCGTCGCAGACGACGACCATCTTGCCCTGGCGGATCTCCTCGATCGCTTGCTCGACCGTGCCGAACGGCGCGAGGGTGCGCTCATCGACGTTCAACCCGTCGCTCATGTGCGTGCCTCCATCAGACGCTCGACGTGCTTGGCGAGGATGTCGACCTCGATGTTCAGCCGCGCACCCTCCTCGACCGCACCGAGGTTGGTCCGCTCCAGGGTCTCGGGTATCAGCGATACGGCGAAGCCCTGCTCGTGCAGCGCGCTGATCGTCAGGCTGACACCGTTGAGCGCCACCGAGCCCTTCTCCACGAGGTAGCGCGCCAGCCTCGGCTCGGTCTCGATCTCGAGCACGCGCGCGAACCCCTCCTCGCGCGTCGCGGTCACGATGCCGGTGCCGTCGATGTGCCCCTGCACGACGTGGCCACCCAAACGGTCCTCGGCGCGCAGCGGCAGCTCGAGGTTCACGTGCGCGCCCGGGGCCAGCACGCCGAGCGAGGAGCGCTCGAGCGTCTCGGCCATCGCATCGGCCTTGAAGCTCGAGGGGCCGACCTCCGTCGCGGTCAGGCACACGCCGTTGACGGCGATCGAGTCGCCCTCCTGCAAATCGCCCGCCAGGCGTGTGCTGACCGTCAGCGTGGCGCCGCCGCCGCCGAGCTCCAGCGCGGTCAAGGTCCCCAGGTCCGCGATCAGGCCCGTGAACACGGACTCGCTCCCACTCGCATGACGCGTCCTCACCACTCGCGAACGCGCGCCGAGATCAATAGGTCCTCGCCGATGCTCTCGCAGCCGAACGTGATCGCACGCAGGGCCTCGGAGATCTGCTCGACGCCCTCTCCCTCGAGTGGATCGCGGGCCGCGCTGCCGCCCAGCAGCAGGGGAGCGAGGAACAGACGGATCTCATCGATCTCGCCGGCGTCCAGGAAGGCACCAGCGAGATGCGGGCCGCCCTCCAGCAGCACCGAGGTCACGCCGAGGGAGCCGAGCTGGTCGAGCCCCGAGCGGACACGGGCAGGCTCGTTTTCGCCGGTCGCGACGAGCACCTGCACGCCTGCGGCCTCGAGCGCGTCGGTGTCCGCCCGCGCGGCGGCGCGGGAGACGATCACGCTGAGGGGGATCTCGGTGGCCGCGGCCACGAGCTGCGAGGAGGGGGGCAGGCGTGCGAGCGAGTCGAACACGACGCGGCGCGGCTGGGTTCCGAGCTCCGCCAGCAGGCCGTCGGGGCGGGCCGTGAGCTGTGGGTCGTCGGCGAGCGCGGTGCCGATGCCGACGACGACCGCATCGACCGCCGCGCGCCAGCGGTGCGCCAGCTCGCGGCTGTCCTCGCCGCTGATCCACTTCGAGTCGCCGCTGCGGGTGGCCACCTTTCCGTCGAGCGTCATCGCCGACTTGAACAGCACCCACGGGCGCCCAACGCGCGCGTGCTTGCGAAACGCCTGGTTCAGCAGCCGCGCGCCCGCCGCGAGCTCGCCGTCGGCGAGGATCACCTCGACCCCCTCGTCCCGCAGGATGCCCAGACCGCGGCCCGAGGCCTTCTCGGTCGGATCGTCGGAGGCGACGACCACGCGCTTGATCTGAGCCTGCAGGATCGCGTCGGTGCAGGGCGGGGTCTTGCCCTCGTGGCAGCAGGGCTCGAGCGAGACGTAGAGCGTCGCTCCGCTCAGATCCTCGAGCCCGCATGCCTCGATCGCGTTGACCTCCGCGTGCGCGCCGCCAAACTCTTCGTGCCAGCCCTCGCCGAGGCTCTGCTCTCCGCGCGCGACGACCGCGCCGACGACTGGGTTCGGCTTGACGGAGCCCGCGCCTCTGCGCGCCAGCTCGATCGCCCGGGCGAGGTGTGCCCTGTCGGTATCCGTGCAGGTGGCCATGCTTCCCTCCCAGGATAACCCTGGCCCCCGGGTCGGCCGGAGCGCGCAGCGCCGCATGCAGGCCCCGACGGGGCGACTGGCTACGCTAGCGATGCCGCGTCCCTGCCGTGCAGCAGGCACCCTCACGGGCGGAGCTCGCCTCCGTCGTCCCCGCGGAATCGATCGGAGAGTCTTTGGCAGCGGTTACTCAGCGTTCGCTCCTGTTTGCCGTCGCGGCCGTCGCCGCGACGCTGCTCGCGACCCTTCCACCGGCGTCGGACTCGGGCGCACCGGCGCGCAAGGCGGCCAGCGGCGTCACGGGTGCAACCGAAGGCCTCGTGACGACGCCACAGGCCGTCGGCGCCGCCAGCTGGGGACCTGGCGAACGCTACGGGCTGGGCGGCAGCTGGCTGCTGCGCTTCGACCGCGGCGTCGGTCTCAGCCGCGGCTTTCAGAGCAGCACCTCGACGGCGGGCTGGTCGCCGGTCAGCGTGCCGAGCGCTTGGAACGCGACAGACCAGAGCAAGGCAAGCATGACCGGCACCGTCGCGTGGTACCGCAAGGACTTCGAACTGCCCCCCGCCGCGGCAGCGAGCACCTGGATCGTGCGCTTCGAATCCGTCAACAACCGCGTCACGGCCTGGCTCAACGGACGGCCGATCGGCTCACACGCCGGCGCCTTCCTGCCGTTCGAGCTCGCGTTGCCGGCGCGGGTGTTGAAGACCCACGGCGCCAATCACCTGGTGCTGCGCGTCGACAGCCGGCGCGCAGCCAGCGACCTGCCCAAGGCCGGCCTCTGGTGGAACTACGGGGGGATCCTGCGCACGGTCTACCTCGAGCGGGTCGATCGCGTCGGCTTCGCCTCGGTGCAGGTGCTGCCGCGGCTGCCCTGCCCGAGCTGCGACGCCTCGATCGAATACAGGGTGATGCTGCGCAACTACTCGAGCGCGCCGCAGAACGTGCGTCTCAAGAGCACCTACGGCGGGCTCGCGGTTGATCTCGGAGCGGCCATCGTCGGCGCCGGCGCGACGTCCACGTTCATCAAGCAGGCGACGCTCCCCAAGCCGCAGCTGTGGTCGCCGGCGAGCCCGCATCTCTACGACGTGACGCTCGATCTCGCGCTCGGCCCTCAGGCCGGCGGCGCCGAAGAATGGAGGCCGGCCGGTCACTACTTCCTGCGCAGCGGCGTTCGCTCGATCGGGGTCTCGCCGCACGGCACGCTGCTGCTGAACGGCCAGCAGCTCAACTTCCGCGGAGTTGGCTTGATCGAAGACTCGAAAGATCTCGGTGCGGCGCTCAACGACTCGATCGATCGCCGCCTGATCGCGGAGGCCAAGAACCTCGGCGCCACCGCGATCCGCTCTCAGTATCCGCTCGGCGAGCACCTCGAGGAGCTCGCCGACGAAAACGGGCTCTTGCTGTGGTCTGAGATCCCGGTCGACAAGATCCCCCCGCGGTACCTCGCGGATCGCTCCTTCCGCGACCGGGCCGTGGCGAAGCTGCGCGAGAACATCCTCACCAACTCGAGCCACCCCTCGATCATCGTCTGGTCGATCGCCAACGAGCTCGCGCCCGAACCCGACGCGGCGCAGGGCGCCTACATCTCGCAGGCGGTGAGCGCGGCGCACGCGCTCGACCCGACGCGCCCCGTCGGGCTAGCGGTCGCCGCCTATCCGTCGGCCGGCTGCCAGGCGCACTATTACGCGCCGCTGGAGGTGGTCGGCCTGAACGACTACTTCGGCTGGTACCCCGGGCCCGTGGGCGACCTGAAGAACCGCAACGGGCTGTCGGGCTACCTCGACGCGATGCACGCCTGCTACCGGGGCAAGGCGCTCCTCGTCACAGAGTTCGGCGCCGAGGCCAACCGCCCGGGGCCGGTCGCCGAACGCGGCACTTACGCCTTCCAGCAGGACTTCGTCAAGTTCCATCTAAATGTGTTCGCAACCAAGCCCTGGCTGGGCGGAGCGGTGTACTGGGCGCTGCAGGAGTTCCGCGTGCGGCCCGGGTGGGGCGGGGGCAACCCCAGGCCCACGCCGCCGATCCACGCCAAGGGCCTGATCAGCTTTAGCGGGACGTTAAAGCCCGCCTATTACGATGTCCAAAAGATTTACCGAGCCACGACGCAACTGCGCGCCCCCTGAAGGGTTTAGGGCCGACGCGCAGCCGGCCCGCCCGCCCAGCTCGAACCCTCCCCCGACCCCCCCGAGGCGCATGTCACGACACCGACTTCCTCTTGCTGCTCTTGTGGCCCTGCTCGCGGGCGCGATAGCCCTGCAGACGACCGCATTCGCGCGCACGAAGACCGACACGCGGGCGCACGCCGCGTCGCAGCTGGCGATCGGCATCTCCGATAACCACCCCACGACGTTCACAGACCCCCGGTTTCGCTGGCTCGGCATGAGCGTCGCGCGCCTGGTCGTGCCGTGGGACATCGTCAAACGCAGGACCGAACTCGGATGGGAGAGCGCGTGGCTGCAGGCGGCTCGCGCCGCCGGCGTGAGCCCCCTGATCGTCTTTGACAAGGACCCCAGCCATCCGCGCTCGCTGCCCAGCCTCGCGGCCTACAACAAGTCCGTCAAGGCCTTCATGGCGCTCTTCCCGTGGGTCCACGACTACAGCCCGTGGAACGAGGAGAACCACTACCTGGAGCCGACCTCGAGCGACCCCCAAAGGGCGGCGCAGTACTTCAACCTGTTCGCGAAATTGTGCGCCAGCTGCAACGTGACGGCGGCCGACGTACTCGACATCGGGAACATGGCGGGATGGACTCGCAGGTTTCTGCACTACGCCCACCGTCCCAGGCTGTGGGGGCTGCACAACTACACCGACCTGTCGGCCGGAAGCCACGCTCGCACCTCGCAGTTCCTCAGCATCGTGCCGGGGACCGTCTGGTTCACCGAGACGGGCGGCGTGGTGTGGCGCTACGAACACCCCAACAGCGGCCGGCGTGGCTATTTCATCGTGCACTCCGAGGGCTACGCCGCTGAAGTCGCCGGACACCTCATCGCACTCGCGCACGTCAGCTCGCGCGTGACCCGGATCTATTACTACCAGTGGCGTGTCCCGAACACCGTCGCCTGGGCGCGGGCCCACCACGCCAGGCTCTCCTGGGACAGCGGCCTGATCCGCCCCGACTGCTCGCTGCGGCCCGGCTTCAGCGTGATCGCCCGCGCGATGGGGCACAACCCGTCGCACGCCCCCCGTTACAAGCGCGACCGCGGGGGCAACTGCATCTCGCTCACCCCCACGCCGCCGCGCGCTCCTACGGGCACGACATCGACGCCCGGCAGCACGCCGCCGTCCACGACGACCTCGGGCACGACCGCGGCCGGCGGTGGCTCGGCCGCCCCTTAAAGAGCGCCCGCCGGCCTCAACGCGCTCCGCAGCGGCCGCCCAGCAGGCGGTAGATGGTCATCTGCGGCCCTGGCCTGGCGTAGGCGAGCGGGTAGTAGTCAAAGCTCCAGTCAAAGCCGAACGGAACTGGGCCCCGTCCGGCCCGGTAGGGGGAGACGCGATAAACGACGCGGCCCTGACGTGCGAGCGCCGCGTAGTAGGCGATCGCCTGTGGAACCGCCCGCGGGTCGGCGAAGGCCCGCCCGGACTGGGTGGCGCCGGTGATCACCCAGCAAAAATCGCGCTGCTGGTAGTAGGAGATGAGCGCCGGGCTGAGCGTGCGCTCGTAATCCTCGGCACGCACTTTCCGGCCCTCCGGTTCCGCCGTGCCGCTCGCGGGGTTGAGCACGGCTCGCAGCGAGGCGTACTTCACCCAACGCGGCCCGGCGCCGCCGTGGCCGACGTCGGTGACCCACGCGTTCGGAACGACCGGCTCGACCACGACGCGGCTGCCGGCGGGCACATTGGCGACCATCCACGCACGCGCCTGGTTGCGGGTGTCGGGGCGCGAGAGAACGACGCTCGAGTGCACGCTGTAGATGATCCCCTGGGCGCAGAGGACGATCGCCGGCAGCGCGATCGCGGGCATGGCCATGCGTGGCCTCCAAGCCGCGAGTAACCTCGCCAGCTCGAGCGCAAAGAACGCCGCCAGCACGCACAGGAACGGGAAGATCGGAAGCAGCCAACGTCCGAAATAGCGCCCCTGTGTCCCCATGAACAGCATGAACAGGACCGGCGCCGGCACGAGCACCCAGCCGAGTCGCCGATCGCGCCGCCAGATGGTGAGGGCCCCGCCGAGGGCCGCCAGCGCCGGGACCCACCCGAGGCCCCATGTCAGCGACCACAGGTAGTAGGGCACGCCGCCGCTCTTCGGCGCGCCCAGCTTGCCCTGCGCTTCGCCCGCGACCGTCGACTGGTGCACGAGCCCACGATGAAACGCCTGGAAGTCGAGCAGCGAGTAGGGGTTGGCGATCAGGAACGCCACGAGCGCAGCCGCCCCGGCGATCGCGATGCCTGCGAGCACGGGAGCGCCGGCGGCTGGCGCGGCGCCCGGAGCTCGATCGCGATCCCGCTCCAGGTAGCGCGCCGCGATGGCCGCGAGCAGCGGCAGCAAGACGATGCCGCCTGTGTACTTCGTGGCGCACGCGAGCCCAAGGCCCACACCCGCGATCACGTAATCGAGCGCCCGGCCCCGGCGGAGCACCCCGGTGGTGCCGAGCAGGGACAGTGTGAGCGGCGCGAGCGCCGGCACGTCGTTGAGCGCCAGGTGCGCGTAGAACACCGGCAGGAAGGCGACGGCCTCGATCGCGGCGGCGAGCAGCCCGACGGCGCGATCGAACAGGCGCGAGCCGACGAGGTACAGCAGCCATACGGCCGCGGTGCCGAGCAGCGCGGTGGCGACCCGCGCCAGCACGTAGAGGTCCTGCGGGTGGAGCGCGTAGGCGTGCCTGACGCCCGCGCCGCCCCCGAACCAGAGCGCGAAGGCGAGGTGCAGCAGGTAGGTGAGGGCCGGCGGGTTCGCGAAGTAATGCGGGTTCAGGCCATGCCCGAACATCGCCACCGCATGGGGGACGAAATGGTCGCTCTCGTCGAGGTTGTAAACGTAGGGGAGGCCCTGGGCGACCCCCCACAGGCGAAGGGTTATCGCGGCGATGAGCACGCCGGCCAGCGCCGGCCACGCCCACCGGCGCTCGCTGAGGCTCACCGCCGCAGGTTACATCGGGACCCGAGCGTCCCGGCCGGGGTCAGTATGCGTGTATCGCCGGGCCGTTGTATGTGGCTCCGTTCGGGCTGCGCCACTGCACACGCCACACGCTCCCGGCTGCCTGTGAGTTGAGGCTCCAGCTGCCCGAGCCGTTCGTCGTGACGAGCCTGAGCTTGCGAAAGCGCCGCGAGTGCGGTGGCTTTACGAACACCGTCAGCTGCGTGTCGCCCGTCGCGGGCCGCACGAGGCCCCACAGCGAGTAGCCGCGGCCGCGCTTGGTGACGACGAGCGGGATCGGGAACCCGAAGTACAGCGGCTTGCGCGCGCCGTTCAGATACGCGATTCCCGTCTGGAAGCCCACCCCGCCGCTCGCGCCGACGCCGGAGAGCGGGTCGTCGCGCATCAGGTACTGGGAGAACGAGGCGACCCGTGGGTTCTGGTAGGCGATCTTCTCGGAGATCGCGTCGTACTCGGCCTGCTGCCCGACCGACACGCCCAGGTACTTGTTGGGCTTGCTCTCGACCCCGAACTCGGTCAGGTAGATCGGAAGGTTGGAGTTGATCGCATGCGCAGCGGCGGCGCGATCGAGCGCCTGGCTGAGGCGGGATAGAACCCCGATCGTGACGTTGTCCTTCCCCGGCGGGGTGTAGAACGGCCCCGCGGCCCGCATGCTGTAGGCGTGATGCGCATAGCCGGAGGCGTGCAGGGCGCTGCACGTGCCGGCTTTGCCGTAGCCGTTGTTCAGGCACAGCGCTTCCCTCAGGAAGACGAGCGGGGCAACGTCCTTGAGGAGCCCTTCGCGCGGGTTGATCCTCGTTTCGCCGCCGGGCGCGGTTTCGCCAAAGAGAACCTTCGGGCTCGCCATCCCCGCCGCTTTGAGGCCTTCGTAACCAGCCTGAAAGAGGCCTCGGTAGATGCGGGGCGAAGCGGGCAGGCCTTTGGCGTTGAACTGTGGGCGCAGGAAGCGCGGATGGTTGGGCTCGTTCCAGATCGCATACAGCGCCACCTGCGAGCCGAACTCCCGCCCCACGGCCGTCATGAACTGCTGGAATTCGCGGTCGTCCGGACGGGTGATCCCAAGCTTGTCCCGATGGCCCGCGGTCGCCCACGTCGGGACCGGCGAGGTGACCGTCAGCAGGATGCTCCAGTGCAGCGCGTGCGCTTCGGCTAGCACCGCGGCGTACTGACCCCAGTTGTAGTTCGCCGGGTTCGTCGCGTCGAAGCTGGGGCGCCGCGAGCTCCTCGCGGCGGGGGCGACGTTTCGCCAGAACAGCTGCACCCGCAGCGCGTGCACGCCGAGCGTCCGCAGCGTGGCGATGGTCTTTTCGCGCGTCGCGTTTGAGCTGAGAAGTTCCTTGGGCGCCTCGAAGTAAACGGTCTCGCTGGGCGAGGCGAGGGCGGGCGTGGCGGCCGCCGTGGCGCCCAGCATCGAGCACAGAAGCAGTGCGCAAAAGAGCTTTCGCATGGGCAGCATCGAGTCCTTTCCCGGTGATCGCATTCGTTGTGCCTGTCGCGCGCGCTGCAGCCTAAGGGGCGCAGTAGACGGCGCGCGCCAGGCCCGCGTCCCGGCTAAGACACCACTGCGCCGGCAAGGTTGCGGTCGAGTTGCGGTTCCCGCCGCCGTCCGCCGGAGCCCTACCCGCGCCAGCGCGGGCGGGGCGTGGATTGTGACGATTGGCTCAACAGTTGGAATAGACGGCGAAATAGCGGCTCGTGTAGATGGACTTGAAGCCGGCGAGCGGGATCTGGTCGCGCGGATCATCGCCGACGTCCACGATCGCCTCGACGAACACCGCGCTGCCGAGCGGATACACGGCCACGCTGCCCCGCCGGATGCGGTGCTCGAGTTCGTGGCGGCCCTTGGTCACGTCCGCGCGCGCTTGGCTGCGCGCGACGATCTTGCCCTGGCCGGAGGTGTTGAGAATCCACCGCGCGTCTGGGATCAGCTTGTTGTTCGGCAGCGAGAGCAGCGGACAGCGCGAGAGGCGGCCCTTGACGGCGGGATTGGCCAGGGCGACGGCGAGCCCCTTGTGGAAGTCCTCGTGATACGCCAGCGTTCTGCGGAGCGTGGTGAGGTTCAGTGTCGTGGCGGCGGAGACCGTGCCGAAGGCCACCAGCGCGGACGCGCCGAGCAGCCACGCGCGGCGCAGCATCGAGCCCGGCTCAAGCATCGACCAGCCCCCGATCGCGAAGCCGCAGAACAGCAGCAGGATCGTGGCGGCGCCGAGGAAGTAGCGGTCGATCACCGAGGCTCCCGCGGCGCCCTCGGCGACGAACACGCCCAGCAGCGCCAGCAGCGCCGCCAGCGGCGCGAGCGCGCGCCGCGGCGCGAGCCAGACGGCCAGCGGGATGCCCGCGAGCGCGCCGAGAAGCACGGGCACCTTGTCGATCCTTTCGCCGAAGGTCCAGATCGAGGCGACGACGTTCGGGAGGCCCTGCGTGCGTTCGAGTTCCTGCGCGAGGCCCGCCGTCGCGTTCAGCGAGTACAGCGGGTTGCCCGTCACGATCGCATCCAGCGCGCACCAGAGCACCGGCGCGATCGCGGCGAGCGCGAGGTAGCGCAGCCGCGTGCGATTGTCAGCGCGCCACGAGCACCACAGCCAGTACAGGCCGCTCAGCACCCACGCGTCGGGGCGCAGCAGCCCGGCGCCGGCGAGAAGCAGCAGGACGGGCGTCCCACGTCGTGGCCGCTGCACCTCGAGCACGAGCGCCCAGATGATCAGCGCGAGGTAGGAGATGTCCAGGTAGCCCTGTGACGCGAGGCTCTCGACGAAGAAGCGGCTGAGCACGAGCAGTGCAGCTGCGAGGCCGACCACCGGGCTGAAGCAGAGCCGGCCAAGGCGGTAGGTGCCGGCCACGACGGCGACGAACGAGCCGATCGAGCCGAGCACCATCAGCCGCGCGCCGGTCTGGCCGAAGATCGAGCAGAGCGCTCCGAAGGCGATCGCCAGGGGATGCTCGGTCGGGCCGCGATAGACCCTGAAGTCGGGCAGGTGCAGGTGCAGCAGATCACGGCCCCAGAGGAGGGCGTAGAAGGAGTCGTAGGTCGGATATGTCGGGAACGCGAAGTACCCGATCAGGGCGAGCAGGCAGATCGCGAGGAAGCCGATCCTCGCCCATGTGCCCGGGCGCACGGCGCGAAGGCGCGCCAGCCGGGTCGTGCCCGGCCCCTGCCGGGTGAGCGTCGCGCTTTGCATCTAGTCTTGGCCATCGGGGCCGTGCCGGCTCCGCCCATGCGCTTGGCGCCAAGACCGTGGCCTTCGCTTTGGGATACTGCCGGGAGCCAAGTCTAGGCAATCGTCGCCCATGAAGCTCATCATCCAGATCCCCTGCTTCAACGAGGCGGACCAGCTCCCGCAGACGCTCGCCGACCTGCCTCGTGAGGTGGCGGGCTTCGACGTCGTCGAGTTGCTGATCATCGACGACGGGTCGACCGATGAGACGATCGCGGTCGCACGTCGGCTCGGCGTCGATCATCTCGTGCGCCTCACGAACAACAAGGGTCTCGCGGCGGGCTTCCAGGCCGGCGTCGACACGGCGCTCAAGCTCGGCGCCGACGTGATCGTCAACACGGACGCCGACAACCAGTACTACGGGCCCGATATCCCAAAGCTGGTTCAGCCGATCCTCGAAGGCCGTGCCGACATGGTCATCGGCGACCGCGAGGTGACGGGCATCGAGCACTTCTCGGCGCTGAAGAAGCTGCTGCAGAGGCTCGGCTCCTGGGTGGTACGCCAGGCCTCCTCGACGTCAGTGCCCGACACCACCTCCGGTTTCCGCGCCTACAACCGCGAGGCGGCGATCCAGATCATGGTCGTGTCGAAGTTCACCTACACGTTGGAGACGATCATCCAGGCGGGAAAGCTGCTCGTGGCGGTCGACCACGTCCCCATCCGCACGAACCCGAAGACGCGCGACTCGCGACTGTTCCCTTCGATGGGCGCATACGTCCGCCGCAACGCCGTCTCGGTGTTCCGGGTCTACGCGCAGTACGAGCCGTTGCGCGTCTTCTGGAGCCTGGCCGCGCTGATCGGCCTGATCTCCGTCGGCGTCTGGATCCGCTTCGCCGTTTCATACGTCGAAGGCAACGGCAAGGGGCACGTGCAGTCGCTGATCCTCGGCGCGGTGCTGTTCATCGCCGCCGTCGTCCTGTGGGCGCTGGGCGTGATCGGAGACCTGCTGGCGGCGCAGCGTGCGATGACGCAGAAGACGTTCGAGCGCGTGCGGCGGATCGAGCTGGAGCTGGGCGTCGCGCCGTCTCACTACGAACCGGGCGCCCCGGAGGCCGAGCGACGCGAGGCCGGCGCAGCCGCGGGCTCTGAGGACCTGGCCCCGGAGCGCACCCGCTCCGAGCAGGCCGAGGAGGCCAAGCGACGCGAGGCGGTGCGGCTGTGAGCGGCGTGACCGTCTCCGACGGCGGCATCGTCACGGGCAACACCTACGACAAGTACGGCTCGAGCAACCCGGTCGTGCGCCGCTTGATGAGCGGCTTCGAGCGATCCCTGGATGAGCTCCTGGACCGCGCGTCGCCCCGCTCGCTGCTCGACGTGGGATGTGGCGAGGGTGTGCTCGTGCACCGCTGGGCGCAGCGCATCGGCGACGGCCGCCTGATCGGCATCGACCTCGAGGAGGACTCGATCCAGGCGGGCTGGGCCAGGCATCAGGCGCCGAACCTCGAGTACCGGGTGATGGAGGCCGGCACGCTGCCGTTCGTCGACGGCGAGTTCGAGCTCGCAAGCGCGATCGAGGTGCTCGAGCACCTCCCCGACCCCGAGCACACGCTGAGCGAGATGGCGCGGTGCGCCGCGCGTCACCTGCTGGTGTCCGTCCCGCGCGAGCCCGTCTGGCGGATGCTCAACCTGGCGCGGGGCGCGTACTGGTCCGAGCTGGGCAACACCCCGGGTCACCTTAACCATTGGTCCAAGCGCTCGATCGTCGGGCTGCTCTCGCGCCACGGCGAGGTCGTCGAGGTCCGCTCGCCCTTTCCGTGGACCATGCTGCTTGTCCGCCTCTAGCTCCCCCCGCAAGCCCCCTCCCCGCGCGAGGAGCTCCTACACCCGAGGAGCCCGGATACTCTCGGTCGGGATCGCAGCGACCGGGCTGCTGACGCTGGGATATTTCGCGATCGCAAGCCACGTCCTCGGCGAACAGTCCGCGAAGCGCATCGACCTGCTGTGGTCGGTGATGTTCGTGATCATCTCGGTCATCTACCGTCCGGTGGAACAGCTGCTGTCACGGACGATCGCCCAGCGCCGTGCGCGCGGGCTCGTCGAGCAGCCGTTGCGCGTACCGGCGGCGATACAGGCCAGCTTCGCGCTGCTGTTCGCAGTGGCTGCGCTGGCACTGCACGAACAGCTCGTCGATCACGTCTTCGACCATTACGCCGCCCTCTACGACGTGCTAGTCGTGGGAACGCTCGCCTACGCCGCCAGCTACTTCGCCCGCGGCTGGCTCGCCGGGCACGAGTACTTCGCGCTCTACGGGGGCCTCGTGCTGATGGAGGCGCTGGCCCGTATCTGCTTTCCGCTGGCGGTGGCGGTGGGGATCGCGAGCGGGCAGAGCGCCGTCGCAGCCGGTATCGCCGCCGCGCCCCTCGTCTCGCTGATCGTCGTGCCGGCCGCGTTCGTGCGCGCGCGGGAGGAGCGCCGCGAGGCGCTGAGCGCCGCGTCCGGCTCGGTCCATGAGGCGGACGCGACCTTGGCAGAAGCGCCGATCACCATGGACGAGGCCGATGCTGCGCTCGCGGGACCGGCCGCCGAGGGCGTTCAGGAGGCGGTCGCCCACTCGGGCGAAGAGCTCTCGCTGCGCCGCGGCAGCGGCTTCGCGGGCTGGGTCTCGGGGATCATGCTCTCGGAGCAGACGCTGCTCAACGCGGCAGTGCTGACCGTGGCCGCCACCTCGCGCACGGCGCTCGCCGGCGTCGTGTTCAACGTGCTGTTGATCGCCCGCGCGCCGCTGCAGCTGTTCCAGGCGATCCAGACCTCGCTGCTGCCCCACCTCACCGGGCTGGATGCCACCGAGAGCCACGCCGCGTTCGACCGCGCCGTGCGGGTGACGGTGCTCGCGATCGCGGCCTTCGCCG